>CAYXSL010000037.1:7993-27175 GCA_964466605.1 uncultured Verminephrobacter sp.
GAACTCGTCATGCCATAGCCTTCGCAGACAAACCCGTTCAGAGGCAGCACGCCCGGCGCATCGGTGATCCGGCCTCTCACTTCCTTGTACTTCTTTCCCACACGCCGCGAATGAATGGCGGCGTTGGTCAGGTAATTGAGGCTCACCCGGTAAGAGGCGTTGCTGGAATAGTCTTCGTCGTCCTGCTGCTCGCCGATGTGTTCCAGGTCTTGGGTCTTGGCGTTGTAGCGGAACTGCAGCGTGAAGCCCGAGAACCGGGCGGCGTCGGCGTAGAAGACCGCCTGAACGAACAACGAATTGTTCTTGATGTCCAGGTTGTAGAACTTGCTGGGGTGGCAGAACTCGCCGGACGTTGAGAGCACCTGATAGCTGCCATCCGCCCTCCCGGTCAGGACAAGCAACCGCTCCTCTCGCTGGCCTTCTCCGTTAGGCCTTGTCAGCAACAGGGCCAGGTCGGGAACGCCGTCGCCGTTCAAGTCGCCTTCTGCAGTGGTCCAGACAAAATCGGGATGCCGAAACTCGGGGGCGATGGCGAGCCGGGCCCTTTGCTCAGCGGATGTGCCTGCGTCTGCGGCATGTGCACTGCCCCCACACAGAACGGCCAGAACGGCGAGCCGTCGAAATGCAGCCATGCGCGGCGCCCCGTGCAAAGCGCCCCAGCACACACCAGATGCGTGCACGACAGACTGGACAGCGCGGGATATCGTGGACACGGAACTCTCCTGAAAGCGGCGCGCAGCCGGGGTTGTGGAAGCCGATGCGCGGGGTGCAGACGCAGGTGTGAACACCTGCAAAACCAGTGCATTGGGGCGATGGGACTATAGCCTGCAGGCTCCCCGCTCCGCCTTGCCCCACAGCCCCGGGTGCGCACAGCGGGCCCTCGCACCCAACACCTGACGGGCAGCAGGCCGCACCGGTGTCGCAACACCCCTACACCGCACACAGTCACGAATACAAACAATTCCCATTTGCAATGTAAAATTGGGTTTCCGCAAGCCACAGCCCTCCCCCGGAGCCTTCTTGAACAGGCCTCCGGCTGCAGCCAGCACCCCCCGTCTTTCGATGTTTCCGGGTTGTCTGGCTTGATGAACCACTTTTTCGCTTTCTCTGTTGCGACAGCGAGCCCCGTGCCGTGGGCGGCGCTGGCGGTGGTGCGACTGCCCGGCGGCCCTTGCCACCCCGCCCCCACGCCATGCTGAGCCCCTCCGCCCTGCGCCGCTGGAGCTGGACCCACAAGTGGTCCAGCCTGGTGTGCACCGTCTTCATGCTGCTGCTGTGCATCACCGGCCTGCCGCTGATCTTTCACCACGAAATCGGCCACCTGCTGGGCACCGAGGTCGAGGCGCCCGCCATGCCTGCGGGCACGCCGCGCGCCAGCCTCGACAAGGTGCTGGCCACCGCGCAGGCGCTGCACCCGGAGCGTGTGGTGCAGTTCGCGTCGCACGCCGAAGATGACAACAACGTGTGGTTCGTCACGCTCACGCCCACCCCGGCGCCCACGGACGATTTCAAGTCGGTGGCGGTGGATGCGCGCACGGCCCAGGTGCTGGCGCAGCCACGGTTTGACGAGGGCTTCATGCATGTGATGCTCCGCCTGCATGTGGACCTGTTTGCGGGACTGCCGGGCAAGCTGTTTCTGGGCTTCATGGGCCTGCTGCTGCTGGTGGCCATCGTCACGGGCGTGGTGCTGTATGCGCCCTTCATGCGCAAGCTGGCGTTTGGCGAGGTGCGGCGGGACCGCTCCGCGCGCGTGAAGTGGCTCGACCTGCACAACCTGCTGGGCATCGTCACGCTGGTGTGGGCCTTTGTGGTGGGCGGCACGGGCATGATCAACACGTGGGCCGACCTGCTCATCAAGTACTGGCAGTACGACCAGCTCTCGGTGCTGCTCAAGCCCTATGAAGGCCAGCCCACCGTGCCTGCCGCCGAGCGCGGCCCGCTGCAGCAGGCGCTGGAGGTGGCGCAGGCCCAGGCGCCGGGCACCAAGCTGTCGTTCATTGCGTTCCCGGGCACAGCGTTCTCCAGCCCGCACCACAACACGTTCTTCCTGCGCGGCAACGAGCCGCTCACCTCGCGCCTGCTCAAGCCGGTGCTGGTAGACGCGCGCACGGCGCAGGTCACAGCCACCCCGCAGCTGCCGTGGTACCTGACGGCGCTGCTGGTGTCGCAGCCGCTGCACTTTGGCGACTACGGCGGCATGCCGATGAAGATCCTCTGGGCGCTGCTGGACATCGCCACCATCGTGGTGCTGGGCAGCGGGCTGTACCTGTGGCTGTGCAAGGGCGTGCAGTCGGGCAGCCCTGCGGCCAGCCCGACCACCGGATACGCGGGTGGCGGTGCGTTGCCCGTCTCGGGTGCCGCACGCACCACGGAGGGCGCAGCATGAAAAAGCCCAGCCCTTTCTGGGCCCTGTGGGGCTGGCCCATCGCGATGGGTGTGCTCTCCACCACCGGGCTCGTCACGGCCCTGGTGTCCGACACCTGGGGCGACTGGTGGTCATGGGTGGCGCTGGGTGTGCCGGTGGCGGTGATGGGCTGGTACAGCTGGCCGCGCACACGGGCTGCTGCCGGTGCAACCGGGGCGACCGGGGCAACACATGCATCCGGCACTGCTTCCTCCACGCCTCGCTAAGTTCCTTTTTTGATTCCATCTTCCATGCGTTCCGCACCCTTGACCCATACCGCCTCACTGCTGCGCCCGGCGTTCCCCACCAACCCCGTCGCACTGGCTGCCGCCCTGGTGGTGCTGGCCCTGGCCACACCCGCGCTGCGGGCGCAGCAGGCCACCGCCAACGCCGTTGCTGCGGGTGAGGCCAGAGCCCTGTCCACCGTGACCGTGAACGCCAGTGCCGATGCATCGGCCCAGGGCCTGTCGCCCGCCTACCCCGGCGGCCAGGTGGCGCGCGGGGGCCGCGCGGGCGTGCTGGGCACGCGCGATGCGATGGAGACACCGTTTTCCATCACCAGCTACACCAACGAACTGATCCAGGACCGCCACGCGCGCAGCGTGGGCGATGTGCTGCAGAACGACCCCACGGTGCGCGTGGCGCGGGGCTTTGGCAATTTTCAGGAGTCGTACTTCATTCGCGGCTTCCTGCTCGGGTCAGACGACACGGCCTACAACGGTCTGTACAGCCTGCTGCCGCGCCAGTACATCGCCACCGAACTGTTCGAGCGCGTGGAGGTGCTGCGCGGCGCCTCGGCCTTTTTGAACGGTGCCAGTCCCAACGGTGGCGGCCTTGGCGGCAGCATCAACCTGCTGCCCAAGCGCGCGCCCAACGAGCCATTGAACCGCGTGACCTTTGGCGTGGCCAGCGGCGGCCAGACGCAGCTGTCGGCCGATGTGGCCCGCCGCTTCGGGCCCGACGGCAATACCGGCATCCGCGTGAATGCCGCCACCCACAGCGGCGGCACCGGCGTGAACGGTGAAGATGTGGAACTGGGCCTGGTGGCCGTGGGCCTGGACTGGCGCAGCCGCGACGTGCGCCTGTCGGGCGACATCGGCTGGCAGGACCACAAGCTGCGCAACACCCGCACCAACGTGACACTGGCCGCCACCGCCACGCAGGTGCCCACTGCACCCGACAACGCCACCAACTTCGCCCAGCCCTGGACCTACTCCAACGAGCGCGACACCTTCGGCACGCTGCGCGGCGAATGGGACATCACGCCCCACATGACCGGCTGGGCGGCTGCGGGCGCACGCCGGGGCACCGAGGCGAACTCGCTGGCCAACCTCACGGTGGCCCGCAGCGGCACCGGCGCGGGCACCACCTACCGTTTTGACAACACCCGCAAGGACAGCGTGAACACCGGGGAGCTGGGCCTGCGCGGCAAGCTGCAGACCGGCACCGTGGGCCATGAATGGGTGGCGGTGGCGTCGCACTTCAGCGCCGACAAGAAGAACGCGTATGCCATGGACTTTGGCAACACGCAGGCCACCAACCTCTACCGCCCTGTGTACTCGGCCCTGCCCGCGCTGAGCGCCAACACCCTGCGGGGCGGCGACCTGGCCGACCCGCGCCTGACCGGCAGCACGCGCCTGACCAGCCTGGCGCTGGGCGACACGATGTCGCTGCTCGACAACCGCCTGCTGCTCACCGTGGGCCTGCGCCACCAGTCGCTGGAGATCGCCAACTACGCCTACGGCACCGCCGTGCAGACCGACCGCTACGACCAAAGCCGCACCAGCCCGCTGGTGGCAGCCGTCTACAAGTGGGGCAAAAGCCTGTCGGTGTATGCCAACTATGTGGAAGGCCTGAGCCAGGGCCAGACCGCGCCCAGCACCGCCGCCAACCGGGGCGAGATGCTGGCGCCCTATGTCTCCAAACAAAAGGAAGTGGGCGTGAAGTTTGACGGCGGCCACGTGGGCGGCAGCGTGGCGCTGTTCTCCACCACCAAGCCACGTGCCTATGTGGGCGCCGACAACCTCTTTGGCAGCAGCGGCAAGGACCGCCACCAGGGCGTGGAGCTGGCCGTGCAGGGCGAGGCCACCAAGGGCCTGCGCCTGCTGGGCGGCCTGACCTGGCTCGACGCCACGCAGCTCGCCACCGGCGCTGCCAACACCGATGGCCGCCGCGTGATTGGCGTGCCCAAGCTGCAGGCCAATGTGGGCGCCGAATGGGATGTGCCGGGCGTGAGCGGGCTGGCCGTGGATGGCCGCCTGGTGCACACCGGCGCGGTCTATGCCAACGCCACCAACACGCTGCGCGTGCCGGGCTGGAACCGCCTGGACCTGGGCGTGCGCTACCTCACCGAGGTGCAGGGCCGCCTGGTCACGCTGCGCGCCCGCGTGGACAACGCGACCAACCGCAACTACTGGGCGTCGTCGGGTGGTTACCCCGGCGCGGGTTACCTGGTGGTGGGCGCACCACGCACCTTCTCTTTGAGCGCCAGCGTCGATTTCTGACGCGCCCCGGGCGGTGCCGTTCAGCCAGCCGCCCGGCCCCCAGCCACCCAGCGCCTGACCACCGGGCGCAGGCAGCCAACTTCTTTCGCACAGGGATTGCGCCTGGCCCCGCTGGGGCCGGGCACGCCCTGCGCACGCACATTTTTTGTTGAAACCACCGAAAGGAAACTGCCATGCCATCGTCCCTGCGCCCCAAGGCCCCGCTGCTCGCCGCCCTGATTGCCTGCGCGTCCCTCACCGCCATCACCAGCGCCCACGCCCACCAGGTGTGGCTCGAAAACGCGGGCGGCCAGGCCCGCCTGCACTTTGGCGAGTACAACGAAAACCTGCGCGAATCCTCGCCCGGCTCGCTCGACAAGTTCCTGGGCGTCCCCGCACTCGACCAGCGCAGCGCTGCAGGCACGCAGCGCCTGGAAGGCAAGCTGGGCAAGGACGCTTTCAGCTACACCACACAGGCCGATGCGCAGGCGCTGTTTGCCACGGCCAGCTACCCGCTGGTTGACCGCAGCAAGCGCAACCAGCCCACCATGCTGTGGGTGCCCGCCGCGCGCTGGGTGGCCAACGTGGGCCAGGCAGCCGAGGCCAACCCCAAGGCGCTCGACCTGGTGCCCACCGGCAAGCCCGGCGAGTTCAAGGTGGTATTCAACGGCACGCCCCTGCCCAAGGTGCAGGTGGAAATGGTGGCGCCCTCGGGCTGGTCGCGCGGTGAGCAAAGCGGCGACGACGGCACGGTGACCTTTGCCCTGCCCTGGAAGGGCCTGTACGTGGCCGAGGTCAAGCACAGCGACAAGACCGCTGGCGAAGCCCAGGGCAAGCCGTATGCCGAAACCAGCTACGTGACCACGCTGAGCTTTGTGCAGAAGGACGGCATGGCATCGCCCGCGCTGCCCGAGCCTCCCGCCAAGCGCCACTGATCTGCGGGGCCGCGGCGCCGCTGCGGCGTCCCCCGCCCGCCCTGGGGGGTGCGCACGCCCCGCCCCTCACCCGTGCAGCGCCACCGCGCCACGGGTTTTTTGCGGCTGCGCCATGCGGATTTATGAAAAAACAAGCCCTCTGCGCGCACTGCATAACGGTTTTAAGCTACTAATTTTATAGCACATGACTCACCGCCATCTTCTGCGCACCGCCGTCGCCCAGGCCGTGCTGCTGGCCCTCTACGGGGCCGCCCAGGCCCAGACGGGCTCGGCCGACAACACCGCCCCTGCCCCCACTGCCACCGCGCCCTCGTTGCGCCAGGTGGATGTGGTGGATTCCACCGCTGGCGCAGCGGCCACGCCCGCACGCCGCGCACAGGCCAGCTCTCGCCTGGGCCTGTCGGTGCTGGAGACACCGCGCGCCGTGAGCGTGATCGACGGTGCGCTGCTGGAGCAGCAGATGGCCACCACCGAGCGCGACGTGCTGCGCAACGCCTCGGGCGTCTCGTCGCGCAGCGAGTACTACGGCTCGTACTCGCAGTTCGCCATCCGGGGGCTGTGGGCCAACAACACCTACAACTACCTGCGCGACGGCGCCAAGTTCGCCCACCTGCTGGACCCACCGCTGTTCAACATCGAGCGCGTGGAAGTCATCAAGGGCCCGGCCGCGCTCGAGTTTGGCCAGGTGGCCCCCGGCGGCCTGATCAACTACGTGAGCAAGCGGCCCCAGGCCGAAGCGCTGCGCACCGTGAAGATCGGTGCGGGCAGCCATGGCTGGCGCAGCGCCGAATTTGACCTGACCGGCCCGCTCAATGCCGATGGCACGCTGCGCTACCGCCTGGACGGCGGCGCAAGCCGGGGCGGCAGCTTTGTGGATGGCAACACCCCGCGCAAACAGGGCGTGGCGGGCAGCCTGGAGTGGCAGATCACGCCCGACACCGTCTGGCGCGCGCAGGCCGAAACCCAGAGCAGCGAAGGTGTATCGACCGTGGGCCTGGCTGTGCCCGACCCCAAGAACCCGCGCAGCGCCGACCGGCTGCCCGTGGGCGCGTTCTACGGCGAGCCCTGGCTCAACACCGACGGCCACCTGCGCTTTTACTCCACCGAGCTGCAGCACCGCTTTGCCAACGGGCTCGAAGGCCGCGTGCACCTTTCGCGCAATGAAACCCACCGCAACGTGAACCTGCCCACACCCATGGGCCCCCTCACCAACGGCAAGATCACACGCGGATACTGGCTGGCGCCAGGGCAGGAATACACCTCTGACACCGCGCTGGCCGAGCTGCGCGCCAAGCTGCAGACCGGCGCGGTGCAGCACCAGCTGCTGGCTGGGCTGGACTGGCGCGCCAGCGCAGGCGTGTATGGCGCGCGCACCACGGGCAACCTGGGCACCATCGACCTCTACAACCCCATCGCGGGCCGGGTGCCGCCTGTGGCGTCCACCGGCGTGACCCGGCTGTCCACCGATGCACGCAACACCGGCGTGTTTGTGCAAGACCGCCTGACGCTGGGCGACTTCGGCCTGCTGCTGGGCCTGCGCCACGACCGCCTCAAGGACGCGTACTCCGTGCCCGCCACCGACCTGAGCAAGACCCAGCCCAGCGCCGCGCTGAGCTGGCAGCCGCGCCCGGGCAGCATGGTCTACGCGAGCCATGCGCGCTCGTTCCAGGCCAACTCGGGCACGCTGGTGTGGGGCGCGCAGTCGGCCCCGCCCTCGGAGGGCAAACAGCTGGAAGTGGGCTGGAAGCAGGAATGGCTGGACCAGCGCCTGATGACCACCGTGTCGGCCTTTGACCTGGAGTTCACCAACGCCCCCGCCAACGACCCCGCGCACCCCGGCTACTCGGTGCTCACGGCGCGCCAGCGCATCAAGGGCATCGAGCTGGAGCTGCAAGGCCGCATCACGCCCGGCTGGACGGTGACGGCCAACGCCAGCTTCCACGACCCCAAGGTGCTGGCCGACACCACGGCCGGCGCCAACGTGGGCAACCGCGTGGCACTGGCCACGCGCCGCACCGCGTCGCTGTGGACGCAGTACCGCCTGCCCCAGCTGCCCGGCCTGTGGGTGGGTGGCGGCCTGGTGCACCAGGGCGACAAGTTCATCGCCAACGACAACAAGTGGCGCCTGCCCGGCTACACCGTGGTGGACCTGGCCGTGGGCTACCAGTTTGCGGGCGGCGTGCGGCTGCAGGCCAACCTGAAGAACGCAGGCAACCGCCGCTACTACCTGGACGGCAGCACAAACGCCGCCGGTTTTGGCGCCGTGGTGCCCGGCACGCCACGCAGCCTGCAGGTGTCGCTGGACTACACGTTCTGAAGACCGGCGCCGAAGCTGCGCCTGTCCCATCGCCACCGTCGCCCGCCCCGCCTCCAGGCACGCCACGCGCCGTGCCTGGTCTGCGGGCCTGCCCCCTTTTTTAACCATCGGAGAAACAGCACCATGCAATCTGGCATCACCGTTTGCCGCACCGCCATCGCGCACGCGGCCCTGCTCGCCCTGTGCGGCGCCGCCCATGCGCAACAGGCCACACCCACAGCCCCCACCACGGCCGAAAAAGCCCTCGCCCCCGTCACCGTGAGCGCGGGCGCCGAGCAAGAGAGCCCCACCGCACCCGTCACCGGCTTTGTGGCCAAGCGCGCCCTGAGCGCCACCAAGACCGACACCCCGCTCATCGAAACCCCACAGGCCATCAGCGTGATCACCCGCGACCAGATGGAGGCCCAGGGCGTGCAGACGCTGCGCCAGGTGACGGCGTACACGGCCGGGGCGGTGTCGAACTACTTTGACAGCCGCGTGGACAGCTTCAACGCACGCGGTGGCACCGTGAGCCAGTACCAGGACGGCCTGCTGCGCACCTACGGCACCTACAACACCAGCCGCCCCGACCCCTACACGCTGGAGCGGGTGGAGTTTCTGCGTGGCCCCACCTCGGTGCTGTATGGCCAAGGCAGCGTGGGCGGTGTGCTCAACCTCACCAGCAAACGCCCACAGGCTGAAACGCTGCGCGAGGTGCAGGTGCAACTGGGCAACAACAACCGCAAGCAGATCGCCGCCGACATGACCGGAGCGCTCGACGCCGAAGGCCAGTGGCTGTATCGCCTGGTGGCCGTGGGCCGCGACAGCGGAACACAGGTGGACCACGTCAGCGACGACCGTGTCGTGCTCATGCCAAGCTTGACGTGGAAACCCAATGCCGACACTTCTCTCACGCTGCAGGCCCTGCACCAGCAGGACAAAAGCGGCTCGCTGATCGGCTTTTTCCCCTGGCAGGGCACCCGGTTGCCCAGCCGCTACGGACAGATCCCGCGCAACACCTTCATCAGCGAACCGGGCTGGGATGCGTACGACACCACCAACAACTCGTGGGGCTACCTGTTCAGCCACCGCCTGAACGCCGACTGGACCGTGCGCCAGAACCTGCGCCGCACCGTGAGCGAAGTGGACTACCGCACCATCTACTCCAGCTTCACGGCCAACGCCGCCACCGGCCGTCCGGCCCGCCCCGTGTTCAACAGCGACAGCCGCACGCTGGTGCGCGACGCGGTGTGGAACCTCAACACCGGCCGCATGCTGCTCATCGACACGCAGCTCGAAGGCAAGCTGCAGGCAGGCAGCACCGAACACACCGTGCTGGCCGGCCTGGACGTGCAGCGCAACCACACCGGCCAGAAAGCCTGGCGCGCCGTGGCACCGGCCATCGACGTCTACAACCCCGTGTACGGCAACTTCACCCCGCCCACGGCCGCGCAGCTGGTGCGCCAGCCGAACGTGGTGCAAAAACAGCTGGGCTTCTATGCCCAGGACCAGATCAAGTGGGGCCGCTGGACCGCCACGCTGGGCCTGCGCCATGACAGCGTGAAGACCGACACCGAAGGCCGCCCCGCCGCTGCAGTGGACGACAAGGCCTGGACCAAACGCGCTGGCGCCACCTACCAGATGGACGGTGGCTGGGCGCCTTATGTGGGGTACTCCGAATCCTTCCAGCCCCTGGGTGGCGTGGATGCATACGGCACCCCCTTCAAGCCCCAGCGCGGCGAGCAGTGGGAGGCTGGCGTGAAATGGCAACCGCTCGGCCAGGGCATCAGCGCCTTCGCCGCCGTCTACCAACTGCGCGAGAAGAACCGCAAGACCACCGACCCAAGAAACCCGCTCAACAGCCTGCAGATCGGTGAAGTCAAGGTCAAGGGCTTCGAGGCCGAGGTGCAGGCCAGCCTGGCACGCCAGTGGGACTTCACCGTGGGCTACGCCTTCACCGACGCGAAGATCAGCCGCAGCAACGCCGGCGACCAGGGCACCCCGGTTGCCAGCGTGCCCAAGCACACAGCATCCGCGTGGCTCAGCCACCGCTTTGCAAGCGTTGGCCGTGGCGGCTGGACCGTGGGTGCAGGCGTGCGCTACACCGGCTCGCAATGGAGCGGCACCAGCGCCATCAGCACCCCGGCCGCCACCCTGGCCGATGCGATGGTGGCCTACGACGCAGGCGACTGGCGCGTGGCCTTCAACGTGGTCAACCTGGCGGACAAGGTGCACATCACCCAGTGCCTGGCGCGGGGCGATTGCTTCTATGGGCAGGCGCGGACGTACACGCTGACTTCGACGTACCGGTTCTGAGGGCGCTGGAAGAGGCTGGCTTGAAGAGATTCAAGCCAGAATGGGCTTCTCCGCTCTATGGATAAGCCTTAGAAGCTATCAAAATGATAGTAAACAAAAAACCCCGACTCATGAATGAGCCGGGGTTTTGTTTTGGGGCCTGCTGACAAAAAAACTTCGTTTGACCTCAAGGCGGTGGCGCATCCCTAGCCGAGCGCCGCCCTTGTCGATAGAAAAAGAAACTCACCAGCCCTCCCACAACCATCTGCAACCAGCCCCAAAAGATGGCTGCATCACCTACAAATAGCAGGCAGTGCAGTACGAGGGCCGTCCCTGCAAGAACCAACAGGACCCGAGGCAAACGCTTGTCGGCATACCGCCCCGCCACAGCGGCACACGTCGCGCATAGCATCCCCAGCAGCGACGCCAACGGGGCCCAACGCTCGGTCAGCACTTCAGACAAAAACTGGGGCAGGTCGGTCATGGGGTTCCGGCGAAGACACGCACATCCGTTGGTAAGGTTGAGTCGATCAGCTTTTGCCCACATCCGGTGGGAATCGAGCAGACATGCAGCTGCATCAATGCCCCCCAAACCGCCCCACCTGCCGCAGCCCGCCGGTCAGGCGCCACAGGCCGATGCACCAGCCATCACACCCTTCCTCCACCACCAGCCCGGGCAGGTCGTTGCCATCGATATCGACATGGCTCTCAGGGGTGCCAGGCACCTCACCCATGTAGGCATAAGTGCCCTGGCTGCTGCGCACAAACACATGGTGCCTTTGCGCTTGGTAGAACGCGTCCGCGTCGCGCACCACCTTGCCAGGCACCACCACCGTGGTGCGCGCGCCGGGGGCGTCGTGGGGCTGCTGGATCGACCTGGCATCGTCCCACTTCAGTTGGCGCAACAGTGCGCCAAAGCGGCGCGTGTCGGACTGGATGTAGGTCTGCAGTTCGGTGCGGAGGTCAGGGTCGATCTTGCGCACGTCCCACCGGGGCGTGGCGGGTGGCGCCATCGAAAACAGCGCGTACTGCCTGCGCTCACTCTGGCGGGCCGGGCCTTGCACGGTCACCCCTGTCACGTCCCAGTCGTCGGCGCCGGACTGCGTCTTGAACACCTCGGCCTTGCACCGGTACTTCACGCCGCCTTGCAATGCAAACACCGCCTTGTCCGCATTGCAGTGCTGCACCAGCCGCTGTAGCTGGGCCTTGTCATCAAAACGTGCCATCACCCGCTCGGCATCGGGCGGCAGCAAAGCAAAGAAAAGTCCACCACGGGTGCTGTGGCTTTCTTTCTCCATGCCCGCGATGGCGGGCAAGGCGCAAAACAAAGCCAACCATGGGGCAAGCAATCGCGTCAACAGCATGGGCCGATATCTCCGTCAGGGACGAAATGGTAACGGCCACCTGCACAGGAACAGGCACTGCCGCACCCTGCAGCAACTTGTCTGAAATGTCTTCACCGCCCCAGCACCACCACATGCACGCCGGTGCGGATGCGAAAGCCCAGGCTTTCATACAAGGCAATCGCCGCTGTGTTCGTCGTCCACGCATGCAAAAATGCCTGGTCGCCCCGCTGCTGGATGGCATGCGCCACCACCGACGACAGCCTGCGTGCAAAGCCGTGACCGCGAAAGTCAGGGTGGGTGCAGACGCCGCTCACCTCAGTGCCGCCCGCAAAGCGCATGCGCTCGCCCGCCATGGCTGCCAGCTGGCCGCCCATGCGGATGCCGATGAAGCGGCCCATGGTGTGGGTGCGGGGCAGGAACGGGCCAGGCTCGGTGAGCTGGGCCAGGGCCAGCATCTCGGCGGCATCGGCGTCGCCCAGCGCCACGATATCTTCCTTGCCGGGCTCGGGCGCAATCGCCTGCGTGGCCAGCATCTGCACGCCCTCGGCGCGGCGCAGGGCCTGCAGGCCGGGGGGCACGGGGGCGGGCTGGGCTTGCAGCACAAACACGGTTTCGCCCTCGGCCACCAGCGGGGCCAGGGCCGCCAGGCTGGTGCCGTCACCGTCGTCCCGGGCGGATGCAAACAGGTTGACATCGCGCCGGTAGCGCCGGGCCTGGTCGCCGCCTTCGGCCAGGAGGGGCGCGTAAGCCAGAGATGCCCAGACGGGCCGGTCGAAGGGATTGTTGGTGGTGCTGGTCATCGTGGGGTCTCCTGGGTCTTTTTTGTGGGCTTGCCGGGGACGGGGGTTTTGCGCTGACGTGTGGGCGGCTCACCCGCAATGGCAGCTGCCGAACGCTGCAGCAGCGAGGTGCGCTGCAGGCCCACCTCCAGCGCAGCCAGTTGCTGCAGCAAAGGACCTTCGAGCGGTACACACACCTGGGCCACCGAGGCTTCGATCACGGGCCAGACCTCGCGCTGGGCGCGCTGGACCAGGGCCTGCCCCTCGGGGCTCAGCGCCACGCGGCGCACGCGCCGGTCGCCCTCCACCGCTTCGGACACCACCAGGCCGCTGTCCTCCAGGCCTTTGAGCGAGCGCGTGACCACGGGCTGGCTCACGCCCACGGCCTGGCTCAGCTCGCCCACCCCCAGCGGGCCGTGCCAGTCCAGCGCCGCCAGCAGCGGGAAATGCGCCGCAGGCATGCCAATGCCGTGCTCGGTCAGCAGCGCCTGGGTTTGTGCCTGCAACGCCTCGCCAATGCGTTTGAAGCGCGTGCCGAGGGTGAGAAAACCGAGTTCCTTGACGATGTCTTCGATCATGTTGAATCACCTAGATATATATCATGATATGTTTTTAGCAGGCAGCGTCAACCCATTGCTTCGCACAAGCCTGCTGCGCATCCTGCCGTGCTGACGCAGCCCGCGCGCACCGTCGCGCGACCCAAAGCCAAGGGCCTGCGCGCAGCCTCGCGGGAAACTCCCTGGAGACCGCCCGCAGGCCCTTGTTCACCCCGCGATGCAAGCGGCGCGCACCAAAGCGCACCGCCCGGCGGGGCGTGCCTTTACACGTTCATGATCGACACCAGGCGCGTGTTCATGTGCGCCTCGATGGCCTCAGGGCCGCCTTCGGAGCCGTAGCCCGAATCCTTCAGGCCGCCAAACGGCAGCTCGGCCGCTGGGGCCGCAGCCTGGTTGATCCAGAGCATGCCCACTTCCAGGCGCTGGGCCAGCAGGTGCGCGTTCTTCAGCGACGTGGTAAAGGCATAGCCCGCCAGGCCGAACGGCAGGCGGTTGGCTTCGGCAATGGCGTCCTCGATCTTGGTGAAGCCGCGCACGGCAGCCACGGGGCCAAAGGGTTCTTCGTTGACGATGCGGGCCGACAGGGGCACGTCGTTCAGCACGGTGGGCGCAAAGAAGTTGCCTTCGCTGCCGATGCGCTCGCCACCGGCCAGCACCTTGGCGCCCTGCTGCACCGCGTCGGCCAGCAGGTCGGCCATGGCGGTGATGCGGCGCGGGTTGGCCAAGGGGCCCATCTGCGTCCCGGCGGTGAGGCCGTCGCCCACCTTCAGGCCCTGTGCGTACTTGGCGAAGCCCGCCACAAAGTCGGCGCGGACGCTCTCGTGCACCAGGTAGCGCGTGGGCGAGATGCAGACCTGGCCCGCGTTGCGGAACTTGGCGCCGCTGCTGATCTTGATGGCGAGTTCCAGGTCGGCGTCCTCGGCCACGATGACCGGCGCGTGGCCGCCCAGCTCCATGGTCACGCGCTTCATGTGCTTGCCAGCGAGGGCCGCCAGCTGCTTGCCGACGGGGGTGGAGCCGGTGAAGGTGACCTTGCGGATGATGGGGTGCGGAATCAGGTAGCTGGAGATTTCAGCCGGGTCGCCATAGACCAGGCCCACGGTGCCCACGGGCACGCCTGCATCGGCAAACGCGCGGATCAGCTCGGCCGGGCTGGCGGGGGTTTCCTCGGGCGCCTTCACCAGAATCGAGCAGCCCGCAGCCAGCGCGGCGGCCAGCTTGCGCACCACCTGGTTGATGGGAAAGTTCCACGGCGTGAAGGCCGCCACGGGGCCCACCGGGTCCTTCAGCACCATCTGCTGGGCCTTGAGGTTGCGCGACGGCACGATGCGGCCATACACGCGCAGGGATTCGTCGGCAAACCACTCGATGATGTCGGCGGAGGCCATGGTCTCGACCTTAGCTTCGGCAAGGGGCTTGCCCTGCTCCTGCACCATGATGGCGGCAATCGCCTCGGCACGTTCGCGCATCAGTGCGGCGGCGCGGCGCATGGTCTTGGCACGCTCGGCGGCGGGGATGTCGCGCCAGGCCTCGAAACCCTTCTGTGCCGCATCCAGGGCGCGGTCCAGATCGACCTTGGTGGCGTGGGCCACGCGGCCGATTTCTTTGCCCGTGGCGGGGTTGAACACGGCAAGGGTCTTGCCTTCGGCGGCGTCTTGCCACTGGCCTGCGATGAAGAGCTGGGTGTTGGGATAAGTCATGGGCCTTGATCAGGTGTTGGATGGAAAACGGACAAAAGACTATACGCCTGCGATGATTGCCGCGTATTTCAAGGAGATTGCATGCGAGAAGTAGTCCAAAGCCTGGAAGAGTCGCGCATCCGCGAAGTGGCCAACGAGGGCCTGGGGCGCAGCGATGTGCTGAAGTTCTGGTTTGGCGAGAGCGACGAGGTGACGCCCGACTTCATCCGCGACGCGGCCATTGCGTCGCTGCAAAAGGGCGAAACCTTTTACGCCCACAACCTGGGCCTGCCCGAGCTGCGACACGCGATTGCTGGCTACATGCATGGACTGCACCCGCAGCAGCACACCGATGCGTGGTTTGACCGCATCGCAGTGACGTCGGGCGGTGTGAACGGCCTGATGGTGGCCGTACAAGCCTTGGTGGACGCGGGCGACGAGGTGGTGCTGGTGACGCCCGTGTGGCCCAACCTGGTGGCGCAGCCGCGCATTCTGGGTGCGCAGGTGCGCACCGTGCCGCTGGTGGCCGACGCGCAAGGCGCGTGGCGGCTGGACATGGATGCGCTGCTGGCCGCCATCACGCCCGGCACGCGCCTGCTGGTGGTGAATGCGCCCAACAACCCCACGGGCTGGACGCTGACACGCGAGGAGCAGGCCACCATCCTGGCGCACTGCCGCCGCACGGGCACGTGGATCTTGGCGGACGAGGTGTATGAGCGGCTTTACTACGCGGGCGACACGGCCAACGGCGCCGCACCCAGCTTTCTGGACGTGGCCGAACCCGAGGACCGCCTGGTGGTGACGCACAGCTTTTCCAAGAGCTTCCTGATGACCGGCTGGCGCCTGGGCTGGCTGGTGCTGCCACCGTCGATGACACCTGCGGTGGCCAAGCTGATCGAGTTCAACACCTCGTGCGCGCCGGTGTTTGTGCAGCGCGGGGCCACGGTGGCGCTGCAACGCACGGATGAGGTGACGCCTGCGCTGGTGGCCCACCTGAAAACATGCCGCGACACGCTGGTGCCGTTGCTGGCCGATCTGCCGGGGGTGTTGGTGGCCGCGCCGCTGGGGGGCATGTATGCGTTTTTCCACATTGACGGGCATGACGCGTGTTTGCCACTGGCCAAGCGGTTGGTGCGGGAGGCGGGGTTGGGGTTGGCGCCGGGCAGTGCGTTTGGGGGTGAGGCGTCGGGGTGGTTGCGGTGGTGTTTTGCGAGCCGGGATGTGGGGCGGTTGGAAGAAGGGGTAGAGAGGTTGAGGGGGTGGTTGAAGGGGTGACGGAGAGGATTTTTAGGATTTTTGGCCGCTAGCGCTTGTGGGATAAGTGCTGGCAGCTATTGTTTTTATAGTTAGTGGTTCGCGCTCAGCCCGTTCGTGCTGAGCTTGTCGATGCCAGTGCACGCCCGCTCGCGAATCTGTGCGGCATGCCTGGATTCAGGGCGGGAGCCGGGGTGTGCGCCCGGCGGCGCAGTAACTTTCTCTTGCCTCGCCAAGAGAAAGTCACCAAAGAGAAAGCGACCCTACACGCTGCGTCCCTTCGCTTCGCTACGGGCAACCTGCGGTGCTCGGTTTTGGCGGGGTCTCGCTAAACTCGCGCCGCTTCGCGTCACTCAAACAGACGCGAGCCCTGATCCGCCAAAACCTGCGCTCCTCGGCGCATCCTGAAGGGAACCCCGGGGAACGGACATCCACACGGGCCATTGCTTCGCTGCGCTGCGCTCGGCCCCGAACGCGCAGGCGCTGCGCGCCGCGACCGCGAGGCCGAGCGAAGCAAAGGCACGTATGGCTGTTCGGCTGTCCCACCCCTGCTGGCTGCGCCTGCGGCGGGGCGGTTGCGGGGTGGCATGGGCGTCGGAGCGCCCATGCTTCGTGATCTGACTCGCCGCAGTTGTCCGAATGGAGCGCCGCAGGCGCGCAGTGAGTTCTGCGGCGCACCCCGCAATCGCCCCGACACAGGTTTGCCCCGTAGCGCAGCGAAGGGATTGCAGACTGGGGGTCGCCTTTCTTTTGCTTACTTTTCTTTGGCGAAGCAAAGAAAAGTGAGTCGCCTGCCGGGGCGACAACCCGGCCTCCGCCCTCAACCCAAGCATGCCTCTCAACCCAGCACGCCAAGGCTTCGACAAGCTCCGCCCGAACGGTTGGAGGAGTAGCGCCCAGGCCGCAACAGGCTCAGCCAAAAAGGTCAGAGGACATGCCAAGGCTTCAGCAGGCCGCGCCCGAACGGTCGGGAAAAGACTATAAAAAAAAGAGCACCCAATGCTGACCAGCTAGGCGCAAGCAGTCAAAAAACTCCAAAAAAATCTATTGCAACACCTGCGCCACCTTCACAGCAGGCTGATCTCCCCACCCACCACCCAGCGCACGAATCAACCCCACCGTCGCCACATACTGCGCCGTCCGCACCTGCAGCTCCTGCCGACGATTGCGCAACTCGCTGCGCCGCGCGTCCAGCAGTTCGAGCTGGCTCACCAACCCACTGCGATACCGCGCATCCGACAACTGAGTGGCACGGCGCGCAGCCGTCACCGCGCGCGCCTGCGCTTCGGCCTGGCCTGAGAGCAAACGCAACGAGGTCAACTGATCCTCCACGTCGCGGAAGGCGTTGAGCACCTGCCCCCGGTGGTCCGCCAGGGCCGCTTCCAGCCGGGCCTTGGCGCCCTGCACCTGCGCATCGCGCTGGCCGCCGTCAAAGAGGGGCAGCGACAGCAGCGCACTCACGCCCCAGGCACGGGCCGACCACTTGAACAGGTCACCCAGCTCGGGCGACGCATGCCCCGCATTGCCCGTGAGCGTGACCGCCGGGAACCACGCCTTCTGCGCCACGCCCACGCGCGCTTGCGCGGCCAGCACGGCAGTTTGCGCGGCCGACACATCGGGCCGGCGCGCCAGCACCGTGCCGGGCACGCCCGGCGGAATCACCGGCAACGCAGCATCGCTCGTCGCGGGCGGCAGCACAAAGCCACTGGCCACCTCGCCCGCCAGCACGGCCAGCGCGTTGGTGAGCAGGGCCTGCTGGCGCTGCAAGGCCAGCGCGTCGGATTCGGTGGCGGCCACCTCGGTCTGCACACGGGCCACGTCCAGCTCGGCCACATCGCCGGCCTGCAGGCGGCGCTGCGTGAGGCGCAGGGTGTCCTGGTACGCGGCCAGGCTCTCTTGCACCAGCACCTGCTCGGCCTGCACGGCGCGCAGTTGCAAGTACGTTTGCGCTACATCGGCCTGCACCATCAGACGCGTGCTTTGCAACAGGGCTTCGCGCGCATCCGCATCCAGACGCGCGGCGTCGCTGGTCTGCGAAAGGCGGCCAAACAGGTCCAGCTCGTACGAGGCGTTGAGCCCCGCCGTACCCAGCGTGGCAGGGGCAGCGCTGCCGGTGGTGGCAGCGCCCGCCTGGCGCGTCACGCCCGCCGACGCGCCCACCTGCACCGAGCGTGCGGCGTCGGCAGAGCGCAGCAGCGTACGCGCCTCGGCCAGCCGTGCTGCCGCCTGCTGGATGCTGGTGTTGGCCTGGCCCGCACGCTGCACCAGGTCGGCCAGCACCGGATCTTGAAAGCCCAGCCACCACTCGCCGCGCGGCTGCGCCTCGGCGGGGGCGGCCACCGTCCAGGGGGCCGTGGGCAACGCATCGCCTCCTGCCGTGAAGCTGGCGGGCACGGGCACGCCCGCATGCGGCGCGGGGGCCACGGGCTGGGTCATGCAACCGGCCAGCACCAGGGCGGCGGCCAGGGGTGCCAGCAGGCTGCGCTTGCGCACTGCGAGTGCTCCATCGGTGGAGTTTTTTGTCAAAAGCAAATCGGTCATGGTTGTTCTCCTGCCCCGGCCGCTGCGCCCGCTGCAATTGGCAGCGCGGAGCACGTGGCGAGGGCTACAAAGATGTTTGTTGTCACCGTGGTCAGAAGCATCACTCGTGCTCTTTGCGCGGTGCGGCCAGCACGGGGTGGGCCGTGCCACCGGTGCCTGGGGCGTGGGAGATGGGCGCCACATGCGCACCATGCTCCACCAGGGGGCGGTTGCCCGCCAGCTTGCGCAGCAGCACGTAGAACACGGGTGTGAGGAACAGGCCAAAGGCCGTCACCCCGATCATCCCGGCGAACACCGCCACACCCATGGCGCTGCGCATTTCGGCGCCCGCACCGGTGGACAGCACCAGGGGCAGCACGCCCATCACGAAGGCCAGCGAGGTCATCAGGATGGGGCGCAGACGCAGGCGGCTGGCCTCGATGGCAGCCTGCACGGGGCTGCGCCCGGCAAACTCCAGCTCACGCGCGAACTCCACGATCAGGATCGCGTTCTTGGCCGACAGCCCCACCAACACGATGAGCCCGATCTGCGTGAACACGTTGTTGTCGCCCTTGGTGAGCCACACGCCCGTCATCGCGGCCAGGATGCCCATGGGCACGATCAGGATGATGGC
>CAYXSL010000037.1:27185-28704 GCA_964466605.1 uncultured Verminephrobacter sp.
CCAGCTCTCGTACTGCGCGGCCAGCACCAGGAACACCAGCAGGATGGCCAGCGGGAACACCAGCACGGCAGAGTTGCCGGCCAGGATCTCCTGGTAGGTCAGCTCGGTCCATTCAAACGTGATGCCCTGGGGCAGCGTCTCCTTGGCGATGCGCTCGATGGCTGCCTGCGCCTGGCCCGATGAATAGCCGGGCGCGGGGCCGCCGTTCACGTCAGCCGCCAGGTAGCCGTTGTAGCGCATGGCACGCTCGGGGCCGAAGCTCGGCTCCATCTTCATCAGGGCAGACAGGGGCACCATCTCGCCGGTGCTGGAGCGCACCTTGAGCAGGCCCACATCTTCAGCCCGCGCCCGGTAGGCTGCATCGGCCTGCACGCGCACGCTGTAGGTGCGGCCAAACTGGTTGAAGTCGTTGGCGTACAGGCTGCCCAGGTAGATCTGCAGCGTGTCGAAGATGTCCGTCGCGGGCACGCCCAGCTGGCGCGCCTTGGTGCGGTCGATGTTGGCGTACAGCTGCGGCACGTTGACCTGCCAGCTGGTGAACAACCCCGCCAGCTCGGGCGTCTGGTAGGCCTTGCCCATGAAGGCCTTCACCGCATTGTCCATGGCTTCGTAGCCCAGCGAGGCGCGGTCTTCGATCTGCAGCTTGAACCCGCCCGTGGTGCCCAGGCCCGCCACGGGGGGCGGAGGGAACATGGCGATGAACGCGTCCTGGATGCTGCCGAAAGCCTGGTTCAGCTGACCCGCCACGGCCCCGCCGCTCTGGTCGGCGCGGGTGCGCTCGGCAAAGGGCTTGAGCGTGGCGAACACGATGCCGGAGTTGGAGCTGTTGGTGAAGCCATTGATCGACAGGCCGGGGAAGGCGATGGCGTCTTCGACGTTCGGATTCTCCTTCATGATCTCGCCCATGCGGCGGATCACGTTCTCGGTGCGGTCCAACGTGGCGCCATCGGGCAGCTGCGCAAAGCCGATCAGGTACTGCTTGTCCTGCGCGGGCACGAAGCCGCCGGGCACGATCTTGAACAGGCCCATGGTGGCACCCACCAGCGCAAGGTAGATCACGAACATCAGCGCCTTGCGGCCGATGACGCGCTTGACACCACCGCTATACGCTTCAGAGCCTCGATGGAACATGCGGTTGAAGCCACGGAACAGGCCGCCAAACACCTTGTCCATGCCGCGCGTGAGCGCGTCCTTGGGCTCGTCGTGGCCCTTGAGCAGCAGCGCACTCAGCGCGGGCGACAAAGTCAACGAGTTGATGGCCGAGATCACCGTGGAGATCGCAATCGTCACCGCGAACTGGCGGTAGAACTGGCCGGTGAGCCCGCTGATAAAAGCGAGCGGCACGAACACGGCCACCAGCACCAGCGCGATGGCGATGATGGGGCCGGACACTTCGCGCATGGCGCGGTAGGTGGCCTCGCGCGGGGTCAGGCCCGCCTCAATGTTGCGCTCCACGTTCTCCACCACCACGATGGCGTCGTCCACCACGATGCCGATGGCCAGCACCAGGCCGAACAGG
>CAYXSL010000038.1:0-28465 GCA_964466605.1 uncultured Verminephrobacter sp.
GGCATTGGCCGGGCCCACGCCGATGTTGACCATGGTGATGCCGCTCGCATCCTTGCGCACCAGGTGGTAGGCGGGCATCTGCGGCAGGCGCGGCGGGGCGGCGCCCAGCTCGTCACCCGCCTCGGCGCTCAGGCCCACGCGGCGTGTGACCACATTGCCGGGCTCGATGAAGGCGATGTACTCGCTGTCGGGCTTGGCCATCTCGGCGTGGCCCAGGCGCACGAACTCGTCGATGTAGAACTGGTAGTTGGTGAACAGCACGAAGTTCTGGAACCACTCGGGCGCCGTGCCCGTGTAGTGGCGCAGGCGGTGCAGCGAGTAGTCCACGCGCGGCGCGGTGAACAGCGACAGCGGCTGGGCTTCGCCCGGCGCAGCCTGCCAGGTGCCGTTGGCGATGCCGTCGTCCATGGCGGCCAGGTCGGGCAGGTCGAACACGTCGCGCATCAGCATGCGGCGCGCCGGGGTCAAGGTGCCCTCGATGTGGTCGTGCTCGGCAAACGAGAAATGGATGGGGATGGGGTGGGTGCTGGTGCCCACTTCCAGCTCCACGTTGTGGCTGGCGCGCAGCAGGCGGAACTGCTCGGCGTAGTAGTTGGCAAACAGGTCGGGCCGCGTCAGGGTGGTTTCATAGCGCCCGGGGCCTTCCACAAAGCCATAGGCCAGCTTGGTGTCGGCCCGCGCCACGGTGGTGGTGTGCACCCGCACAAACGGGTAGAAGGCGCGCACCGGGCCTTCGGGCGTCTCGCCCGACACAAAACGCTGCATGGCACTGCGCAGGTGGCCGATTTGTTGCTGGTAGATGCGCTGCACCTGGGCCAGCGCGTCGGCGGGGTCGGTGTGGCGGGTGGGGGCGATGAAGTCGGGGATGAGGGGCATGCGCCTATTGTCCACAAGCCAGAAGGCCAAACTGGCGAAAAGGACGCTTACCGGTGCAACCAGCGCTCCGTGGCCTCGGCGTCCAGCGGGGCGGACACCACAAACCCCTGGATCAAGTCACACCCCAGCCCCGCCAGCAGATCGATCTGTGCCTGCGTCTCCACCCCTTCGGCCACGGTTTTGAGCTGCAGGCTGCGGCCCATCTGGATGATGGCGGTGACGATGGCCACGTCGTCGGAGTTGCCGGGGGTGTCGGCCACGAAGGAGCGGTCGATCTTGAGCTTGTCGATGGGGTAGCGCTTGAGGTAGGCCAGGGACGAGTACCCCGTGCCGAAGTCGTCGATGGAGATGCCCACGCCCAGGGCCTTGAGGGCGTTGAGGGTGCTCAGCACCTGGCCGGTCTGGTGCATGAGCACGGACTCTGTCAGCTCGATCTCCAGGTACTGGGGCGCCAGGCCGGTTTCGAGCAGCACGGTGGCGATCTCGGCGGCCACGTCGCGCTGGCGGAATTCCAGGGCCGAGAAGTTCACGGCCATGGGCACCAGGGCCAGGCCCTGGTCCTGCCAGGCCTTGAGCTGGCGGCAGGCCTCGCGCATCACCCACCGGCCGATGGGTGTGATCAGGCCGCGCGATTCCGAGAAGGTGATGAACTCGTCCGGGCCCACCAGTCCCCGTTGTGGGTGGTGCCAGCGCACCAGTGCCTCAATGCCCTGCAGGGTGCCGTCGGCCAGGCAGACCTGGGGCTGGTAGTGCAGAACGAAGTGGTTGTGGGCGATGGCCTCGCGCAGCAGGCGCTCTTGCTGCAGCACGTCCAGCGCGCTGGCTTCCATGCTGGAGGCATAGAACTGGCGGTTGCCGCGCCCGCTTTCCTTGGCGTAGTGCATGGCCGCATCGGCGCAGCGCAGCAGGACATCGGCGCTGGCGCCATGGTCCGGGAACAGGCTGATGCCGATGGAGGGCGAGATGGTGAGGGGCAGATCGTCCACCGTGAACACGCCATGCATGGAGGCCAGCAGCTTGTCGGCCACCATGGCCACATCGCTCTGGCTCTGCACGTCGGTGAGCACCACCACGAACTCGTCACCGCCCAGCCGCGCCACCACGTCGGCGTCGCGCACGCCCTGGCGCAGGCGCTCGGCCACGTTGCGCAGCAGCTGGTCGCCCGCGTGGTGGCCCAGCGAGTCGTTCACGGTCTTGAAGTGGTCCAGGTTCACGAACAGCACGGCCGCACGGCCGTGGCGCCTGCGCGCCAGCGACAGCACCTGCGACAGCTGTTCCATCAGGAAATGCCGGTTGGGCAGCTGCGTGAGGGTGTCGTGCAGGGCGATGAAGGCCTCGCGCTCCTGCGCCTGCTTGCGCGCGGTGATGTCGCGCACCACCACGATGCGGTAGTCCGCGTGGTGCAGGGGCATGGTCTTGCCCACCACCTCCACGGGGATGGCGTAGCCGTCCTTGTGGCGGATGGTGACTTCGTAGGGGTCCTCCCGGCCGCTGCGGGCGTATTCGAGCGCCGTGGCGCGCCACTCGGGGCTGATGAAGCTGAAGATCGACAGGCCCAGCAGCTCGTGCAGGGCATAGCCGGTGAGCCGGTACAGCGCTTCGTTGCCATCGGTGATGAGGCCGTCGCGGTGGAACACGATGGCCTCGTCCGTGGCCTCGGTGAACTTGCGCATGCGCTCTTCGCTCTGGCGAACCTCGCGTTCCGCGCGCCAGCGCTCGGTGATGTCGGTGATGAGCACGAACGAGCCCAGCTGCTGCCCCGTGTCGCCAAAATGCGGGATGAGGTTGACCTCGATCATCCGGGCCTCGCCATTGGGCAGGGTCTGCTCGCGTGTGTACTTCACGCGTTCGCCCTGCGCCGAACGCTCCACATGGGGCTGGATGGCCTGCCAGGCATGGTCACCAATGGCCTGCTGCACCGTGAGGCCGAGGATGGATTCGGTGCTGTGGCCGTTGTAAGCGGCATAGCCCTGGTTGGCAAACTGGCAGTGCAGGCCGGGCAGGTCGAAATAGGCCATCAGCGCCGGCACCGAGTCGGCAATCAGGCGCAGCAGCGAGTCGCTGGAGCCTCCCTGGCCCGGGGCGTTGGCTGCGTTGGATGAATCTGGCATGTCCCGCTCGGTACGTGTCTGATGGTTATAGCCGATACCCCTGACGGGGGCGTAAGGTAGTTGCCCGGATACCCCGGGCCGGATAATCGGGCCATGACCTCCAAAGAATCCCCCGCCAGCACCGATTTCCGCACGCTGGCCCTGAGCCCCGCCACGCTGGCCAACCTGCGGCAGCTGGGCTACACCACCATGACCCCCATCCAGGCGGCCAGCCTGCCGCCGGCGTTGCTCGGCAAGGACCTGATCGCCCAGGCCAGCACGGGCAGCGGCAAGACGGCCGCGTTTGCGCTGGCGCTGCTGGCCAACCTCAACCCCCGCCGTTTTGCGGTGCAGGCCCTGGTGCTGTGCCCCACGCGCGAGCTGGCCGACCAGGTGACCACCGAAATCCGCCGCCTGGCGCGCGCCGAAGAGAACATCAAGGTCGTGACCCTGTGCGGCGGCGTGCCGCTGCGTGGCCAGATGCTGAGCCTGGAGCATGGCGCCCACATCGTGGTGGGCACGCCCGGCCGTGTGATGGACCACCTCACGCGCCAGCATCTCACGCTGGAGGCGCTCAACACCCTGGTGCTGGACGAAGCCGACCGCATGCTGGACATGGGCTTCTTCGACGACATCGTGACCGTGGCGCGCCAATGCCCCAAAGAGCGGCAGACCCTGCTGTTCTCGGCCACCTACCCCGAAGGCATTGCCAAGCTCAGCGCGCAGTTCATGAAAAGCCCGCAGCAGATCACGGTGCAGGCGCAGCATGCCGAGGGCAAGATCGAGCAGCGCTGGTACGAGGTGAAGAACAGCGAGCGGCTGCATGTGGTGTCGCAGCTGCTCAACCACTTCCGGCCCGATTCCTCCATCGCGTTCTGCAACACCAAGCAACAGTGCCGCGACCTGGTGGGCGTGCTGCAGGCCCAGGGCTTCAGCGCGCTGGCGCTGTTTGGCGAGCTGGAGCAGCGTGAGCGTGACCAGGTGCTGGTGCAGTTTGCCAACAAGAGCTGCTCGGTGCTGGTGGCCACCGATGTGGCGGCGCGCGGGCTCGATATTGCCAACCTGGCCGCCGTGATCAATGTGGACGTGACGCCCGACCCCGAGGTGCACATCCACCGCATCGGCCGCACCGGCCGGGGCGATGCCGAGGGCCTGGCGCTGAACCTGGCCAGCCTGGACGAGATGGGCTACGTGGGCAAGATCGAGCAGCTGCAAGGCCGCGAGTCGCGCTGGTTCCCGCTGGCCGACCTCACGCCCACGGGCAGCGGCCCGCTGGTGCCGCCCATGGTCACCATCCAGATCATCGGGGGCCGCAAGGAGAAGATCCGCGCGGGCGATGTGCTGGGCGCGCTGACCGGCGACATGGGCTACACCCGCGAGCAGGTGGGCAAGATCAACGTGAACGACTTCTCGACCTATGTGGCCGTGGACCGCGCGATTGGCGCGCAGGCCGTGCAGCGGCTCAACAGCGGGCGCGTCAAGGGCAAGAGCGTGAAGGCCCGCCTGGTGCTGGGCAACGAAAATTTTGAATGAAATTGGCCGTTACCGCGCGTCCATCAAGCTCGAACAGCTATTGATTTGATAGTGATTGGGGGTTGATGCCGCGCGCCCGGCCGTTCACGGGCCGTGCACAGGCCGTGGGCAGGCCGGGTTGTGCCCCGCGGGCTGGCCTGACCTTTCTCGCCCATCCCGCCCCTCACTTGACCGCGCCCGCCGCCTGCAGCATCTGCACCATGGCGTCGTAGCCGCGCTGGCGTGCCAGCTGCAGGGGCGTGTTGCCCTGCCGGTCGGTCAGCGCGTGGCTGGCGCCTGCTTGCAGCAAGGCCTGCAGCGTGGCCTGGTGGCGCGGGCCACCGTTGCCCAGCACGATGGATTCGATGAGCGCCGTCCAGTGCAGGTTGTTCACATGGTCCAGTGGCGCCCCGGCGGCAATCAGCTGGCGCACCACGCCGTCGTGCCCCAGGTGGGCGGCGGCGATCAGGGCCGTGCCGTCGTAGCGGCTGGTCACTTGTTTGGCGCTGGCGCCCCGCTGCAGCAGCAGGCGCAGCGTGGCCTCGTCGTCGGCCACGGCGGCAATGGTCACCGCGTCGTAGCGGTCGCTCTCCAGCGCGTTCAGGTCAGCGCCGGCCTGGGCGAGGGCGCGTATGGCGTCGGCCTGGCGGGCGTATGTGGCCACATGCAGCGGTGTGCGGCCGTAGGCATCGCGGGCATTCAGATCGGCCCGTGCCGCGATCAGCCTGGCAAGCGCAGGCTGGTCGCCCTTGGCCGCTGCCGCATGCAGGCCCTGGTAGGCGGCGGTTTCGCTGGCCGTGGGAGGCACCTGGGCCTGGGCCGGGGTGGCGCTGGCCAGTGCTGCGGCCAGTGCCAGTGCGAGTGCAAGCTTCCCGTGCTTCATCATGGTGGGTGCCTCCGATGGCGTGCGCTGTGGCGGTTACTTCAGCAAGTCCTGCACCTTGGCGATACCCGCCACGGCGCACTGCTCGTCCAGGTGGCCGCCGGGAGCCCCACCCACGCCCACGGCGCCGATGACTTCGTTGCCGACCTTCACCGGCACGCCACCGCCCAGCAGCAGGTAGCCGGGGATCTGGCCCAGGTTGGCGGCTGCAGGGTTCTTTTGCGAACCTTCCATGATGGCCAGCGTGGTGTTCTTGGCCGATGCCGAGGTGTAGGCCTTGAGGCGGCTGGCTTCCAGCGTGTGGGGGCCGGCGTTGTCTGCACGGTGCACGGCGCGCACGGTGCCTGCGCGGTCCACCACGGTGGCGGTCACGTTGTAGCCGTTGGCGGTGCAGGTGGCCACGGTCTGGGCGGCGATCTGGGTGGCCAGGTCCAGCGACATGTTCTTTTCGGTGCGCACACCTTCGGCGCTGGCGGCGGTGGCGATCAGGGACAGGGTGAGGGCGGCGACGGTTGCGAGGCGGTTGTGCATGGTGTTCTCCGGTGTTGTGACGTCGGTGCCACCCGTTGTGGCGCCGTGGGAGAACTGTAGAAATTGCCGCCGTTTTCAGCCATTCGGGCGGCTACGCGCGGGGCTCCGTAGAACTACGGAAGGCCTTGAAAACTTTGTCAGGACGCCGCATCCACCAGCGCCGCATACCGCCGTATCAGCTGCGCCAGCGATTCGGCCCCCAGCTTGGCGAACAGGTTGGCGCGGTGGGTTTCCACCGTGCGCGGCGACAGCTCCAGCGCCCTGCCGATTTCCTTGTTGGTCAGGCCTTCGACGATCAGGCCCAGCACCTCGCGCTCGCGCGCCGAGAGCTGCGCAAAACGCTCGCGCGCCTGCTGGTCGGCCTGGTGGCGCTCGCGCGAGCGCACATGCTGGCGCACGGCGGTCTGCAGGGCCTCGATCAGCACCTCGTCATCCACGGGCTTTTCCAGAAACTCGGCGGCGCCGGTCTTGAACGCGCGGCGGCACATCTCCACCGTGCCGTGGCCGGTGAGCAAAATCACGGGCTGGTCCACGCCCTGCGCCAGCAGCTGCTCCAGCACCGTCAGGCCGCTGATGCCCGGCATGCGCACATCGAGCACGATGGCGCCGATGCTGGCGCGGTCAAACCCCGCCATGAACGACTGCGGGTCGGCCCAGGCCTGCACGCGCAGGCCCACGGTGCTGATGAGCAGGGACAGGCCCTCGCGCACGGCGGCGTCGTCGTCCACCAGGTGGATCAGGGGGGACAGGGAGTGGGCGGTGTCGGTCATGGCATGGAAGAGGGCGCGGGCGCGTCGGGTGCCGTGGGCAGCACGAGCAGGAATTCTGCGCCCCGCGCGGCCGCGTCGGCGGGCGCGAGGGCCAGGCTGGCGCCCATGGCCTGGGCCAGGCTTTCGCACAGCGTGAGGCCCAGCCCCAGCCCGCCGCTGCGCGTGGTGTAGAACGGCTCGAACAGGTGCGCGCGCGCCTCAGGCGGCACGCCGGGGCCGTGGTCGCGCACCGACAGGGCCGCATGCACAGCATCGGGCATCCACAGCCGCAGCACCAGCTGGCGCTCGGCCGGGGGCACCTGGTCCAGCGCCTGCAGCGCGTTCATCAGCAGGTTGTGCACGATCTGCTGCAGGGCCACGGGCTCGGCCAGCACGCTGGGCAGGTCGGGCGCAATGGACACCGTGGGCACCACGCCGCGCTGCGCCATCTCGGGCTCCAGCAGGTGCAGCACATCCTGCACGGCGGTGGCCAGCGCCAGCGGCTGGGCCTGGCCCGCCAGGTCGGGCCGCTCGACCAGGCGGCGCAGGCGGCCCACCACGGTGGATGCGCGGCGCGCCTGCTCCACGGCGCGGGCCATGGCGGTCTGCGCGGTCTCGAGATCGGGCGGGTCGTCGGCCAGCAGGCGCTGGGCGGCCTGCGTGCTCGACAGCAGCGCGGTCAGCGGCTGGTTCAGCTCGTGCGCCATGCCCGCTGCCAGCTCGCCCAGCGTATTGAGCCGCGCCACCTGGCCCAGGCGCAGCAGCTCCTCGGCCCGCTGGCGCGCAATGCGCTGACGCCACCAGGCCAGGCCACCGGCCCACAGCGCGGCGGTGAACACGCACCAGCCCAGCATGGCCAGCCAGGGCAGCTCGGCAACGCCCACCGTGCGCCGCGCCACCACATCCAGCGGCTGGCTGGGCGCGGCCAGCAGTTTGTGGAAGGCATACGACCAGCCCAGCCCGTCGCCCCCGCGGCCCGGCTGCACCACAAAGGCGGCGCCGCCCTGTTCCAGGGTCACCCGCACCGGGCTGGTGGCCATGTCCATGGGCCATTCGTCCTGCGGCACGGTGGTGCGCAGGTCAATCTGTAGCGCGTGGCTGGCCGGTGTGCTGGCCAACACCAGGTGGAAGCGACCGGCGGGCAGGTCCACCAGTGCCATCTCGGCATGCCCGGAGCGGCGCGAGGCGCCTTCGGCCGCCGAGAGCGGCGCCTGCAGTGCGCCCGGCCAGCCTCCTTCGCCCCTCTCACCCGCTCCCCCGGGCCGCTGCAGCACCGACAGGATCTGCGGGTACACCGAGGGCAGGCGGGGCAGGGTGGCATCGGCCGCGCTGCCCTGGCCGGGCGCCGAGGGCTGCAGCAGGGCCAGGGTGGCGAGGATCGCGTCGTGCTGCACCACGCGCTGGCTCAGCAGCCGGTGCACGATGCGCGCGTCGGTCTCGAAGGCCGCGTGCAGCTGCTGCAGGCGTGCAGAGGCCAGCCACCCGGCGCCCGCGCCTGCGGCCAGGAGCCAAGTGAGCACCGTGGCGGTGCGGCGTTGCCATGCCTTGTTCATGGCGGAATTCTGGCACGGGGGCTGTCGCGCCCATCGACCGCGAACGCGTTGCGATGGTCTGGTGTAATCCAGGGCCATGCCGTCCACCACCTCCACTGCGCGCCCCTGGCTCACGCCCGCGAACCTGCTGCGTGCCTCGGTGGCTGTGGCCGTGATCACGATTGCCCTCAAGACGCTGGCCTGGTATGTGACGGGCTCGGTGGGGTTGCTGTCGGACGCGATGGAGTCCTTCGTCAACCTGGCCAGTGCGGTGTTTGCGCTGGCCATGGTCACGGTGGCGCAGCTGCCGGCCGACGACAACCACCCCTATGGCCACCACAAGGCCGAGTATTTTTCATCCGGCTTCGAGGGCTTGCTCATCGTCGGGGTGGCGGGCGGCATTGTGTGGGCCGCCTGGCACCGCCTGTTCGACCCGCAGCCGCTGGAGCGTGTGGGCTGGGGCCTGGCGCTGTCGGTGCTCAGCTCGGCGCTCAATGGCCTGCTGGCCTGGGTGATGTTCCGCACCGCGCGCGCGCACCGCTCCATCGCGCTGGAGGCCGACGCGCGCCACCTGGTCACCGATGTCTGGACCTCGGTGGGGGTGCTGGTGGGGCTGGCGGGCGCGGCCATCACGGGCTGGCTGTGGCTGGATGCTGCGGCGGCCATCGTTGTGGCGCTCAACATCCTCAGGGAGGGGCTGGCGCTGGTCTGGCGCTCCACCCAGGGCCTGATGGACGAGGCCGCCGAGCCCGATGTGCAGGCCACCATCGTCGCCACGCTGCAGGGGTTTGTGCACGGCCTGCCTGCGGGCGTGCTGCGGTTTGACCATGTGTCCACCCGCCGCGCGGGGCAGCGCCGCTTTGTGGACCTGCACATGCACATGCCCGCCGACTGGACCCTGCACCGCGCCGCCGAACTGCGCGGGCAGGTCGAACGCGCGCTGATGGCCGCCGTGCCCGGCCTGCGCGCCACCATCGAGCTGCTGCCCAGCGATGTGGAAGCGCATTTTGACGACCCCCGTGACGATTGGAAGGATGCCGTGAAGTGATCAGCGTATTGCAACGTGTGCGCGAAGCGCGCGTGGATGTGGATGGGCAGACCGTGGGTGCCATCGGCGCGGGCCTCTTGGTGCTGGTGTGCGCCGAACGCGGCGACACCGAGGCCGAGGCCCACAAGCTGCTGGCCAAGCTGCTCAAGCTGCGCATCTTTTCGGACGATGCGGGCAAGATGAACAAAAGCGTGCAGGACACCGGTGGGGGCCTGCTGCTGGTGAGCCAGTTCACCCTGGCCGCCGACACCACGGGCGGCAACCGCCCCAGCTTCACCCAGGCCGCGGCACCCGACGAGGGGCGGCGCCTGTACGACTACTTTGTGGCCCAGGCCCGCCAAGCCCACCCCGTGGTGGCCACGGGCCAGTTTGCGGCCGACATGCAGGTGCACCTGGTCAACGACGGGCCGGTGACCATACCGCTGCGCATTGCGCCAGCAGTGGCTTGATGGTAGTCAAAATTGATAGCACAAGCCGCTTGATGGCTGCGCGGTAGCGGCCATTTTTACTTGTTTTTCGAACAGGGTGGCTTATTGCCGCCAGAAGAACAGCCCCGCCATCACCAGCCCCGTCAGCACAATGCCGCCGCGCAGCCAGTCGGCCGGAATGCGCCGCGCCACGCGCGCGCCGCCATAGCCGCCTGCGGTGGCGGCCACCATCATCATCAGCGCCTGGGGCCACTGCACCACGCCACCGGCCGCATAAATCGCCACGGCAATCGCGGTGAGCAGGGCCGACACCCAGTTCTTGAGGCCGTTCATGGCGTTCAGGTGGGTCTGCCCGAGCAGGCCAAACAGCGCCAGCAGCAAGATGCCCAGTCCGCCATTGAAGTACCCGCCATAGGCTGCCACCGCCAGCACGCCCACGGTGGCCTTGGCGGTGGAGGGGTGGCCGCCTGCCATGGCCTTGCGCAACTGCGGCCCGAACGCAAACAGCGCCGTGGCCGCCAGCAGCAGCCAGGGCACCACGCGGCGGAAGGTGGCATCGGGCGTGACCAGCAGCAGCGCCGCCCCCGCCGCGCCACCGATGAGCGACAACACCACCAGCAGCCCCATCGACAGCCCCGGGGGCGGCGCGGTGTCCTCCCGGAACCCCCAGGCCCCCGCGATGTACCCCGGCAGCAGCGCCACCGTGCCCGTGGCATTGGCCACCACGGGCGGCACACCGGTGAAGACGAGGGCAGGCAGGGTCAGGAAACTGCCGCCCCCGGCGACGGCATTGAGGGCGCCGGCGACGAAGGCGGCGGTGAGCAGCAGGGCGGTTTCGAACATGGGGCAATGCTAGGGTCCGCCGCATGCCCGATTGGTGTGGTTTCGGGCGCAGGTGTTTTGCGGCTGTCGCCCGGTTACGGAGGTCCCGGAGTCCGTAGATCAGTACAGATAGACGGCGCCATAGTTCGCCGCATATCCCCACACTGGCAAATACGTCGGGCCGCTGTTGTCGGATTGGTCGCCCTGCACCCCTGTGGCCTTGCTCTGTTCGTGCACCGCGCCCACTGCCATGGTGGAACCATCGGCAGACAGTGCGACGCTGAAGCCGAACTGGTCATGGGCATCCGTGTTGCTGGCCTTGACGTACGCACGCGACTGCCATGTGCCGTTGACCCGTTCGAACAGAGTGACAGCGCCAGAGACCGGTGCCGCGCTGTTGGCCGGGTTGCCATTGAACCCTCGGGCATTGCTGTCGTCTCCTGCGGTGCTGATGGCGAGAATGTTTCCTGCGGCAGACATCGCGATGTTATTCGCGTACCCATTGCTGTTGCCCGCCCCGTTGAGGCGGGCCTGTGCGCTCCAAGAACCGTTGGTGCGGGCAAAGACGTGCACTGTGTTGCCGCCTACCGCCAGGGTGTCTCCATCGCCTGAAAGCGCTTGTCTTCCCCCGAACGCTTCGTTCGCATTGGCCACACCGGCCTTGATATAGGACTGCTGGCTCCAGGCGCCTGCGTTTTGGGTGAAAGCGTAGACAGCGCCAGAGCTTGGTAAGGTGTTGTCCTGCTGATCACCCTGGGTGCCTGTCGCCCGGCTCGCCTCTCCGGGGGCGCCAACGGTCAATGTGCTGCCGTTGCCCGACAAGGCGAGGCTGGCGCCAAAGCCGTCGCCCGCATCGGTGTTGCTGGCCTTCACATAGGCTTGGTGGGCCCACGAGCTGCCGCTGCGGGTGTAGGTGTAGACAGCGCCTGCGTTCGGCGCGCTCTGGTCATCCTGGTTTCCGTTGACGCCAGCGGCCTTGCTGGCCTCTCCTTGTGCGCCCACGGCCAGGAGGTCGCCGTTGGCTGATAGGGCCAGCGTGGCCCCGAACAGCGCGGGGTTGAGGATGAGCTGGTAAGCGCCCTCCGAGCCCTCGGGCGTGTAGTAATTGGCCTTCGCGAGTGTGTTGCTGGCTTTGATGTAGGCCTGCTGGCCCCAGGCACCATTGCTGCGGGTGAACACATACACCGCGCCTGCGCCGGGGGTGTCGGTGTTGGTTTGGTCACCATTCACCCCTTTGGCGTTGCTGCTTTCGTAGATGGCACCCACCGCCAGGGTATCGCCGTCGGCCGAAAGGGCCAGGCTGAAACCAAATTGTGGCCCGTATGACAAATAGCCTTTGCGGTTAAAGATGCGGTTGTTGCTCGCCTTGATATAGGCCTGTTGGCTCCATGCCGCACCAGCAGTGCCCCTGCTAAAGACATAGACGGCGCCGGAATCGTCCATGGTGCTGTTGGTCTGGTCGCCGTTGATGCCTGTGGCGTTGCTGCGCTCGCGGATGGCTCCGACAGCCAGGGTGGTCCCATCGGCAGACAGTGCCACCGCGCTGCCAAAGGACCCTGTGCTGCTGGTGCTGGCCTTGAAGTAGCCGATGGCCTGGGTCAGGTCCGGGGTGATCGCCGCCGTGAAGGTGCCACAACCGCTGGTGTCGCAGGCGCGCAGGCGGTAGGTGGCATTCACCCGCTCGTGCAGCAATTGGTGGGTCAGACTGCGGGTGTAGGCGGTGCTGTTCAGGGCGCTGCTGCCCACCGGTGCCTCGGGCCGGGGGCCTGCTGCTCCATCGGGGTCTTCGACCAATTCATAGCGCGTGGCTCCAGCGCTGGCGTTCCAGCTGAAGGTGTAGCCCTTGACCCCGTAGCCCACGGTGAAGCCGGAAGGTGCTGAGGGGGTCGAGCTTCCGGAGCCACCGCCACAGGCTGCGAGCATCAGCGGCCCGGCCAGGAGCAAAGCGTACAGGGTGTGATGAAGGCTGGGCATGACAGGACTCTTCAGTGCCTTGGGTCTTGACGCTTGAACCTGGAGGGCCTGTGTGAATTCGATATCAGTACAGATACACCGCACCGACACTCACTGGGAGGGGGATGGCTGGGTAGGTGGAGCGGCCTGAGTTGTCCATCTGGTTGCCTTGAATGTCCTTGGACAGACTGTCTTCGCCCGTGGCGCCCACTGCCAGGGTGGTGCCGTCGCCTGACAAGGCGATGCTGGCGCCAAAGAGGTCCCCCGCATCGGTGTTGCTGGCCTTCAGGTAGGCGCGTTGACTCCAGGTACCGCCACGTCGCTGATATACGTAGGCGGCGCCCGCGCCGCCCGCAGAATTGTCCGCCTGCTTGCCATTGATGCCCCTGGCGCTGCTGGCTTCAGCCATGGCGCCCACGGCGAGCGTATTGCCGTCGGCAGACAGTGCGAGGCTGGATCCATACCAGTGGTCCTGGCCGGTGTTGCTGGCCTTCAGATAGGCCTGCTGGCTCCACGCGCCGCTGCTGCGGGTGAACAGATAGGCTGCGCCTGCACGTACCAGGGTGCGAGCGCCCGGTGGGTTGTTGATGCCCGTGCCGGACGCTGTCTCAGCCTGGGCGCCTACGGCCAGGGTATTGCCATCTGCCGAAAGTGCGAGCTTGAGGCCGAATCGGTCGTTAGCGGCAGTATTGGATGCCTTGACATAGGCCTGCTGGCCCCAGCCGTTGTTGTCCTGGGTGAAGACGTAAACCGCACCGGAGCCGCTGGCTGATTGATCCTGCTGATTGCCATTGATGCCCGTGGCGCCGCTGCTCTCCTGCGGAGCCCCTACTGCCAGCGTGCTCCCATCACCCGAGAGTGCAACGGATTCGCCAAAGTATTGCCAACCTGCGCTGTTAGTGTTGCTGGCTTTCAGGTAGGCCTGATGGGCCCAGGTGTTGCCCCCTCCAGCGCCGCTGCTGCTGCGGGAGTAGGTGTACACCGCGCCTGCGCGGATGGCCGAGTGGTCGCTCTGATCTCCATTGATGCCGGTGGCTTTGCTGCCTTCGCCAGGTGCGCCAACGGCCACCAGGTTGCCATCGGAAGACACCGCCACGCTGCTTCCGAAGCTTTGGGGGTCACGTACGTAATAGCCCATGATGTCAACGCTGTAATCGGCCTTGGGGCGTGTATTGCTTGCCTTGATGTAGGCCTCCTGCACCCACTGAATAGAAAGACCGTGAGGCAGGGGGCTCCCGATGGCCTTGAAGACGTATGCGGCACCCGCACCCTGGGTCTGGGTATCGGATGCGTCGCCGTTCACCCCTTTGGCACTGCTGGTCTCGCCGGGGGCGCCTACGACCAGTGTGGACCCGTCGGCAGACAGGGCCAGGCTGGCGCCAAAGCGGGGGCCCATGTCCAGGTAGCGTCCGTTGTCGTAGGCCCGGTTGTTGCCGGCCTTGAGATAGGACGCCAATGTCCACAATCCGTATGTGTTGTTGCGCGAGAAAACATAGACGGCGCCTGCGTTCACGATGGAGTTGTCGGCTTGGTCGCAGGAGGGGGTGGTGGGGCAGGTCGCGTTGCTGCGTTCGCCGGTCGCGCTCACAGCCATCACCTTTCCGTCAGCCGACAGGGCCACGGCGCTCCCAAACGTGTCGAATGCCTCACTGTTGCTCGCTTTGAAGTAGCCAATGGCCTGGGTCACGTCGGGCGTGACTGCGGTCGTGAATGCTCCGCAGCCCGTGCTGTCGCAGGCGCGCAGGCGGTAGGTGGCATTCATGCGCTCATGCAGCAGCTGTGATACCAGCAAACGGGCAAATTGGGTGGTGCCCTGCGGGATGTCGAGGCGCGCTTCGGCGAGTGGTCCCGGGCCATCTGGATCTTCAAACAGCTCATAGCGCGTGGCGCCGTTGGTGGCATTCCAACTGAAGGTATAGCCTTTGGGGCTGTAGCCTACGGTGAAATTGGCAGGAGCTGCCGGGCCTGCCTCGGAGCTGCCCCCGCCACACGCCGCCAGCGCCAGTGGTGCCACCAGCAGCAGCGCGTGCGTGACTCGCATCCGGCGTGCCCGCAGGAGGGTCACTGCAGGGGCGAGTAAGAATTCAGCCATATTGCAAGTCCTTTGCTTGGAAGGAGAAACATGAGGGCGTGGTGCCCCGGAGATCGTTTGGCAGTGCGAAACAAGGGGTGTATCGCATGCGAGAAGACCCCTCGTTCGACCCTGCGCACGGCCAGTGAATCGGTGGGGTCATCCATGGGGGCGGATGCCGTGCGTGCCGAGCTGCTCAATACAGATAGACCGCACCGTAGGTTGGCGGAAGGTTGAGGGCGGAACCGGGGGCGTAATCCGTCTGGTCACCCTGAATGCCTGTCGACCTGCTGCTTTCGTAGCGGGCGCCCACTGCCAGGGTGATGCCATCGCTCGACAAGGTGATGGCGTCTCCGAAGTTGCTGCCGTGTGGTGCCGTGCGGGTGTTGCTTGCGCTGAGGTGGGCGCGTTGGTTCCAAGTGGCTCCGGTGCGTTGGTAGAGATGGGCTGCACCCCTTACCTTGGAGGCGCCGATGGTCGTCAAGCCGGGGATGCCTATGTCTGCTTCACCGCTCGCGCCGACGGCCAGCGTATTGCCGTCGGCCGAGAGTGCCAGGCTGGACCCGTAGAAGTGATTCTGGCCCGTGTTGCCTGCTTTCAGGTAGGCCTGTTGGCTCCAGGTGCTGTTGCTGCGCGTGAACACGTAGGCCGCCCCTGCTTGGACAAACGAGACCGAGCGCTCGGTGGGCGGGCTGTTGATGCCCTTGCCCGAGGTGGCCTCCCCCTTGGCGCCCACGGCCAAGGTGTTCCCATCGGCGGAAAGCGCCAGCTGGCCACCAAACCGGTCGCCAATGAACTGGGGGCCGCCGCCCGTGTTGTGGGCTTTGACGTAGGCTTGCTGGCCCCAGTTGCCACCATGGTGCGTGAAGACGTAGACAGCACCAGATCCCCAGACGCTGGTGTCCTGTTGGTTCCCGTTGATTCCGGTAGCGCCACTGTTTTCGTAGGGCGCGCCCACCGCCAACGTCTTGCCGTCACCCGACAGCGCCAGGCCCTCGCCGAAGCGAGGCGGGGAAAGGAGCTCCACCGTGGAGCCGCGCGTATTGCTGGCTTTCAGGTACGCCTGGGTTGTCCAGGTTCCGCCGCCACTCGACGTATCGCCGCTGCGCACATAGGTGTACACGGCGCCTGCATATGGGACAGAGCTGTCGTCCTGGTCCCCGTTGACGCCGGTGGCGCCACTCGTTTCGCCAGGCGCACCGACGGCAAGCAGGTTGCCATCGGCCGACAGCGCCACGGCGTGCCCAAAACTTGCGGCGTTGCGGTAAGTAGGGCCGTACCCGCTACCCGTTGGTTCGTTTGCTGCTCGCGTATTGGTGGCTTTGATATAAGCCTCTTGTTGCCAACTGTCATAGCGGGGGCTGCCCGTGGAGGGGGCCAGGCCTTTGAAGATGTAAACCGCGCCTGCCCTCGTGGTTGCTGCATTGGATTGGTCGCCATTGACGCCACGGGCGTTGCTGTTTTCTCCCGGGGCACCGACGGCCAATGTCCTGCCATCGGAAGACAGGGCCAGGCTGGTGCCAAAGCCAGCCCCACCGGGCGTGCGGTTGTTGCTGGCCTTGATATAGGCCACCTGTTTCCAGCGGGCGCCCTCGCGCGCGAACATGTACACGGCACCCGCTCCGGCATTGGAGTCGTCGCTTTGGTTGCAAACGACACCCAGCGTCGCGTTGTCGGCGCATGTGGCATTGCTGCGCTCGCCACTGGCGCCCACGGCCATGACCTCGCCATTGGACGACAGGGCCACCGCGCCTCCAAATCCATCGCCACCGCCCGTGTTGCTGGCCTTGAAGTAACCGATGGCTTTGATCGGGTCGGGCGTTATGGCGGCGGAGAACGGGCGGCAACTGTTCGTGTCGCAGGCGCGCAGGCGGTAGCTTGCATTCATGCGTTCGTGCAACGGTTGTGGTGCCAGGCTGTGGGTGTAGGTAGTGCCGGTCAGCACACTGCCGAGCTGCACTTCGGGCTGCGGGGCCGCTGCACCATCCGGGTCTTCCCACAACTCGTAGTGTGTTGCGCCGGCACTGGCGTTCCAGCTGAAGGTGTACTCTTTGGCGCTGTAGCTCACGGTAAAACCGGAGGAGTCCGTGGTCCCTGGTGTGGAAACTTCCGTGCCGGAACTGCCACCACCGCAGGCTGACAGCACCAGGGGGGTGATCAGCATCAGCGCCTGCGCGCCTGCCGAAGCAGGCATGACGGTCGTCAAAAGGTCTGCTCCCACCTTGCGCGTTGACCGCATGACCGTTTCAAGCCATGCATGCGCAGTCCAGATATGATTCATTTGTCCTCCCTTTTTTAGAAGGTTTTTACACCATCTGGTAAAAAACAAAGGATACGATTTGTTTCCGGACCGCCGTGGGGGGGTATTGTGGGGAATCGGCGTGATCTGCACGAACTGGCGCAGTGGCCTGCTTCCTGCCGCTGCGCTGCTTCTGAACTGCTCTATTCGGCCGCGTACGGGTCCGCAAACCCCAGCTCTTGCAGGATGGCCGTCTCGTACGCCTCCATCTCCTCGGCATCCGCTTCGCTGGTCTCGTGGTCCCACCCCTGGGCGTGCAGCGTGCCATGCACCAGCATGTGGGCGTAGTGCTCTTCCAGGCTCTTGTTCTGCTCTTTCGCTTCGCGCTCGATCACGGGGGCGCAGAGCACCAGGTCGGCCGTCACCACGGGCTCCTGGGTGTAGTCAAACGTGAGCACGTTGGTGGCGTAGTCCTTGTGGCGGTACTCGCGGTTGAGCTGCTGGCCTTCGTCGGCGCCCACGATGCGCACGGTGATCTCGGCGTCGGTGGCCAGTGCATGGCGGATCCAGCGGGTGACCTTGTGGCGCGGCAGCACGGCGCGATGTGCTGCCGCGCCGTCGAAGGCGCCAAACTGCAGCGACAGGGAGAGTTGGTTCAATGGCATTGTGAGGATTTTGGGTTGCTGTCGCCTGATAGATAACGTTTGTTTGCTATAAAAATAATAGCTTTACTCGCGGCTGCGTGCGGTTGCCGCGCGGCGCGGGGCGTCGTAGGCGTCCACGATGCGGGCGACCAGCGGGTGGCGCACCACGTCGGCGCTGGTGAAATGGGTGACTGAAATTCCTTTCACGCGCTTCAGGACCCGCTCGGCATCGATGAGGCCGCTCATCGCGCCCTTGGGCAGGTCGATCTGGCTCACATCGCCCGTGACCACGGCGCGCGAGCCGAAGCCGATGCGCGTGAGGAACATCTTCATCTGTTCGGGCGTGGTGTTCTGGGCTTCGTCGAGGATCACAAAGGCGTTGTTCAGCGTGCGCCCGCGCATGAAGGCCAGCGGCGCGATCTCGATGGCGTTGCGCTCAAACGCTTTTTGTACCTTGTCGTGCCCCATCAGCTCGTACAGCGCGTCGTACAGCGGGCGCAGGTAGGGGTCCACCTTCTGGGCCAGGTCGCCGGGCAAAAAACCCAGACGCTCGCCCGCCTCGACGGCCGGGCGCGTCAGCACGATGCGCTGCACGGCGCTGCGCTCCAGGGCGTCCACGGCGCAGGCCACGGCCAGGTAGGTCTTGCCCGTGCCTGCGGGGCCGATGCCGAAGGTGATGTCGTGCGTGGCGATGTTCTGCAGGTACAGGTTCTGTGTGGGCGTGCGCCCGCGCAGGTCGGCCCGGCGCGTGTTGAGCACAATCGCGTCGTCCGGCGCTTCCAGCAACTCGCTGTCGCCTGCCAGCATGAGCTGGATATGGTCTTCGGGGATGGGGCGCTCGGCGATTTCGTAGAGGGCCTGCAGCAGCTCCATGGCCTGCGTGGCCTTGGCCTTGGGGCCGTCCACCTTGAACTGTTCGTGCCGGTGCGCAATGCTGACCTGCAGCGCCCCTTCGATGGTGCGCAGGTGGGCATCGGCCGGGCCACACAGGTGGGTGAGCCGGGTGTTGTTGTGGGGAGTGAAGGTGTGGCGCAGGATCACGCTGATAATTCCCGTCAGGCAATAGAAACGGCCACACGGCGAGGCCACGCGGCGGTGCCGCGCGGGTAGGCCAGCGTCGGCAAAAGGACATCAATGATAGGCAAATTGACCGGCACCCTGCTGGAGAAGAATCCCCCCGAGGTGCTGCTGGACTGCCACGGCGTGGGCTACGAGGTGAATGTGCCCATGAGCACCTTCTACAACCTGCCCGCCGTGGGCGAGCGTGTGGGTCTGCTCACGCAATTCATCGTGCGCGAGGATGCACAGCTGCTTTATGGTTTTGGCACGGCGCAGGAGCGCCAGGCTTTCCGGGAGCTGATCAAGATATCGGGCGTGGGCCCGCGCACGGCGCTGTCCATCCTGAGCGGCATGGGCGTGGGCGACCTGGCCCAGGCGATTTCGCTGCAGGAAGCGGGGCGCCTGGTCAAGGTGCCGGGCATCGGTAAGAAGACGGCCGAGCGCCTGCTGCTGGAACTCAAGGGCAAGCTCGGGGCAGACATGGGCGCCGTGCGCGGCGCTGCCACCAGCGATGCACAGGCCGACATCCTGCAGGCGCTGTTGGCTTTGGGCTACAACGACAAGGAAGCGGCGGCGGCGCTCAAGGCGCTGCCGCCAGAGGTGGGGGTGAGTGAGGGGATCAAGATGGCGCTGAAGGCGTTGGCGAAGTGACTGCGCAGGCCTGTCCAATCAACGGGTTTCAGTGTTCAATGGCGTGTTGGCTCTTGCGTTCTTAGGGAGATGTAATGAAAAGTAGTGTTGTGATGCGCGTTGGCGCGGTTGTGGCGGCTGCGGCCGCTTTGCTGGCCGGATGTGGCGGTAGTGGGTCTGAGGTCAGCACAACCTCGTCCAGCGCGGCGCCACTGGTGTTGCAGATGGATGGCCGGGTGCAATCCGCCAGTGCAGACCAGGGCGTTGCCAGCATCAAGTCGCGCAATGCCTCGGTTGCGCCGCCCCCTGCGCGGGTGACCCTCAAAGCGCTGGCTTCCGCCAGGACCGAAGCGCTGGCAGGAGGAGTCGGTCCCCGCCAGGTAGGGGTGTCACGGGACGTGATGGCCACCAGGGCCGCTGCGCAAACCCGGCAGCAATTCAAGTGGACGACGACAGCCAACGGTGCGCGTGTGGCTGCCATCAGCTTCACAGCACAAGGTGCGCATGGCCTGCGCCTGGGTGTGGTGGCCAAGCAGCTGGCTCCCGGAACCCTGCTGCGCGTCTACAGCCAGGCCAATGCGGGGAACGTGTTCCAGATTTCTGGCCAGGAAGTCCTGCAGCGCATTCAGCTGAATGTGCAGGCGGGTGATGCATCTCACAATGGCCAGACATGGTGGACGCCAGACCTGGGGTCTGACGAAGTGACGCTGGAAGTCGAACTGCCCCCTGGCTCCTCGGAGGAGGCCATGGACATTTCTGTCCCCCGCGTGTCCCACATCTTTGAGAACCTGTCGGTCCCGACCGAAGAGGAGTTGACGGCCAAGATCAACGAATCTGCATCCTGTCAGCTCGACGCCACCTGCTACGACGCCTATGCGAACCAGCGCAATGCAGTTGCGCGCATGATTTTCACGTCGGATGGCAATTCTTACGTGTGCACCGGCACCTTGCTCAACGACAGCCAGTCGTCGGGTACGCCTTATTTCCTGACCGCCAACCACTGCATTTCGACGCAGTCTGAGGCAACCTCCTTGCAGACGGACTGGTTCTACCGGGCACCCACATGCAACAGCCGCACTTTGTCTGATGCGACCACCAAGCGTGTCAATGGCGCAGCTCTGCTTTACGCTTCGTCCAGCACAGACACTGCCTTGCTCAAGCTTAACGATACGCCGCCAGCGGGTGCTTACTTTGCGGGGTGGGATGCAACGGCCCAGAATCCGGGTGCATCAGTTGTCGGCCTACACCACCCCCGCGGTGACCTGCTCAAGATCAGCATGGGCACCGTGACCAGCCTGACAGCATGCACTCCAACGAGTGCAACGCAGTTTTCATGCAGCGGCACCAGCGGCAACTACTACCGCGTGAACTGGAGCCAGGGCACCACGGAGGGGGGGAGCAGTGGCTCTGCGCTCTTCAAGGGTGGTTCGCAAGTAATTGGAACCTTGTATGGCGGCAGCTCCAGCTGTACGGCTACCACGTCGCCGGAGTTCTACGGCCGGTTCGATGTTGCCTTCAATGCCGCAATGAAGAGTTGGCTATCGCCTTCGACCGGCCAATCACCGGTAGTCTCCACAGGCAACCGTGTACCTGTGTACCGTTTCTACAACGGCACCACGGGGGCCCATTTCTTCACGGCCAGCCCGGCGGAGCGCGACAACACCCTGCAAAACTTCCCAGTGTTTGCGTACGAAGGGGTGGCCTTCTACGCACAAGCCGTCACCCTGACAGGCAACAGCCCGGTGTACCGCTTCTACGGAAGCAAAGGCGGCGCGCATTTCTATACGATCAGCGCTGCCGAGCGGGATGCCGTGGTGGCCAGCAATTCTGACTTCAAGTACGAAGGCGTTGCCTGGTTCGCGAGCACCAGCGCCGCCGCAGGCGGAACGCCGCTGTACCGCTTCTACCAGCCTGCCAAAGGCGTGCACTTCTACACGATCAGTTCCGCCGAACGCGACTACATCATTGCGAACAACCCCAGTTATCGCTACGAGGGCGTTGGGTACTACGCGTGGACGGGTCTGTAATGCTCAGTAAGCTGGTGCAATGACCATCCAGACCGACGATTTCGCCCCCGCGCCCACCAAACGCGTTGTCTCTGCTGCGCCCAGCTCCCCCCAGGAGGAGGCGATCGAGCGGGCCCTGCGGCCCAAGCTGCTGCAGGAGTACGTGGGCCAGGCCAAGGCGCGGGAGCAGCTGGAAATCTTCATTGGCGCGGCCAGGAAACGCGAAGAGGCGCTGGACCATGTGCTGCTGTTTGGCCCGCCGGGTCTGGGCAAGACCACGCTCAGCCACATCATCGCGGCCGAGCTGGGGGTGAACCTGCGCCAGACCAGCGGCCCGGTGCTTGAAAAACCCAAGGACCTGGCCGCGCTGCTGACGAATCTGGAGAAGAACGACGTCCTGTTCATCGACGAGATCCACCGCCTCTCGCCCGTGGTCGAGGAAATCCTCTACCCCGCGCTGGAGGACTACCAGATCGACATCATGATCGGCGAAGGGCCCGCAGCGCGCAGCATCAAGCTCGACCTGCAGCCCTTCACGCTGGTGGGCGCCACCACGCGTGCGGGCATGCTCACCAACCCGCTGCGCGACCGCTTCGGCATCGTGGCGCGGCTGGAGTTCTACACGGCCGAAGAACTCGCGCGCATCGTCAAGCGCAGCGCGGGCCTGCTCAATGCGCCCATGGACGACGAAGGGGGTTTCGAGATCGCCCGCCGCTCGCGCGGCACGCCGCGCATTGCCAACCGGCTACTGCGGCGCGTGCGCGACTATGCCGAGGTCAAGGGCGATGGCCGTATCACTAAGCCCATTGCCGACAAGGCCCTGGCCATGCTTGACGTGGACCCACAGGGTTTTGATGTGATGGACCGCAAGCTGCTCGAAGCCGTGATCCACCGCTTTGACGGCGGCCCCGTGGGGCTGGACAACATCGCTGCCAGCATTGGCGAAGAGGCGGGCACCATCGAGGACGTGATCGAGCCGTACCTGATCCAGCAGGGCTTTTTGCAGCGCACGCCGCGCGGGCGCATCGCCACGCTCGCGGCGTTCCGCCACCTGGGGCTGCAGCCCCCGGCGCAGCGCGGCAATCCTGACCTGTTCGGGGCCTGAAAAGGTGTGAACGAACGCAGCCCCGGCCAGGGCAGGCAGCAGCGCACGTGACGATGGCGCGGCAACGGCGGCGTGGCCGCAAACACCTGTCTCCCCGCAAAAAGTCCGGGCCCCTGCTGCCGGACGAAGACTTCGACGCCCGGATGGGCCTGAGCCCGTTTCAGTGGACGGTGCAGCGGCTGGCGCTGGTGTTGGCCTGCGCCAGCGTGTGCCTGCATGCCTTCATCACGCTGTGCTACGGCGTGGCCCCCGTGTTTGTGGGTGTGCCCGTCAGCCTGGTGGGGTTGCCTGCGCTGGTCTGGCTGGTGGCCGATGGTGTCTGGGCCTGGGCCCTGGTGTGCACGCTGCGCAGGCGCAGGGGCCCGCCGCGCGATCTGCCGGTAGACCCGCGCTCCGCCTGGCGCTACGGCGGCGGGTTCTGCCTGGCTGTGGTGGCCGTGGGCCTGGCGGTGGCGGGGGCATGGCAACCCGTGTGGCCTGGACTGGTGGGGCACGCGGCCTGGCCTTTGTGGCCCGTGCAGGCGGCGCTGCCGGTGTGCCTGCCACTGGCGCGCGAGCCTTTGGCGGGCGCCGCCATCGCGGTGGCGTTTGGTGCGCTGGTGGTCAGCGGGGTGGCGCTCAAGTGGCTGGCGCAGGCCCGGATGTTCCTGCTGCTGATGGCCGTGAGCCTGGCCGCGTTTGCGGCGTGGGTCTGGGGCGAAGCCTGTGTGCGGCTGGCGGGTGCCCGGGGCCTGGCGGGCGTGGACTTGCCCGCCCTGCAGGCCGAAGCCCTGGCTGCGCCCGCTGACTTCCATGCCTGGGTCTGGGCCCTGTGGTGGGCGGGCGTGTTGCTGTGGCTGGCGGCGGCCTCGGCTGCAGCGGGCGTCTTCCACCTGCCACGCGGGGCCCTGGAGGCCATGCGGCCGCGGGGGTGATGGGGCTCTGCGGAGGGTCTGTGGCAGTGGAGTGGCGCTGACCTTCAGGCCGATGCCGCTGGCGAAGGGTTTGATCGCAGACGGGCGGGGGCGCTGCCGCCCGCCGTCTGCCCCAGCAGCCAGCCCCCGACGATGAGCGCCTGCGCGGCGTAGTAGGTAGACAAGACCCACACCTGCGACCAGGGCAGGGGCTGCACAAAACGGTTGGTGGCCAGCAGCGAATCGCTCAGCATGAAGAACCCCGCGCCGAGGGCGACCAGCAGCGCAGGTCCATCACGCAGCACGGTGGCACGCCCCATGGCCTGGGCCGCCATCAGCGCAATCACCAGCACATAGGCCGCCACGGGTGCGCGCAGCGCGGGCGGCAGGCCGCCGGCCCACAAGAACGCGTACATCGCCACCCCCATGCCCAGCGTGGCCAGCAGTGCACCCCGGTGTGGAAACCAGCGCTGACCACTTTTGAACAGCGCCACATAAAACAGGTGCGCCACCAGAAAACTCACCAGCCCCGGGATGAAGAAGCCCGAGACCATCAGGAACACATCACCCGCCAGCGACCCGGCCAGCGCCGCCGCCATGAGCCACCAGTTTTTAACGTCAAAAAGGCCCTTTGCGCTCAATGAATAAGCACTTGAAGCTATCAAAATAATAGCAATTGCCATCGTCAGCGGCTTGAAGACCCAGTGCCATTCGGTCAACCCCAGCGCACTGGTGGCCGTGGCCAGGGCGGCGCTTTGCAGCATCAGCGCCATCCCCATGCCAATGCGCCCCTGCATCACGGCGCCCAGCGCCCACTGGCTGACCAGCAGCACCGCAAACCAGATCGCGTTGTGCGCCAGTGGCGCCGCGTCGGCCTGCCACAGAAACGCGGCCACCCCGGCCAGCAGGATGCCAAACTGCACCAGCGCAAACCCCTGCACGGCCCGCGACATGGGCGGGTGGTAGAGCTGCATCTGCGCCATGCTGAAGGCGGGTTTGGGAAAACGCTCCGCCACATCCGCAGGCCGCCAGCCCGGCGGCTTGATCCAGACCTTGAGCTTGTCGAGCCATCTGCGCGCATGCCAGCTGTCGTGCGCCAGGCCTGCATACACCTGGGCGTTGGCCCACAGCGGGTCCCAGCTGCCCAGCAAGCCGCGCGTGCCGTACACGCACCGCTCCTGGTCGTCCTCGTCCTTGAAGGTGCCGAACAACCGGTCCCACACGATCAGGATACCGCCATAGTTCTTGTCCAGGTACGGGTCATTCACGGCATGGTGCACGCGGTGGTTGCTGGGGCTGCAGAACCAGCGGTCGAACCAGCCCAGGCGCCCCACCTGCTCAGTGTGCACCCAGAACTGGTAGAGCAGGTCGATGAGCGCCACCACTGCAAACACCAGCGGCGGCACACCGGCCAGCGCCATGGGCACGTAGAAGACCCAGCCCAGCAGCGCACCCGAGCTGGTCTGGCGCAGCGCGGTGCTGAGGTTGTAGTCCTGGCTCTGGTGGTGCACCGCGTGCGCGGCCCACAGCACGGCCGACTCGTGCCCCATGCGATGCAGCCAGTAGTAGCAGAAGTCGTAGAACAGCAGTGCCAGCAGCCAGCCGGGCAGGCTGGTCCAGAACACATCGTTGCGCCACAGTGCCACATGCTCGAACAGCGCGGTGTAGATGCCGATGCGCAGCAGCCGGGTGAACACGGCGCTGGTCTGGCTGAGCATGCCCAGGCTGATGCTGCTCACGGCATCGGCCAGCCGGTAGGTGTTGCGCTGGCGCTTGAAGCCGATGGCCAGTTCGATGGCGATCAGCAAGAAGAAGACGGGCGTGGCAAGGACGATGATCTGGCTGGGGCTCATGGCGCCGGATTGTGGGCCAGCAACCAGCCCATGCCGGGGCAGGTGAACCCCTAGAGCCGCAATGTTTAGAGGGCCGTGCCTACGTCAGTGCGCCCCGCGCATCCACCCGGATGATGCGCTCCACCACCCCCATGGCCAGGCCGCCGCGCACGCCGATCAGGTAGTCGTGCAGGTTCACCGTGGGGTCGCAGTGGCCCGGAATGAGCCACAGCATGCGCCCCAGCGCAGGCAGGCGGGCCTTGGGGCTGTCGGCGTAGAGCAGGCCATGTTCGTCGCCACCGTTGGCATAGCGCAGCGCGCGCTCGGGCGGCAGCAGGGCCACGGTGGGCAGGCCGGAGTCGATGGCGTGGCTCTTGTGGCCCGCGTCGCACACGGCGTGGGTGTCGCGCACCGACACCACCTGGGTCTTGACGAACAGCGCGTGTTCGAACGCGGGCTGCGCGGGCTCGCGTTCATTGCGGGCGTAGTCGGCGTCCATGAAAAGGAAGGAGCCCGCCTGCAACTCGCCGAACACGCCGCTCGCGGCCTCGTGCACCAGGGTGCCGGTGCCCGAGCCGGTGATCAGCGGCACGGGCAGCCCGGCGGCTTCGATGAGCTGGCGGGTGTGGTCGGCCGCACGCACCACCTGCGCAATGGCCTCCCTGCGGCCTACGCTGCTGGCCAGGTGCTGGGCGCGGCCATGGTAGGCCTGCAGGCCCGCAAACCGCAGCCGCGGACTGCGCGAGACGGCCAGCGCCAAGGGCACGGCGGCTTCGCCGGGCGGCACGCCGCAGCGGCCCTGGCCCACATCGATCTCCACCAGCACGTCGATGCCTGCGTCGCTGCCATGCTGCGCCATGGCTTCGGCCAGGCGCGCTATGCCTTCGGCGTGGTCCACCGCCACGCCCAGGCGCCCGCCGCGCACTGCCAGCTGGGCCGCCAGCCGCGCCACGCGGTGCAGCTTGGGCATGGCGACGACCTGGTTGGTGATGGTGATGTCCAGCACGCCCCCGGCCGCCAGAGCCTCGGCCTCGGCCACCTTCTGCACGCACACGCCCTGGGCGCCCGCGTGCTGCAGCTGCAGCGCCAGCTCGGCGCTTTTGTGCAGCTTGGCATGGGGGCGCCAGCGCACCTGGTGCTTGCGCGCAAAGTCGGCCATGCGCTGGATGTTGCGCTCCATGGCGTCCAGGTCCACCACCAGGGCCGGGGTGTCGATGAGGTCCACCCGCTGGCCGATGGTCGATCGCAGAGATTCAGGAATGGGATTCATCGCGGGACTCTTGGTGGTCCAGGTGCTGCGTGTCGGCCCAGCCCACCAGGCTCAGGCCGTCGGGCGTCCACAGCAGGCGGTTGATGGCCGCATTGGAGAGTTGCCAGGTGCGCGGCGCCTGGATGTCCTGGCGCGTGGCCAGGCGGTACAGCACATCGAGCACGCCGCCGTGCGCCACCATCACCACCTGCTCGCCCAGGTGTTGCTGCGCCAGCAGGGCCACGGTGCGTTCGATGCGTTCTCTCAATGTGACCAGCGACTCGCCGCCCTCGGGGGCATAGTGCGGGTCGCGCTTGCGCCAGCGCAGCGCGTCTTCGGGCAGTTCGGCCTCGATCTCGGCAAAGGTGCGGCCCTGGAAATGGCCAAAGCTGCGCTCGCGCAGGCCCGGGTTGGCCGTCAACGGGGCGCCCGTGGTGCGGGCCACGGCCTGGGCGGTGGCGTGCGCGCGCTGCAGGTCGCTGGTGTAGATGGCGGCGATGGGCTCGTCGGCGAGCGCGCGGGCCACCTGGTCGGCCTGCCACAGGCCGGTGGTGTTGAGCGGAATGTCCAGGTGGCCCTGGATGCGGGTGTCCACGTTCCAGGCGGTTTCGCCGTGGCGGATGGCAACAATGCGGGTGGCTTGCATGATGGGTGCTCAAGGCTGAGGGCGTTGCAGAGCCACTTGATGGCGCCGCATCATCAAAAAACTGTCGGTACTCCAGCTTTGCTGCGATGGGTCCATGCGTCTACCGCTTGGGCTGGCGTGTCACGTAATGGTCTCCTCCCGGCCTGCGGTATCCAGGTGCTGGGTGTCGGCCCAGTCAACCAGGCTCAGCCCCTTGCTGGTCCAGAGGAGGCGGTTGATGGCCCCGTTGGTGAGCTTCCAGGTGCGGGGGGCCTGCACGCCTTGACCCGTGGCAGCGCGATAGAGCATGTCAAGCACACCGCCGTGGGCCACGAGCACGAGGAGAGCGCCGCCGTGCTTGTTGGCGATGCGGGCGACGGATGCGTTGATGCGGTCCCGCAGGGCGATCAGCGACTCTCCGTTGTCGGGAGCGAACCCGGGAGCGCGTTCGCGCCACAGGCGCGCCTTCTCGGGGTATTGGGCTTCGATCTCGGCAAAGGTGAGGCCTTGCAGTGTGCCGCAGTTGCGCTCGCGCATGCCCGGGTCGGCGAAAAGGGGGGCGCCCGTGGTGTTGGCAATGGCTTGGGCCGTTCCCCAGGCTCGCAGCAAGTCGCTGCTGTAGATGGCATCCACAGGCTCATGGGCCAGGGCTTGCGCAACCTGGCGGGCTTGGTGAAGGCCCACATCATTGAGGGGGATATCGATGTGACCCTGCAGACGTGCGTCTATGTTCCAGGCGGTTTCACCGTGGCGGACGGCGATGATTCGGGTGGGCTCCATGGGCTTATGGTGCGGGTTGCTGGGATAAGTTGACGGGAATGCGCACCTGCCGGGGGCCTTGGGGCGGCTTCGGAAAACCGTTGAGTGCGGCGTCGAACAACACGCCATACACGGCCGGGTCGCTCACCCACACGTCTTCGTGCACGGCCGAGGTTTCGTACACCACGGCCTGGGTGCTAGCGTCGCGCATCACGATGCTGACCGCGCGGCGGTGCAGGGGCGTAGGTTCGCCAAAGCGCCACAGCCCATGCACGCCCCAGCCCCGGCCATACCAGCCGCCCATGCCCCAGGGGCCGGGGCCGTAGGGCCCATAGGGGCGGAACGGGTCGTAGCGTGGCACGGCGTCGGCCTGCACACCCAGCTGCACCAGCAGGCGGGGCGCGGTTTCGTCGCGCTGCAGGCCTGCCCGGGCCAGGGATTGCTCCGCCAGCGTGGCGAGGGCGTCAAACGATGGGGCTTGCTGCGAGGGCAGGCGTTCGATGCGGTAGGTGGCGGGTGCGGGCAGGGCCGCCAGGGTCGAGAAGCTCTGCACCTGGCCTTCGACCACGCGGGTGGTGCTGCAGCCTGCGAGCAGGGCGGTGGCCAGGCCGAGTACAAGAAGGGGAATCCAGCGGCGTTGCGTCATGGTCAGAGTGTCCTGGAAAAAGGATCTCTGTGAGAGTGCCGCTGGCCCCAGCAGTTCACGACAGTTGCACCACCTGCACGCCGGGCAGCGATGGCGATGGGGCTGCAAACTCTTCCTTGTCGAACGCCTTGTCGCCGTCTTCGCTCGCAATGCCGGTGGCCCGGGCGTTCTTGAAGTCGTACAGGCTGCCGTCCAGCAGGTGCGAGGGGACCACGTTCTGCAGCGCGGTGAACATGTTCTCCACGCGGCCGGGGAATCTTTTCTCCCATTCGCGCAGCATCTC
>CAYXSL010000039.1:0-9260 GCA_964466605.1 uncultured Verminephrobacter sp.
ATTTGAACATTGCCATCAATTCATCTGCCCCCGCAGGCAAGCCCACCGTCCTACAGTCGGGTCTTGAAAGGAGCACTCACATGCTGACTGTTCGTAAATCGCAAGACCGGGGCCACGCCGACCATGGCTGGCTCCATTCCTTCCACAGCTTCTCGTTTGCCGGGTACTACGACCCCGCCCACATGGGCTTTGGCAACCTGCGCGTCATCAACGAAGACCGCATCGCGCCGGGCACGGGGTTTGGCACCCATGGCCACCACGACATGGAGATCATCAGCTACGTGCTGTCGGGCGAGCTGGCCCACAAGGACAGCATGGGCAACATTTTGGGCATTCCGCCCGGTGACGTGCAGCGCATGAGCGCAGGCACGGGCGTGCAGCACAGCGAGTTCAACCACGCCGTGGGCCAGACCACGCACTTCCTGCAGATCTGGATCGAGCCCAATGTGCGCGGCATCCCGCCGAGCTACGAGCAAAAGACCTTTGCCGAGGCGCAAAAGCGCGGCGTCCTGCGCCTGGTGGCTTCGCCCGACGGGGCACAGGGCTCGGTCAAGATCCATGCCGACGCGGCGCTGTATGCCGGCTTGCTTGACGGCGCAGAGTCTGTCACGCTGGCCCTGACACCGTCGCGCAAGACCTATGTGCACCTGGTGCGCGGCACGTTGAAAGCCAATGGGCAGGCGCTGTCGGGCGGCGATGCGCTGCTGATGGAGATGGAAACCACCTTGTCGTTGACCGATGGCCACGACGCCGAGGTGCTGGTGTTTGACCTGGCCGCCTGACCGCTTGTTTGTCTCTCAACCGCCTTCACTCGGAGTTCTTCACCATGTTCACCTCCCTGCAAAACCCCCTGGCCCTGGCGTCGCGCCTGCTGCTGGTCGCCCTGTTCCTGCCTGCGGGCATCAGCAAGCTCACCGGCTTTGCCGGTACGGTCGGTTACATCACGTCCGTGGGCCTGCCCATGCCCACGGTGGCGGCCGCCCTTGCTGCGGCCGTCGAAGTGCTGGGCAGCCTGGCACTTCTCTTCGGCGTGGGCACCCGGTTTGCCGCGCTGGCACTGGCTTTCTTCACGCTGGTGGCCAGCTTCTTCTTCCACGCCTACTGGAATCTGCCCGCCGACAAGCAGATGATGCAGCAGCTCATGTTCTTCAAGAACGTGGGTGTGACTGGCGGCCTGCTGGCCCTGGCAGCGTTTGGCGCTGGCGGCTGGAGCGTGGACGCGCGCCGCGCGGGCCGGTGATCTGCTCTGGGCGAAAAGGGCCTGCCGCCCGCAGGGGTGCAGGTTCTGGCATTCAATCTCGCCTTCGGTTGTCGTTCTGTTCGTAGTTCTTTGGTTGTTTCCCTGGTTTCTTTCCCCCAACCTTTCAACAGGAGTTTTCTCATGGCACAGATCGCAGTTGTTTACCACTCGGGTTATGGTCATACACAACGCCTGGCGCAGGCCGTGGCCGAGGGCGCGGGCGCCCAGCTGGTCGCCATCGATGCCGACGGCAACCTGCCCGAGGGCGGCTGGGAGACCCTGGCGGCCGCCAGCGCCATCATCTTTGGCTCGCCCACCTACATGGCCGGCCCCAGCTGGCAGTTCAAGAAGTTTGCCGACGCCTCGTCCAAGCCCTGGTTCAGCCAGGCCTGGAAGGACAAGCTGTTCGCAGGCTTCACCAACAGCGCCAGCACCAATGGCGACAAGCAGATCACGCTGGACTACCTGTTCCACCTGGCCATGCAGCACGGCGGCATCTGGGTGGGCAACGGCATGATGCCCGCCAACTCCAAGGCGGCCACGCGCAACGATGTGAACTGGATCGGCTCGTTCAGCGGCGCCATGGCGCAGTCGCCGTCCGACGCCTCGGCCGCTGAGATGTTCCCTGGCGACCTGGAGACCGGCCGCCAGTTCGGCCAGCGCGTGGCCGACGTGGCCCGCCGCCTCGACCGGTAAGGCCAAGCCCACTTTTGGCGCTACAGTGGCGCGCCCCAGCACAACCAGGAGAACACCCCATGGCAGTTGAATTGCGGCGCGTCCCCGGCGCGCCCATGGCCCAGACGGTGCGCATCCGCGCGCACGACCTTGTGGCCGATGGCAGCGTCGAGGAGGGCGGCACCGACAGCGGCCCCAGTCCGCACGACCTGTATGACGCTGCACTGGGGGCCTGCAAGGCGCTGACGGTGCTGTGGTACGCACGCCGCAAGGGCCTTCCGGTGGAGGATGTGCAGACGGTGGTCGAGCGCGACGCATCGGCCGAACGCGCGGGCGTCTACCGCCTCGTGACCCGGCTTCAGGTCAGCGGTGACCTCACCGATGCCCAGATTGCAGAGCTGGAAACCGTGGCGCAGAAATGCCCCGTGCACAAGCTGATGACCACGGTGACGACCGAGATCAGCACCTCGGTGGAGCGTGCAGCATGAGCGAAGCGCCCACCTTTGTGCCCCTCAAGGGCCACGCCAAGGACCTGGGCGGTGGCTTCACCGTGCGCCGCCTGCTGCCCGCCGTGCAGCGCAAGGCCGTGGGGCCCTTCCTGTTCTTCGACCACTTCGGCCCGGTGACAGTTGTGCCGGGCGACAGCCACGATGTGCGCCCCCATCCGCACATCGGGCTGGCGACGGTGACTTACTTGTTCTCCGGCGCGATCATGCACCGCGACAGCCTGGGCTGCGTGCAACAGATCGAGCCCGGCGCCATCAACTGGATGACGGCAGGCCGGGGCATCGTGCACTCCGAGCGGCGCCCGCAGAGCCTGGCAAACCAGAGTTATGTGAACCACGGCATCCAGCTGTGGACGGCGCTGCCGGTGGCGCATGAAGATGCGGATCCGTCTTTTGTGCACACGCCTGCTGCAGACATTCCCGAGGTGCATGTGGCCGGTGCCGGTGGTGCCGCTGGCGCCACGGTGCGTGTGCTCATCGGCACGGCCTTCGGCCAGACCTCGCCGGTGGCCACCTTGTCGCCCACGCTGTACCTGGATGTGCAACTGTCCGCGGGCGCCACGCTGGAGATCCCGGCGCTGGCGCAGGAAATGGCGGTCTACACGGTGGACCAGCCAGTGCAGCTCAATGGCCAGCCGCTGGATGCGCAGTTGCTGGGCGTGGTGGAGGCCGGGCAGGGCATGCACCTCTCGGCCCCGGCTGATGCGGCGGCCCGGCTCATGGTGATTGGCGGTGATGCGCTGGATGCCCCGCGCCACATGTGGTGGAACTTTGTCTCCAGCCGCAAGGAGCGCATCGTGCAGGCGGCGCAAGACTGGGAGGCCCAGCGTTTTGACCCGGTGCCGGGTGAGACCGAATTCATTCCGCTGCCGCCCCAGCGTTTCAAGGCGGATTGAACATTGGCCGGGCCCGCAGCGCGCCGGTGCTTCAGACCTTGACCGTGCCACCGCCCTGCTTGAGCAGGGGAATCAGTTCCGCCTCCGGCACGGGACGGCTGAAATGGTAGCCCTGGCCCTGGTCGCAGCCCAGGTCCTGGAGAATCTGCACATGGCGGGCTTCCTCCACCCCTTCTGCCACGATGGCAAACCCCAGGCTCTGGCCCATGCGCACCACGGCCGAGACGATGGTTACGTCCTGCTTGCTGCGGTGCAGGTCACGGATGAAGGCCTGGTCGATCTTGAGCGTGTCCACCGGCAGGTTCTTCAGGTAAGACAGGGATGAGTACCCGGTGCCGAAATCATCGATGGCAATGCTGTAGCCCAGCTCCTTGATGGCGATGAACTTGCCGGTCACGTCCTCTAGGCCGCTGATCAGTGCGCTTTCGGTCACTTCGAGCTGGATCAGGCGCGGGATGTCGCGGTCTTCGGTGGCGATGGCACGCAGCGCCTGCAGCAGGCGCGGGCTGCGGAACTGCGCTGCCGCCACGTTCACCGCCACGGGCATTTCGCTGCCCAGAATGTCGCGCCAGCGCCGCGCGGCGGCGATGGCCTCGCGCAGCACCCAGTCGCCGATGTCGATGATGAGGCCGCTCTCCTCCGCGATGGGGATGAAGCTGGCGGGTGGAATCCGGCCAAGCTGCTGGCTCTCCCAGCGCAGCAAGGCTTCCACACCGGCCACCCGGCCGGTCGCCAGGTCCACCTTGGGCTGGTAGGCCAGCCAGAACTCGCCCTGGACCAGCGCGGTGCGCAGACCGTTTTCTACGCTCAGGCGCCGCGACGACTCCTGCAGCTGCCGGTCGTCAAAGACACAGTAGGTATTGCGCCCAAGCTTCTTGGCGGCATACATGCCCATGTCCGCGCGGCTCACCAGCTCGGCTGGCGTGCTGCCGTGGTCAGGGAAGACGCTGATACCCACCGAGGGCGTGACGTGCAGCTGATAGCCCTCCAGCGTGAACGGGCGGCGGATCTGGTTCATCAGCTCCTGTGCCAGCCCAATCGCCTGCTCATCGTCGTCCAGCTGCGGAAGCACCACCAGAAACTCATCGCCGCCATGGCGGGTGACCCAGGCCGGGGGCATCACGGTGGCCTGCAGGCGCAATGCCAGCTGGCGCAGCAGCAGGTCACCCACCTGGTGGCCCAGGGTGTCGTTGATGTCCTTGAAGTTGTCCAGGTCGATGAACAGCAGGGCCAGGCGGCCCTGGGTGGCCCGCGAGCGGGCCAGGTCTTGCGGCAGGTCCCGGGCCAGCTTGGAGCGGTTGCCCAGGCCGGTGAGCGGGTCATGGAAGGCCTGGAAGACGATCTGCCGCTCTTTGTCGATCTCTTCGGAGATGTCGCGCAGCACCAGCAGCAACACCACGTCCCCGGGGTTGTGCAAGGGCACGGCGTTGAGTTCGGCCACAAAGGCCCGTGCGTGTGCCGGGGCGATGCGCAGCTCGCCACGCACACGCTGGGGCTGTCCAGATTGGCGGGCGTGCTCCAGCCATTCGCCGCGCGGCTCGCCACTGGCTTCGTCCAGCAGCCTTAGCAGGTTGTGCCAGGGCTGCCCTTGCATGGCTGGCTCGGCCATGCCCAGCAGGCGCGCAGCCGCCCCGTTGGCATAGGCCACCTCGCCCGCACCGTTGAGGGCCAGCACACCATCGCTGAGTGCTCCCAGCGTGGCCTCGATCTCCTGCACGCGCGCTCGCAGCGCGTGTTCGGCCTGCAGGCGCAGCCCGGCTTCGGTGGCGCGTTCGGCGTGAAAGCGGTTGAGCGCATTCACCAGCGCGTCCAGCTCGTCGGGCTGTGCGCCGCTGGCCCGGCGCTGCAGGCGGATGCGGTCCTGGTGGTCCAGCGGGTTCAGCCCGGTGACGGCCCGCGCCAGGGCCGACAGGTGGCGCATGATGAGCCAGCGCACGATGACCACCAGCATGGCGGCGATGCTGGCAATCTGCAGCAGCTGGGCAATGGCGATGCGCCAGGCGGTTTCAGCCTGCTGCGCGCGCAGCGCGGCGTAGGACTCGTGCACGTGGATCTCGCCCAGTGGCGGCTGGCCTGCGGCGGGATGGGTCGGGTCCGCGATGGGGATGGTCCAGGTGGTGTCGATGGGAGGTACCTCGCCAGGGCGAGAGACCGTCATCAGCGTGCGTTCGCCGTCCAGGATGTCGGCGCGGACGATGGCACCTTCGCCCACCATGCCGCTGAGCAAGGCGCGCAGTCCCGCGTTGTTGAAGTTCCAGAGGCTTTCGCTGAGTGCGGGCAGGTTTTGCTGCACACTGCGCTGGGCCTGCTCATGCGCCCGCTGCAACAGCAGGGCCCTTTCTTGCCAGACAGTGACCCCGGTGATGGCGGCAAACGCCACCAGGCTGGCCACAACCACCCAGGCCAGGGTTTTGGCGGTCAGCGAGGAGGGCTTGAAAAAACGCATGGAACGTAGGCTGCTGGTACCTGCGCCATGACTGCACGGCCGGGTTGTCAGGAAGGCAAGCAATGATCTTGCCAGCCGGGTGGATCCATTATGTCGGCGCCGGGACATTGACACAACGCGCACAGCTGGTTACGTTGTTTTCCTCGGCGGCCAGACAAAAAAGGGAGCACACCAATGCGACACCATCTTTGCCTTCTGTGGGCCTGGCTGCTGGTGTGTGCAGGGGGTGTGCAGGCCGAGACGCTGCGTATCGCCACGGGCGAGCTGCCGCCCTATGCCAGTTCGGCGCGGCCTGACCAGGGGATGTCCTTGCACATCGTGCGCCAGGCGTTTGCCAAGGCCGGGGTGCAGGTGGAGTATGTGTTCTTGCCCTGGACGCGCGCCCTGGTCGAGACGCGGGACGGCAAATGGGACGCTACCGCCGCATGGGGCCGCAATGCCGAGCGCGACAAGGGGTTTCTGGTCAGCGACAACGTGCTGACCGAGCAGTGGCAGATCCTTTACCGCAGCGACCGGAATTTCACCTGGAGCAGCCTGCAGGACCTGGCGGGCCTGCGCATTGGTGTGGTGGCCGACTACAGCTACACCCCCGCGTTCAGGCGCATGGTCAAGGACGGCACCCTGCGCGCAGACGTGGCGCCCGATGATGTGAGCAATCTCAACAAACTGCTGGCAGGCCGCGTGGACGTGGTGCCGCTGGACCGCAACGTCGCCTGCGACCTGCTGGGCGCCAAGTTCACGGGCGATCAGGCGCGGCGCGTGCGGGCGCATCCCAAGCTGTTCGTGCCCGACTTCACCACCCACCTGATGATGAGCGAGAAGCTGCCCGCCAGCACCAAACGCATGGAGGCCTTCAACCGGGGGCTGAAAGCGCTGCGCCAGTCGGGGGAGTACAGCAAGATCTTGCAGCAGCAGCCCTGTGCCGCCGACCTGGCGCAGGCGTCGCAGGGTAGCTGAGGAAACGGGTCAAAATCTCAATAAAAAAGGCCATTACCGCGCAATGGGCATACTTTTATTGCTACAAATTTGATAGCTATTCGCTGTCTGCCGCGCGCAGGTCCGTCGCCAGCACGGCGCGCTCGTCAAACACAAAACAGCCGCCGTGGTAGTGCGCCCCATCGGTCAGTTCAAAGTATTTGAGGATGCCGCCTTCCAGCTGGTAGACATGTTGCAGGCCTTCCTCGCGCATGAGGATGGCCGCTTTTTCGCAGCGGATGCCACCGGTGCAAAAGCTCACCACCGTCTTGTCCTGCAGCTCGGCCTTGTGCGCGCGCAGGGCGGGCGGAAACTCGGTGAACTTGTCGATGCGCCAGTCGATGGCGTTGTCGAACGTGCCTGCATCCACTTCGAATGCGTTGCGGGTGTCGAGCGTAACCACCGCACGGCCTTCGTCGTCATGCCCCTGCGCCAGCCAGCGGTGCAGCGTGGCCGGGTCCACCGACGGCGCACGGCCCTCGGCGGGGCGGATGGTGGGGTGGTCCATGCGGATGATCTCGCGCTTGACCTTGACCAGCATCTTGCGAAACGGCACCGTGGCCGACCAGCTTTCCTTGGGCTCCAGGTCGGCAAAGCGGGCATCGGTGCGCAGCTGCGCGACAAAGCCCCGCACCGCATCGGCCGGGCCCGCCAGAAAGAAGTTGATGCCTTCCTCGGCCAGCAGGATGGTGCCTTTGAGCTGGGTGGCCGTTGCACGCTCGTGCAGCACCTCGCGCAGCGCAGCGGCGTCGGGCAGCGGCACAAACTTGTAGCAGGAGATGTTCAGGACGGTGTGGGTGGTGTTCACGGCAGTAAAAATGCACAAAGGCCCGCTGGCGGGCCTGTGGTTCAGGTTGGCACAGTGGCCAAGGCGCGCCCTGGCATATGCCGGTCAGGCTGCAGGTGACAGCAGCGTGGTCTCTATCTTGTTGGCCAGCTGGGCAATGGCCAGCGCCGCCGGGCAGCCCGGCGTTTGCAACAGCAGCAGCTGGCGGCGCATCACTGCGTCGCGCACCGAGGGGTCGGCCGGGATGTCGCCCATGTGGATCAGGCGCATGGGGCGACCGGACTCGGTGCTCACAAAGCGGTCCAGCACCTGCTGCAGCTGGCTGGTGATGGCACGGCCATCGCCAGGGCGCGCCGCCTGATTGATGACCATGCGCACATGGTGGCGCTTTTGCTGCATGGCCAGCACCTTGATGGCGGCGTAGGCGTCGGTCAGCGAGGTGGGCTCGGGCGTGGCCACGATCAGCACCTCGGAAGCCAGGGACACCGAGAACAGCACCACGTCGGAGATGCCTGCGCCGGTGTCCAGCAGCACCACGTCGTAGCGCGGCGTGAGCGCCTGGATCACGCTCAGGAACTGGTTGCGCACCTCGGGCGTGAGGCGCGAATACTCCACCATGCCGGAGCCGGCCAGCAGCACGTCAAAACCACCGGGGGCGGTGATCACGGCATCGTCCAGCGCGGCCTTGCCGGTGAATACGTCGTGCAGCGTGATCTTGGGGTGCAGGTTCAGCACCACATCAAGGTTGGCCAGGCCCAGGTCGGCGTCCAGCACCAGCACGCGCTGGCCCCGGCGGGTGAGGGCGGCCGCCAGGTTGGCGGAGACAAAGGTCTTGCCCACGCCACCCTTGCCGCTGGTGACCGCAATGATGCGGGCGCCATCCGGCGCGGAGGCTGCGGGTGTTGCGGGGCCTGCGGGGGTTGCAGGCGTGGTGGGTTGAGGGGTCAGCGCGTCGCTCATCATCTAACTTTCAGTAGGCGCTGCCTGTGGGGTTGGGGTCCAGCGGAGGCAGGTCGCCCCAACCCGAGGGGGTGTAGAGCGGGCCAAACAACAGGCTTTTTTCCTCGGCACTGACGGTGCTGTCGGGTTGCTCCTCGATGCTGACGCGGTTGCGTCCGGCCGACTTGGCCTGGTAGAGCTGGTGGTCGGCCCGGTCGGTCCAGAGCAGGGTGGTGGAGCGGATCCACTGCATGGCAAAGGCGCCCCCGACGCTGACCGTCACGTTCAGCTCCACCCCGGGCGAGATCCGGATGGGGGTGTTGGCCACGGCCCGGCGGATGCGCTCGGCCACGACGCGGCCAAACGCGGCCTGGCAGGCGGGCAGCACCACGGCAAACTCCTCGCCGCCGTAGCGGGCCAGGGTGTCCATGGGGCGCACACTGGCGCTGAGCGTGCGGGCCACCGACTGAAGCACCACATCGCCCGCCAGGTGGCCGTGCGTGTCGTTCACTTTCTTGAAGTGGTCGATGTCGAGCATGAGCAGCAGGGCGGCTTCGCCCGAGCGCGTCACGCGGTCGATTTCGCGCTCCAGCACGGCGCGGAAATGCCGGCGGTTGGCCAGGCCAGTGAGGGGGTCTTTGAGGGACAGTTCGCACAGGCCGTCGATCAGGCCTTGCAAGTAGCGCGAAGGGGCTTCGCGGTGCAACGCTGCTTCGCTGCCGCCGGCCTGAGCCACCAGCGCGTGAGCAGTATCCAGGCGAAGTTCGCGCAGATCTACCAGATGAGAGGCCGCAGA
>CAYXSL010000039.1:9360-28411 GCA_964466605.1 uncultured Verminephrobacter sp.
CGTGAGCAGTATCCAGGCGAAGTTCGCGCAGATCTACCAGATGAGAGGCCGCAGAATCAGACACAAATCGAGCAAAGAGAGTTTGCGCAGTGTAACAGTGGCAAGGTCTGGCCAGCGCCCGCCCGGGGTGTAGGTAAAACCCGCGCAGGGGCTCGCCTGGCGAGGTTCAGGCCCTTGCAGCGGGCTCGGGCAACTGTTGCATGGCCAGCAGCATCTCGGCGTCGGTGCGGTACATGGCCAGCCCGGCGCGGGGCTCCAGCAGGCCGGCCTGCCGCAGCACCTGTTCGGCGGGCAGCTTGAGTCCACTCAGGTGCAGGGTTCCACCTCGGGATTGCACCAGCGCCAGCAGCTGGGCGAAGGTCTCCACCCCCGTCACGTCGATGCGGTTGATGGGCTGGGCCAGCAGGCACAGATGCACCACGTCGGGGTGCCGGGCCAGGTGCTCGGCCACGCGCCGCTCCAGCGCGCTGGCCGAGGCAAAGTCCAGCTCCGCGTCCATGCGCAGTGCCAGCAAGCGGGGTGCGAGGGGCGGCAGGTGCCACAGGTGGCGGTCGCGCAGGCTGCCGTCGGGGTGCAGGCCCACTTCGATGATGCGCGGGTGCAGCCGCTGGTAGAGGAAGTGGCTCAGGTTGACCAGCAGTCCCACCAGCACACCCCAGTACATGCGCGGCGCCGTGGCCAGCGTCAGGGCAAAGGTGATGCCGCCGATCATGGCCTCGACCCGCGACACCCGCCACAGCCGCAGTAGAGTGCCGGGCTTGATGAGGCTGGTCACGGCCGTGACCACCACCGCTGCCAGCACCGACTGCGGCACGTGGTACAGCGCGGGTGTGAGCCACAGCAGCACCACCAGCACCAGACTCAGCGCAAACAGCGTGGCCCAGCCGCTTTTGGCGCCGGCATACAGGTTGATGGCCGAGCGCGAGAACGAGGCGCTGGTGGCAAAGCTACCGAACAGGCCGCTGCTGATCTTGGCCAGGCCCTGGCCGATCAGGTCCTGGTTCTCATTCCATTGCTCGCCCGAGCGCTGGCTCTCGACCTTGGCACTGGAGGCGGTCTCCAGAAAACTCACCAGCGTGACCACCAGCACGGGCATCACCAGGGCAGAAAAGCTGGACCAGGGCAGGGCGCCCGGCCAGTAGGGGGCTGGCAGGCCCGAGGGCAGGGCGCCCACCACCGCACCGCCAGCGTCGGCGTAGCCCAGGGCCCAGCTCAGCGCCCCGGCAGCCCCCACGATCACGATGGCCGCCGGGAAGTTGGGGCGCCAGCGGCGTGCCAGCACCAGCAGCGCCAGGCTGCCCAGCCCGAACGCGGCGGCTGTCAGGTCGAACAGGCCGGGCGAGGGGGTGGTCAGCAGTGCGCTCCACTCTGCGGCCCTGAGGCCGGTGAGCGCGCCCAGCTGCGAGCCCAGGATCAGCAGCGCGGCCGCCTGCGTGAAGCCATTGAGTACCGGCGAGGTCACCAGGTTGAGCAGCCAGCCGAACCGCGCCAGCCCCATCACCAACTGCAGCAGGCCCGAGAGCATGGCCATCCACGCCGCCATGGCCACCCACTGGGCACTGCCGGGCTCGGCCAGCCCGGTGAGCGAGGCGCCGATCAGCAGGCTGGTGAGCGCGGTGGGCCCCACGCCCAGCCGGGTGGAGGCGCTGAACAGCACGGCGATCAGCGCCGGAATCAGTGAGGCGTAGATGCCCGTGACCAGCGGCATGCCCGCCAGCGCGGCATAGGCCACACCCTGGGGCACCAGCATCAGGCCCACGGTCATGCCGGCCCAGAACTCGCCTTTGAGCAGGTGGCGGTTGGGGCGGGGCCATTTGAGAAACGGAAACCAGCGGGTCAGCGACGGCGAAATCATGGCCTGATTGTCGCGTGTCAACGCGGGGCGGCGGTCGGCAGACGGCGACAGCCTCGCAAAGCAGCCCGGCACCGTCCTACAGTCACTTCGGCCCTGTCCGACCCCCTTGCCATGCGGGGCTCCCTACAGTGAAGCCCATGTTTCAACTGCAAGGAGCCACAGCATGAACACCTCCAAAACGACCAGTTTCCATCCCACCCACCGTGTGGCCAGCCTGCTGGCCGTGAGCGCATTGGCCCTGGGCCTCGCGGCCTGCAACAAGACCGAAGAGCCCACCGTGGGCCAGCGCCTCGACTCCGCCGTCGAGAAGACCGAGCAAGCCGCTGCCGACGCCCGAGCCAAAGCGGGGGCCGCCATGCAGAGTGCGGAAACCAAGGTGGAGCAGAGTGCCAACAGCGCCGAAGCGACGGCCAAGCAAGCCGCCGGCACTGCCAAGGGAGCGATCGATGACGCCACCATCACTGCCCAGGTGAATGCCGGTCTTGCCAAGGACCCTGACCTCAGCGCCGTGAGGATCAATGTGGACACCGTGAACGGCAAGGTCACTCTGAACGGCCCCGCTCCGTCCACTGTGGCCCGCGACCGCGCCGAGACCATTGCCAAGGCGGTCAGCGGCGTCACCGCGGTGAACAACCAGCTGGTGGTGAGCGCCAGCTAAACCTGCGGCAACCCGCCGCGGCCCACATGCATCGCGCCGCCCAGGCTCGCCCTGGGCGGCGCGCTACCATGGCCGCCATGAAAGACCACGACACCGATCTCGCCACCCGCATCGTCCACCACGGCTATCTGCCTCCCGCCGGTTTTGAAGCCCCCCAGCCCGGGGTTTACAAGGCGTCCACCGTCATCTTTCCCAACGTTGCAGCCATGCGCTCACGGGAGTGGAAGGACAAGAGTGGCTACACCTACGGCCTGCATGGCACACCCACCACTTTCATTCTGGAAGAGCGCCTGTGCACGCTGGAGGGCGGCCTGCAGTGTGTGCTGGTGCCCAGCGGCCTGGCTGCCATCGCCAATGTGGGGCTGGCCCTGCTCAAGCCCGGCGACGAGGTGCTGATCCCGGACAACGCCTACGGCCCCGGCAAGGATTTCGCCAACGGCGAGCTGGCCCGTTTTGGCATCACCCACGCGTTTTATGACCCGCTGGACCCGGCCGACCTGGCCGCCCGCATCACCCCCGCCACCCGGCTGGTGTGGCTGGAGGCACCGGGCTCGGTGAGCATGGAATTCCCCGATCTGTGCGAGCAGGTGCGCATCTGCCGCGCACGCGGCGTGACCACGGCGCTGGACAACACCTGGGGCGCAGGTCTGGCGTTTGCGCCATTCGACCTGACCGGAGACGGCAGCCTGGGCGTGGACATTTCGGCCCATGCCCTCACCAAGTACCCCAGCGGCGGCGGCGATGTGCTCATGGGCAGCGTCATCACCCGCGACCTGGGCCTGCACATGAAGATCAAGCTCACCCACATGCGGCTGGGCCTGGGCGTGGGGGTGAATGACGTCGAGGCGGTGCTGCGCGCGCTGCCCAGCATCGGCCTGCGCTACCGCGCCCACGACGAGGCCGCCCGTGCGCTGGCGCGCTGGCTGCAGCAGCAACCGGCGATTGCGCAGGTGCTGCACCCCGCGCTGGAGGGCGCCCCCGGCCATGCCCACTGGAAGGCCCTGTGTGGCGCAGCCCAGGGCGGGGAGGGCGCGGCAGCGGGGCTGTTCAGCGTGATGATCGATGCGCGCTACACGCAGCAGCAGGTGGATGCGTTCTGCGACGGCCTGCGCCTGTTCAAGCTGGGTTACAGCTGGGGCGGCCCCATGAGCCTGGTCGTGCCCTACACCATTGGCAGCATGCGCAGCCGCCCTTCCGCGCACCTGAAGCCGGGCACGCTGGTGCGTTTTTCCATCGGGCTCGAAGCGGTCGAAGACCTGCGGCGCGATCTGCAGCAGGCCCTGGAGCGCGCCTTCCCCGCCGTCTGATCCCGGGCTCGAGGCCCGTCTACCGGTGCGATGGTTGCCCGGGGTACGGGCTTTCCTCAGTGGCGCTGCGGCGGCGGCGGGCTTAGTGTGGCGGCATGACCGTGACATCCCCCGAACCCGCACCGGACGCACTCCGCACGCCCGACCCGTCGGAAGCCCAGCACGCCGAGGCCATTGCCAGCCGCGTCAAGGCCCAGACGGCCCAGCCCGTCGAACTGCAGCCGCTGGGCCTGGCCGATCCCTTCCGGTGGCTGCTGCGGGGCCTCAGCGATGTGCGCGCCGCACCTGGCATTGCGCTGTTCTATGGCACATGCTTTTGGGCCATGGCCGTGGTGCTGGGCTGGGTGTTCCGCACGCGGCCTGAATACACCATGTCCCTGGCCAGCGGCTGCCTGCTGCTCGGGCCGTTTCTTGCCATGGGGCTGTATGACACCAGCCGCCGGCGCGCGGCGGGGCTGAAACCCCAGCTCAGCGAATCGCTCACCTGCTGGGACAGCCACATGGGCAGCATGGGCATGCTGGTGCTGGTGCTCGTGGTGCTGGAGTTGCTCTGGGGCCGCGCATCGCTGGTGGTGTTTGCGGTGTTCTTCAACACCGGCATGCCGTCCACCACCGGTGTGCTGCAGGCGGTGTTCAACCCGCAGAACTGGAGTTTTGTGGCGGTGTACGCCGTGGTGGGGGGCGTGTTCGCTGCGCTGGTGTTTTCCACCTCGGTGGTATCCATCCCCATGATCCTGGACCGGGACACCGATGCCCTCACCGCAGGCATCACCAGCATGCGCGTGGTGCTGGAGAACCCGCTGGTCATGCTGCTGTGGGGGGCGCTCATCACCACCATCGTTGCGGCATCGCTCTGGTTCTGGGGCGTGGGGCTGCTGCTGGCCGGCCCGGTGCTGGGCTTTGCGAGCTGGCACGCCTACCGCGCATCCGTCGTGCCGCTGCGGCCCGCTGCGGCGTAACGGGCAGGTGCATGCTGTTACAGTGGGCCACTACTTCAGGAAGCAACTACCTTGGCAACACCCAACTACGGATACGAAAAGCGCCAGCGCGAACTCGCCAAAAAACAGAAAAAAGAAGACAAGCTGAGGGCCAAGGCGCAGCGCAGGCCGGATGAGCCGCACGGGGATCAGCCTGCGGATGATCAGCCCGCCGCAGACGCTGCCACCCCTGGCCAGCCAGGGGGCCCCGCCGGCGCCTGACAGCCGGGGGCTGCCTCGGGCAGTCGGTGCTCAGCGCAGCAGCTTTTTCAGTTCCGGCCACACATTGGCCAGCATCTGCGGATGCGCCTCGGCGCGCGGATGAATGCGGTCAGGCTGGAACAGGCGGGTTGGGTCCGGCCCATCCGCCACCCCTTTCAGCAGAAAGGGCACCACGGCCGCCTTCTGGGCTTGCGCCACGGTGGCAAACAAGCCCGCAAACTTGTTCGCATAGTCGGTGCCATAGTTGGGCGGCACCTGCATTCCCACCAGCAAGACCTTGGCCCCGGCCTTCTGGGCAGCCTGGGTCATCCAGGTCAGATTCTCTTCGGTGTTCTTGAGCGGCAGCCCGCGCAGCGCATCGTTACCACCCAGCTCGATCACCACATGCGTGGGCTTGTGCTGGGCCAGCAGCGCCGCCAGGCGGGAGCGGCCGCCCGAGGTGGTCTCGCCGCTCACGCTGGCATTGACCACGGTGACATTCAGCTTGTCCTGCGCCAGTTGCTTTTCCAGCAACGCCACCCAGCCGGTGCCGCGCGCCAGGCCGTATTCGGCGCTGAGCGAATCGCCCAGCACCAGCAGCACGGGTGCGCGCGCGGCCTGTGCCGGGGCCTTGGGCTGGGCCAGGGCTGCGGGGGCGCAAAGCCCCACCAGCGCGCCGGTGGCTGCGCTCACGATAAAGTGACGCCGACGTAGGTATCGAATCAAAGCAAAAATCCTTTCATGTCCGAATCCTCCCCACTGCCGCAGGCATCGTCCGCAACCCCCATCATCGCCGTGGAGCATGTCTTCAAGTCGGTGACCGATTCCACCGGAACCCTCGACATTCTGCGGGATATCGATTTCCGCCTGGCCGCGAGGGAAACCGCCGCCATCGTGGGCGCCTCGGGCTCGGGCAAAAGCACGCTGCTGTCCATCATCGCGGGGCTCGACACCCCCACGCGCGGCACGGTGCGGCTGGACGGCCATGACCTGTTCGCCATCGACGAGGACGAGCGCGCGGCCCTGCGCGCGCAGAAGGTGGGTTTTGTGTTTCAGAGCTTCCAGCTCATGGGCAACCTCACGGCGCTGGAGAACGTGATGCTGCCGCTGGAGCTGGCGAGCCGCCCCGAGGTTCGCAAAAACGCGCGCAAGGCCGCCACCGAGATGCTGGCCCGCGTGGGCCTAGGCCAGCGCCTGTCGCATTACCCCAAGGTGCTGTCGGGCGGTGAGCAGCAGCGCGTGGCGCTGGCGCGGGCCTTTGTGGTGCAGCCCGCCGTGCTGCTGGCCGACGAGCCCACGGGCAGCCTGGACTTTGCAACGGGGGAGACCATCATGCGGCTCATGTTCGAGCTGAACCGCGAGCAGGGCACGACCCTGGTCCTCGTCACCCACGACCGGGCCATTGCCGCGCAGTGCGAGCACCGCATCACCATCGACGCGGGGCGTGTTGTTTAAGGCGGAAATACTGGGCTTTTTTGGTCTCTGCCGCGCGATGGTATTGCCTTGATAGCTATTAAATCCATAGTGTGAAGCGGGGCAGCCCCGTGGCCAGCGGATAATCCCCGCATGTCCAGCCCCAAAGTTCTCTTCGGCTTCCACGCCGTGGGCGTGCGTCTGAAGACCGCGCCAAAGTCCATCATCGAGATTTACTACGAAGCCACGCGCCGCGATGCGCGCATGCGCCAGTTTCTCGACCGCGCCCGCGAGGCCGGTGCCCGCCTCATCGAAGCCGACAGCGTGCGCATTGCCAAGCTGGCAGGCAGCCACGGCCACCAGGGCGTGGCGGCGCGGGTGGAGCCTGTGAAGGTTGCCACCTCGCTGGATGAGCTGCTGGAAGACCTGGAAGCCGCTGGCATTGAGCAACCCCTGCTGCTGGTGCTGGATGGCGTGACCGACCCGCACAACCTGGGCGCCTGCCTGCGTGTGGCCGATGGCGCGGGGGCCCACGCGGTCATCGCCCCCAAGGATCACGCCGTGGGCATCAACGCCACCGTGGCCAAGGTGGCCAGCGGCGCGGCCGAGACCATGCCGTACTTCATGGTCACCAACCTTGCGCGCACGCTGAATGAACTCAAGGAGCGCAACATCTGGTGCATCGGCACCAGCGACGATGCGCCCAAGACCATCTATCAGGTGGACCTGAAAGGCCCCGTGGCCCTGGTGCTGGGCGCCGAGGGTGACGGCATGCGCCAGCTCACGCGCAAGACCTGCGACGAGCTGGTCAGCATCCCCATGAAGGGCGCGGTTGAAAGCCTGAACGTGTCGGTGGCCAGCGGCGTGTGCCTCTACGAAGCCCTGCGCCAGAGATCTTGACCCCCCTGAGTCGCTTCGCGCCTTCCCCCCGAGGGGACGCCCCCAGCGCGGCGGGGCGGCCCTTGCGCGGGGGCACTAGTCTGGGCACGCGCCAGTTTCGTGCGCTGCTGGTTGAATGACGCGCAGCAAGAAGAAGTTGAGGCCCAGCTCTTGGACGCACAGATTCTGCAAACTGTCCGCGCCTGGGTCCAGCAGGCGCAACACATCGCCGTGCTCACCGGCGCAGGCGTGAGCGCCGAATCGGGCGTACCCACCTTCCGCGATGCGCAGACGGGCTACTGGGCGCAGTTCCGCCCCGAAGACATGGCCACCGAAGAGGGCTTTCGCGCCCACCCACAGCGCGTGTGGGACTGGTACCAGTACCGGCGCGACCTGCTGGCCGACGTGGTGCCCAACGCCGGGCACCATGCACTGGCCCGTTTTGCGCAGCAGCACCCCGGCAGGCTCACCCTGATCACCCAGAACGTGGACGGCCTGCACCAGCGCGCGGGCATTGCGGGCGTGCTGTGCCTGCATGGCCACATCCTGGAAGACCGCTGGCTCGACACGCCGCGCCCTTGCTGCCACCTCGACCACGCCGTGGCCGGGCACCCGCCGTATTGCGACCGCTGCGGCAACCTGGTGCGGCCCGGCGTGGTGTGGTTTGGCGAGGCCTTGCCCTGGGCCACGCTCGAAGCGGCCCAGAACGCGGCCGGGTTGTGCGACCTGATGCTGGTGGTGGGCACGGCCGGTGCGGTCTACCCCGCAGCGGGCCTGGCCCACCAGGCCCGGGCGGCGGGTGCGCAGGTGGTGGTGCTGAACCCTGCGCCCAGCGCGCTGGACGACACGGCACATGCGCTGCTGCGCGGCACCGCCGCCACGGTGCTGCCCCAGCTGCTGGGCTGCTGACCCACGGCGCAGGTCGGTGCAGGGCCGGGGCAGGCCCTGGTGCCCTGCATTTGCTCGGTGAAAACCCCCGGTTTCAGGCCCCTGCGGCGGCTTTTGTCGCACAGCGGACAGGGGGCGTGCGCAGCGGCCGGTAGCCTGCGCCACCTTTGTTCTTTCAGTCCTGCACCACCATGAGCCGTCGTCAATTTCTGCTGCGCGCCACCCAGGCTGTCGCTGCCACCGGTCTGCCCACCTGGGCCCACCACGCCCTGGCCGCTGAAGAAGCGCTGACCGCCCGCTCCATCACCCTGGGCTGCTCGATTGCGCTCACCGGCCCGCTGGGCCAGGCGGGCATCGAGCAGCTGGCGGGCATGAAGGCCGCGTTTGCCGAGGTGAACGCCGCCGGTGGCGTGCATGGCCGCGAGATCCGCGTGGACGCCAAGGACGACGGCTATGTGGCCGCGCGCACGCTCAAGAACGTGACCGAGATGGTCGAGGCGCAGTCGGTGTTTGCGCTGATCTCGCCCTTGGGCACGGCCAACACCGCGTCCATCCTGCCGCTCATCGAAGCCAAGGGCATCCCCACCGTGGGCCCCGTCACGGGCGCCACCTCGCTGCGTGCGCCTGGCAACAAGCATGTGTTCTTCCTGCGCCCCACCTACCGCGAGGAAACCCAGCGCCTGGTCAAGCAGATCGTGGACATGGGCCTCAAGCGCATTGCCGTGGTGTACCTGGACAACCCCTTTGGCAAGGAAGTGCTCAAGGACATGTCTGCCGCGCTCGATGAGATCAAGGTCGAGCGCGGCGGCGAGTTTGCGCTGGCCGTGGACGGCAAGAACGGCGCCGAGCTGGCCGACAAGGTGGCTGCCGAACGCCCCGGTGCCGTGCTGCTGGCCACCACCGGCACGGCCAACACGGCCTTTGTGCAGGCCTTCCGCGCCAAGGCCCAGGGCGTGCCGCTGGCGGGCCTGTCGGTCACGGTGATCTCGTCCGAGCTGCCCAAGCTGGCCGCGTCCACACGCGGCCTGGCACTGGTGCAGGTGTTTCCCGACGCCAATTCGCAAAAATCGGTGGTGGTGCGCAAGTTCCAGAGCACCCTGAAAGCCACTGGCGGCGACGCCGCTTACCTCAACAGCGGCAGCGCACTCGAAGGCTGGCTCAACGCCCAGATCATGATCGAGGGCCTGAAAAACGCAGGCAAGGAACCCACGCGCGAGCGTTTGCGCGCAGGCCTGGCCAGCATCCGCGCGCTGTCGTTCGGCGACTTCAATGTGGGCTTTGGCAACAAGGCGCCCTACATCGGCTCGGACGCCATCTACCTGGCCGTGTATGCAGAACACGGGCGGCGCATCAGCTGACCTGACCCCGCTGCGTCGCAGGCAGGGTGCCCATCCCGGCACCTCTGCCACTGGCTACACCCAGCCCAACGCCCCCAGCACCGCCCCTGCACCCAGCATCCACAGCAGATGCAGCTTGGTGCGCCACACCAGCAGCACGGTGGCAGCGCTCAGCAGCCACAGCGGCCAGGTCTCGGCGGGGCCGCCATGGGCCTGCGCCAGCACCCACGAGGTGGCCAGCAACAGGCCGATCACCACCGGCGCCATGCCTTGCTTGAATGCGCGCACGCCCCGGCGTTCGCGGTTGCGGTGGCCCCAGCGCGTGGCCAGCCAGGTGAGCAGGCTGCTGGGCAGCATCACGCCCAGCATGCACACCGCCATGCCCAGGGCGCCCAGCAGCCAACCCGCCATGCCGGGGCCGCCCGCGTTGATACCCACGTTCCAGCCCAGCAGGGCGATGAACAGCACGTTGGGGCCGGGTGCCGCCTGGGCGATGGCGATGGATGCGTTGAACTGCGGGTCAGTAAGCCAGGCGTTGCGCTCCACCAGGAAGCGGTGCATGTCGGGCGCGGTGGCAATGGCGCCGCCCACGGCCAGCAGCGACAGCGACATGTAGTAGAGGAACAGGTTCAGCCAGTCCATCGGGCTGAGCGTTAGGGCGAGGCTGTTCATGGCGCGAGCTTCCTCCAGGTCAGCAGGCAGGCCGCGCCGCCGATCACTGGCAAGATCCACCAGAGCGGCCAGCGCAGCACCACCATGGCCACGATGGTCAGCGCCGTGAAGGCCACGCACAGGGCGCGGCCCAGCGGGTGGTTCTTGATGGAAGCGAAGAGCTTGATGCCCACGCCCGCGATCAGCCCCGCCGCCACGGCGCCCATGCCGCGCAGCGCTCCGGCCACGGCCGGGTGGCTGGCGAACTGCGCATAGACCACGGCCAGCGCCAGCACCAGGATCAGCGGAAAGGTCAGCATGCCCGCCAGCGCCGCAAACGCGCCGCGCAGGCCAAAGTAGCGGTCGCCGATCATGATGCTGAGGTTGACCACATTGGGGCCCGGCATGATCTGCGCCACGGCCCAGTCTTCGACGAACTCCTCGTTCGTCATCCAGCGTTTTTTCTCCACCAGCTCGCGCTGCACCACGGCCAGCACGCCGCCAAAACCCTGCAGGGCCAGCCAGGTGAAGGACCAGAACAGGTCGGCGGGGTTGCGCGGCTGGGGCCGGGGAGGGGGCTCGGGGCTGGCGGGGTGCGCGGAGGTCGGGTTGGCAGCAGGGGCCATGGTGAATAGTGCAAAAAATGGCCGTCACCGCGCATCTGTATTGCGGTGATAGCTATCAAATCAGGAGTGTATGGTGGTCGCGATGCAGATGGCGGCCCGCCCGCGATGTTACGCGTGCCGGGCTCCGCGCGCGGGCGCCCGCATCGGCGCTGGCGTCGCGTTGTGGCAAGGCAGGGGCGGTGATTTGCGTCTGCATAGGGGGATGCAGGCGGCTATGCTGCGTGACGGGCGCAGCGGGCTGCCAGCGACACTCGCCCTGTTCCGCCTGGCCCCTGACGCCTCATGCCTGATGCCTGCGCAGACGCCTCCGATCACCACAAGACCCTCCACAAGGACTCCCCCATGAAACTCATCCGCTACGGCCAGCCCGGCGTCGAGCGCCCCGGCCTGCTGGACACCACCGGCACGCTGCGCGACCTGTCGATGCTGCTGCCCGACATCGGCCCCGCCCAGCTCAACCCGCGCACCCTGTCTGCCCTGGCCGCCATCGACGCCAGCCGCCTGCCGCCCGTCTACGGCACGCCGCGCCTGGGCAGCCCGGTGGGAGGCGTGGGCAAGATCGTGTGTGTGGGGCTGAACTACGCCGACCACGCGCGCGAGGCCGGGCTGCAACCCCCCGCCGAGCCCGTGCTGTTCATGAAAGCCGTGACGGCGCTGAGCGGTCCCCATGACGACGTGCGCATCCCCGCCGGTGCGGTCAAGACCGACTGGGAGGTGGAGCTGGGTATCGTCATCGGCACCCGCGCGCGCAATGTGGCCAAGGCGCAGGCGCTGGAGCATGTGGCGGGCTATGTGCTGGCCAACGATGTGTCCGAACGCGCCTGGCAGATGGAGCGCGGCGGCCAGTGGGACAAGGGCAAGAGCCACGACACCTTCGCGCCCATCGGCCCGTGGCTGGTGACGGCCGACGAGGTGGGCGACCCGCATGCCATCGACCTGTGGTTGGAGGTGAACGGCCGCCGCGTGCAGAACGGCAGTACCCGCAACTTCATCTTTGATGTGCCCACGGTGGTGTCGTACATCAGCGAGTTCATGACGCTGGAGCCCGGCGACCTGGTCCTGACCGGCACCCCCGCTGGCGTGGGCCTGGGCCAGAAGCCCGCGCCCTGGTTCCTGAAGCCCGGCGATGTCATGCGCCTGGGCGCGGCCGGCCTGGGCGAGCAGGTGCAGAAGTGCGTGGGTGGATGAGCTGACAGCAGCCGGGCTCAGGACAACCGCTTACTTCCCCAGCTTGCCGATCAGCAGGTGGTCCTTGGTGCGCCAGCCAGCTTCTTCGGGCGTGGCCACCTTGAAGAGCTTCAGGTCCGCCTGGCTCGCGTGCTTGACGCGCAAAACCTTGAAGCTGGCCTGGTTCGCATAGGCCACCATGAACCAGATCGCGTCGCCACTGGCCTGCGCGGGGTAGTGCACTTCGTGCCAGCAGAGGTCGGCCTGGCTCTTATGGGCCACCTCGCACACGCGGGCATCGGCCTGGTGCTCGTATTTCACTTCCAGGATCTTGGCCATGGGCGTCCTTTGCTGAGGTTCAGGGGAATCCGGTGGTCTGCCCTTGGTGTGGGCCAACCCTTGTGCTGCAGTATCCGGGCTGGGCCTGCACGCCGGGGCGCCGACCGTACGGTGTGCTGGGGTTTTGAACAAAAAAGCCGGTTTGCGCGGTATGGTCGTGGGTTGGTAGCTACTGAATTGGAAGCGGTGAGATGTGCCGAGCGGCCTCAGAAGCGGTGGGTGGGCTCAAGAATGGGGTTGCCGTGGTTTGATGTCGCGATTTTGTCGTTAATGTCGCGAAACGCGTATTGCGACAATAAATGATGTTTTAATGTCGCAAAAATTGAATTGCGACATTATGCCCAAACCCATTCCCCGCGATGCCTACGGCGCGGTGCTGGCGGCCGTGGCGCAAGTTGCGGCGGGTGCTGACATCCAGCACATCGAATCCCAACTGCCCGATGCCCCCACGCGGCGCACCGTACAGCGCTGGCTCAACGACCTGGTAGAGCAAGGGCGTTTGCGCAAAGAAGGCCGGGCGCGTGCCACGCGGTACCTTTTGCCGATACGGGTCATCGAAGGAGCCGCCGCCCTGGATGGAGTCACTTCCACAGGGCACATAGAAGTCTCCTTGCCTCTTTCGCAAGAGGCCAGGAGCATTGAAAACGCGGTGCGGCAACCCGTGCAGCACCGCACGCCTGTGGGGTACCAGCGCCGGTTTCTCGACAGCTATCGCCCCAACACCACGTACTACCTGCCCCGGCCTTTGCGTGAGGAGCTGCGGGCGCAAGGCCAGGTGGCGGCGCACAACGAACCGGCCGGCACCTACGCACGCAGCATCGCGCACCGGTTGCTGATCGACCTGTCGTGGAACTCCAGCCGGTTGGAGGGCAATACCTACTCGCTGCTGGAAACCGAGCGCCTCCTGTCCATGGGCGAGGCGGCCGAAGGCAAGGGGGCGCTGGACGCCCAGATGATCCTCAACCACAAGGCCGCGATCGAGTTTCTGATTGCCTCTGCGCCCGACATCGGTTTTAACCGCTACACCCTGCTCAACCTGCACGCGCTGCTGTCAGACAACCTGCTGCCCGACCCGACCGCCAGTGGTCGCCTGCGCGCTGTGGCGGTGGGCATCGGGCAGGCAGTGTTCCTGCCGCTGGAAGGGCCGCAGTTGATTGCCGAGTGTTTTGCCCAGGTGCTGGACACCGCCGCCGCCATTCAAGACCCCTTGGAGCAGGCATTTTTTGCGATGGTGCATTTGCCCTATCTGCAGCCTTTTGAGGATGTGAACAAGCGAGTGTCCCGTCTGGCCGCCAACATTCCCCTCATTCAGCACAACCTGTGCCCGCTGTCGTTCGTGGACGTGCCGCCGGCGGTGTACATCAGCGCCATGCTCGGTGTGTATGAACTCAACCGGGTGGAGCTGCTGCGCGATGTTTTTGCGTGGGCCTACAAGCGATCTTGTGCACGCTATTCGGCGGTGCGCCAGTCGCTTGGGGAGCCCGATCCATTTCGTCTGCGGTACCGCGAGCAGATTTTTGAAACCGTGGCCGAGGTGGTGCGTGCCGCTCTGGGCAAAGAGCGCGCCATTGCCTTTGTGGCGCAGCAAGCCCGGTTGCAGGTGCCTGCCGCTGATCGCCACCGCTTTGTAGAGGTGGCCGAAACCGAGCTGATGAGCCTGCATGAAGGCAATATGGCCCGGTATCGGCTGCGCCCCAGCGAGTTCGAGGCCTGGCGCCGTGGGTGGAGTTAAGACCGCTCTAGGAACCCTCGATCCCCACCCAGCCCGCCTCCGTGTAGCGGGCCCCCGCCACCTGGCCCGGGGCGAACAGGGCGTCCAGGGCATCCAACACTTCGGCGGGCAGCGTGGCCTGGGCCGCTGCCAGGTTCTGCTGCAGGTGCTGGCTGCGCCGGGTGCCGGGGATGGGCAGCACATGGGGGTGCCGGTTGAGCATCCAGGCCAGCGCCAGCGTGGTCACGGGCAGGCCCACCGATTGGGCCAGCTGTGCAAGGCCCTCCTGCAGGCTGCGGTTGGCCTGGCCTTCGGCGCCATTGAAGCGCGGCAGCGCCCGCCGGAAGTCGTCGGGGGCCAGGGCATCCACCACAGGCGGCTGGTCGGTCAGGAAGGCCCGGCCCAGCGGGCTGTAGGCCACAAACGCAATGCCCAGTGCCTGGGCGGTGGGCAGCACGGCCTGTTCGGCGCCGCGCTCCCACAGCGAATATTCGCTTTGCACCGCTGCCACCGGGTGCAGCGCATGGGCGGCGCGCAGGCTCTCTGCACTCACCTCCGACAGGCCTACTGCTGCAATCTTGCCCGCACGCACCAGGTCCGCCAGGGTGCCCATCAGGTCTTCGAGCGGCACAGCCGGGTCGCGGCGGTGGCAGTAGTACAGGTCGATGCGCTCCACCCCCAGGCGCTGCAGCGAGGCTTCGCAGGCCTGGCGAATGTAGGCGGGTGAGTTGTCGATGCGCCGCTCGTAGCGGCCGGGCTCGCGCACGATGCCGAACTTGGTGGCCACCATGACCTGCGCGCGCTGGCTGGGCGAGAGTTCACGCAGAAAGCGGCCCAGCAGGGATTCGTTGTGGCCAAACCCGTAGGCATCGGCCGTGTCGAAGTGGTTCACGCCCAGGCCGTGCGCCATGTGCAGCGTGGCCAGTGATTGCGCATCGTCGGTCTGCCCGTAGAACTCGCTCATGCCCATGCAGCCCAGCCCCAGGGGGTGGACCTGGCGCTGCCCCAGCGGGCGCGGCAGCGGGAGCATGTTGTTGGAGAGATTGTTTGGTTTGGCCATATGGTTCCTTGGGGTGGTTGCGGGTGCCTGCAGCAAAGAAGTGGATGTTCTTCCTGAGGACGTCCTCCCGCAAGCGCTTCTGGCCTGAATGCACTGTCCGGCCAGGCCGCACAATGGCCCTGCCATTCCACCTTGAGGAGGACAGTGGGTGTGGAACAATCCGCCCCATGCCAACACCCCCCGACCTCCAGCACCTGCGTGCTTTCATGGCCGTGGCCGAGTGGCGCAGCTTTCGGCGCGCGGCCCGGGCGCTGAACCTGTCGCCGTCGTCGGTAAGCCAGGCCGTGCGCACGCTGGAAGACCGGCTGGGCGTGCCCCTGCTGCAGCGCAGCACGCGCAGCGTGGCCATGACCCAGGCGGGCACCCAGCTGCGGGCCCAGCTCGCGCCGGTGATGCAGGGGCTGGACGGCGCGCTGACCGAGGCGGCCCAGTGGGGCCAGGAGGTGCGCGGACACCTTCGGCTCAATGTGCCGCGCAGCGCCGCCGACCTGCTGCTGGGCCCGTTGCTGGGCGGCTTCTTGAAGGCCCACCCCGGCGTGGCGCTGGAGGTGTGCACCCAGGACGGGCTGGTGGACATCGTGCGCGAGGGGTTTGATGCGGGCATCCGCTTCCCCGAAGCCCTGCCGCAGGACATGGTGGCAGTGCCCATCGGGCCGCCGCAGCGGTTTGCCGTGGTGGCCGCCCCCACATTGGCCACCGCCCTGGGCGTGCCTGAAACCCCGCATGACCTGCTGCAGCGGCCTTGCGTGCGCCAGCGCTTCCCCAGCGGGGCGTTGTACCGCTGGCAATTTGTGCCGCCGGGCGAAGGCGGCCCGGCCTTTGACTTGGCCGTGGAAGGCCCGCTCACCGTGGACGACCAGCGCCTGGCCCTGCGCGCCGCGTTGGGGGGCGCAGGCTGGGCCTATGTGTACGAAGCCATGGCCCAGCCCCACCTGCGCGCGGGCCACCTGGTGCAGGCCCTGGCCGACTGGTGCCCGGCCGAGCCTGGCTTTGCGCTGTATTACCCCCGGGCGCAACCAGGTCAGCCCGGCGCTGCGCGCCTTGATTGGGTGGTTGCGGGGGCAGACATAGGGGCTGCGTTGGTTCGGGCCGGGCGGTTTGCGCCGAAGGGACGGCTCTCAGGTCCATGCAGCGGGTTTTTCAAAAATGATAGCTGCTTGCGCATGATGGACGCGCGCAAAGGACTGTTTTTGATCAAATTTTGGCGCAGCGCGGGCGCGGGGTGGCCCGTTACGTTTCCTGCCATCCCGCAGAGCGGGTCAGTCCGACCTATTTGGCATCCAGCAGCGGCGGCAGCACCTGCGCCCGCTCCTCGCCAAACTTCCGCGCCTCGGCCCCCAGCCACTCCCGCACCAGCTCCATGGCAGGGCTGGGGTGCGCGGTGGTCACAAACGAATACGCCGCGCGCGACGGCACGCTGCGCCCCAGCAGTGGCACCAGGCGCCCGGCCTTCACGTCCTGCAGCACCAGTGCGGCGCGGCCCATGGCAATGCCCTGGTCGGCCAGCGCGGCGCCCAGGGCCAGCTGTGACAGGTTGAACTGCTGGCCGCCTGCCCAGGGTGGCGGCGTAGCGCCCATCTGCGCAAACCAGTGTTGCCATTCCTCGTACGTGTCGGCGCCGTCCCAGGCGCTGCCGTCGTGCAGCAGCCAGTCGCCGTGCAGGTCTTGCGGCTGGGTGATGGGCGGGTGGCGGGCCAGGAACTCGGGGCTGGCCACGGGGATGAGCCACTCGTCCAGAAACACGGTGGCGTTCAGGTCGCGGTAGCCGCCTAAATCGAACCGCACGGCGGCCTCGATGCCGCCCTGCACCATGCGGGTGCGGTCCAGGGTGTGGAACTCGCCAAACACGCGCAGGCCGGTGTGCGGCTGGTGGCGAAAGAAGTCGCCCAGGCGGGGCGTGAGCCAGCTCATGGCAAACGAGGGTGAGCAACTCAAGGTGGCGGTGGCGGCCTCGGCCGGTTGGCGCATCTGGGCCAGGGTGCTTTCGATGGCGTCGAAGCTCTCGCGCAGCACCACGGCCAGCCATTTGCCCTCGGGCGTGGGCACCAGGGCGCGCGGGGTGCGCAGGAAGAGGGGGCGGCGCAGCCAGTCTTCGAGCTGCTTGACCTGCTGGCTCACCGCCCCCTGGGTGATGCACAGCTCGGCCGCTGCCTTGGTAAAGCTGCCGTGGCGCGCGGCTGCATCAAAACTGCGCAGCCAGGCGAGCAGGGAAGGGGAGAGGCGAATATCCATTATTAATACTAATGCTTCGCTCAATATAAATGGTTTGTGGCGGGCGCGTGACCCGCGAAGAATGGGGGCAAGACTTTTTGAGATGAATACGTTATGACGATTGCCGAACCCCAAGCTGCCGTGGACGCCTTGCTGGCCACCCGCTTGCGCCATGCCCAGCCTGCGTTGTGGACCAACGAAGCCCGGGAGGCGCAGCCTGCCTCTGCGCTCACCGCACTGGGTAGAAGCATTAGTCTGGATGATACGAAGGCGGCGGCTGCACGCCTGGCTCGTTTTGCGGGGCTGCTGGCGCAGGTATTCCCTGAGCTGGCCAACACCGGGGGCGTGGTGGAGTCGCCCCTGCTGCCCGCTGCTGCGCTGCAACCCGCACTGGGCCTGGCCGAGGGGCAAGGCCGCCTGTTCATCAAGGCCGACCACAGCCTGCCGGTGGCGGGCTCCATCAAGGCCCGGGGTGGCATGCACGAGGTGCTGGAGTTTGCCGAGGGGCTGGCGCTGCAGCATGGTCTGGTGCAGCCCGGCGGTGACTACCGCGCGCTGGCGACGCCGCAGGCGCGCGAGGTGCTGGGCCGCTACCAGGTGGCGGTGGGTTCCACGGGCAACCTGGGCATGAGCATTGGCGTGGTGGCATCGGCCCTGGGTTTCCAGGCCACGGTGCACATGTCGGCCGATGCTAAGGACTGGAAGAAGGAACGCCTGCGCCAGCGTGGTGTGTTGGTGGTGGAACACACGGGTGACTACGAACGCGCCGTGGCTGCAGGCCGTGCCGAGGCGGCCAGCAACCCGCTGTGCCACTTCGTGGACGACGAGCAATCGTTCTCGCTGCTGCTGGGCTACAGCGCGGCTGCGCTGCACCTGCAAAAGCAGCTGGCCGAGCAGGGCGTGGTGGTGGATGCCGAGCATCCGCTCATCGTCTACCTGCCGTGTGGCGTGGGCGGCGCACCAGCGGGCATCACCTTTGGCCTGCGGCAGGTGCTGGGGCCGCATGTGCACTGCTTTTTTGCCGAGCCGGTGCAGTCGCCGTGTTTTTTGGTGCAAATGATGGCCGGGCAGGGTGAGCATCCCTCGGTGTACGACTGGGGCCTGACCAACCGCACCGAGGCCGATGGCCTGGCTGTGCCGCGTGCATCCCTGCTGGCTGCCGAGCTGATGCGGCCGCTGCTGTCGGGCGTGTTCACGGTCGCCGATGACACCTTGTTTGCGCACCTGGTGCGGGTGCGGGATGCCTTGGGCGAGCGCATTGAGCCATCTGCCGCTGCAGGCTTCAGCGGCCCGGCGCTGCTGACCGGCACCACCGCCGGGCAGGCCTGGCTGCGCAGCACGGGCATCGACGCCGTGCTGGACCAGGCCACCCACCTGGTGTGGACCACGGGCGGCCTGCTGGTGCCCGATGCGCAGTACCAGGGCTTTGTGCAGCGCGGGCGGGCCGTGCTCGCGGCGCAAGGCTGATTGTTGTCATTCCCTGATTCGTCCATTTCTCTATCCCCCAACCTTTGTCACCTTTGGAGAGCACCCCATGAACCGCAAGCAACTGCTTTTGTCGTCCGCCATCCTCTGTGCTTTGGGGGGCGCTGCATGGGGCCCTGCCGTGGCGCAAGAGGCTACGTTCCCTACCAAGCCCATCACGCTGGTGATTCCGTTCCCGCCCGGTGGCGCCACCGACGTGCTGGGCCGCCTCATTGGCAAAAAGCTGGGCGACAAGCTGGGCCAGAGCGTGGTGATCGACAACCGCGCCGGGGCGGGCACGGTGATT
>CAYXSL010000040.1:0-28240 GCA_964466605.1 uncultured Verminephrobacter sp.
GCCAGCACCGACGACATCTACATCAGCCCCAGCCAGGTGCGCCGCTTCAACCTGCACACCGGCGACATGATAGAAGGTGAAGTGCGCACGCCCAAGGACGGCGAGCGCTACTTTGCCCTGACCAAGCTGGATTCGGTCAACGGCGGCCCGCCGGAGCAGAACAAGCACAAGGTGATGTTCGAGAACCTGACGCCCCTGTTCCCCAAGGAACAGATGCGCCTGGAGCGCGACATCAAGGGCGACGAGAACATCACCGGCCGCATCATCGACATCATCGCCCCCATCGGCCGTGGCCAGCGCGCGCTGATCGTGGCGCCGCCCAAGAGCGGCAAGACGGTGATGATGCAGCACATCGCCCACGCCATCACGGCCAACAACCCCGACGTGCACCTGATGGTGCTGCTGGTGGACGAGCGCCCTGAAGAAGTGACCGAAATGCAGCGCACGGTCAAGGGCGACATCATTGCCTCCACCTTCGATGAGCCCGCTGCCCGCCACGTGCACGTGGCCGAGATGGTGATCGAGCGCGCCAAGCGCCTGGTCGAGCTGAAGAAGGACGTAGTGATCCTGCTGGACTCCATCACCCGCCTGGCCCGCGCCTACAACAACGTCGTGCCATCGAGTGGCAAGGTGCTGTCGGGCGGTGTGGACGCTGCTGCACTGCAACGCCCCAAGCGCTTCTTTGGCGCAGCCCGCAAGGTCGAAGAAGGCGGCTCGCTCACCATCATCGCCACCGCGCTGGTCGATACCGGCAGCCGCATGGACGAAGTGATCTTTGAAGAGTTCAAGGGCACGGGCAACTGCGAAATCCACCTGAACCGCCGCCTGTACGAAAAGCGCGTGTTCCCCGCCATCGAACTCAACAAGAGCGGAACGCGCCGCGAGGAACTGCTGCTGGCACCCGAGATCCTGCAGAAGACCCGCATCCTGCGCCAGTTCATGTACAACATGGACGAGATCGAGTCGATGGAGCTCATGATCAAGAACATGAAGGCCACCAAGACCAATGTGGACTTCTTCGACATGATGCGTCGCGGGGGCTGATTCTCAGCCTGTGCAATAATAGAGGGCTTTTTCTTGCGGAAAGTACATTGGACTGGCCGGTGCGGCTCCCGCAGTTGACTCAAAGGAAGATCATGAAAGAAGGCATTCACCCCAACTACCGCGAAGTTCTGTTCGTGGACCTGTCCAACGGTTTCAAGTTCGTGACCCGCTCGTGCGTGAACACCAAGGAAACCGAAACCCACGAAGGCAAGGAATACCCGCTGTTCAAGCTGGATACTTCTTCTGAATCGCACCCCTTCTACACCGGCACGCAAAAGTCGGTGGACAACATGGGTGGCCGCGTGGAACGCTTCCGCAACCGTTTCGGCAAGACCGCAGCGAAGTAATTCGCCCCTGCGATCCCGCCAAAAAGGCAGCCCGGGCAACCGGGCTGCCTTTTTTCATGGGTTTTGCCTTTATTCTCGGTGGCTCCTTTGCCCAGCCGCCCACTGCCGCGTGACTCCACCCACCCCCGCCATCGTTACCCAGAACGCCGTCAGCCCGCTGCCCCGCTGGGCGCTGCTGCTGCTTTGCATCGCCTACGTAGTGCCCGGCTTCGTGGGCCGCGATCCGTGGAAAAACGCAGACGTCACCGCCTTTGGCTACATGCTGGAGCTGGCCCAGGGACGCACTCCCTGGCTGAGTCCGCTGCTCGGTGGCATGCCCCCCGAAACCGAAGGGCTGCTGCCCTACTGGCTGGGTGCCTGGGCCGTGCAGATGGCACCGGCCTGGCTGTCGCCGGAGATGGCGGCCCGCATGCCGTTCATCGCGCTCCTGGTCATCACCCTGATGGCCACCTGGTATGGCGTGTACTACCTGGCCCGCAGCCCGGGTGCCCAACCGGTTGCGTTTGCTTTTGGCGGCGAGGCTTCCCCACTGGACTATGCGCGTGCTATTGCCGATGGCGCCTTGCTGGCGCTGATCGCCTGCCTGGGCCTGGCGCAGCTGTCGCATGAGGTCACAAGCTATCTGGCGCAGCTGGGCTGCACCGCTTTGCTGTTTTTTGCGGTGGCCGCCATGCCGCACCGCACCGTGGCGCCAGCCGTGGCATTGGTGCTGGGTATGGCCGGGCTCACGCTGTCAGGAGCCCCCGCCCTCACGGCCTTGCTAGGCGTGGGCGGCGCGGCGCTGGTGTTGTTTGCGCCTGCAAGCAACACCGACCGCCGCTGGCGCTGGGCTGCCGTGTTGGCAGCTTCCACCCTGGTAGCGGCTGTACTGGCCCAGGGCCTGGACCTGTGGCGCTGGCGGGTTGTGGGGTTCGATGGCGGCGGCAAGGACTGGCTGAGTCTTGCGCGCCTGCTGCTGTGGTTTGGCTGGCCAGCCTGGCCACTGGCCCTTTGGACTTTGTGGCGCTGGCGCCAGCAGATCTTCAGCCGCCCGGGCCAACGGCACCTGCTGGTGCCCCTCTGGTTCACCCTGGTGTCCATCGGCGCGACCATCACCACCCAGCCGGCGGACCGGGCCTTGCTGCTGGGCCTCCCCGCCCTGGCTGCGCTGGCAGCTTTTGCCCTGCCCACGCTGCGCCGCAGTGTAGGGGCTTTGATTGACTGGTTCACGCTGCTGTTCTTCACTGCCTCGGCCCTCGCGATCTGGGTGATCTGGATCGCCATGCAGACCGGGGTGCCTGCCAAGCCCGCCGCCAACGTGGCCAAACTGGCGCCCGGGTTTGTGCCCCAGTTTTCGGTGCTGGCTTTGCTGGTGGCCGTGGCGGCCACGGTGGGCTGGTGCGGTCTGGCGTGGTGGCGCGCATCCCGCAACCGGGCCCCCATCTGGAAGAGCCTGGTACTGCCCGCTGGCGGTGCCGCCCTGGGCTGGCTTTTGCTGATGACCCTGTGGCTGCCGCTGCTGGACTACGCACGCAGCTATGGTCCGCAGGTGCGCAGTGTGGTGGCAGCCCTGGGGCCGGAGCCCGGCTGCATTCAGACCTTGGGCCTGAACCGCGCCCAGGTGGCGGCACTGCAGTTCCATGGACAGCTGTCGCTGCAGCGCGCAGGCCTGCAGGATGAATGCCAGTGGCTGCTGGTGGACAGCGCCTCCTGGCCCGCGTCCGAGCGCATGGTCCGCGCTGAGCTGTGGGAAGCCCGGGCCACCCTGCCCCGCCCCACCGACAAGAACGAAAACCTGCTGCTGTTCCGCCGCGTGGCCCCGGCTCGCTGATGTCGGAGCTGTCCACCATCAGCCGGCACGCCGTGACCGTGCTGGCGGGGCAACTGGCGGTCATGGCCTTCGGGGTGACGGACACCATTGTGGCGGGGCGCTACAGCGAATCGTCGCTGGCCGCGCTGTCCGTCGGGTCGGCCATTTTCATCAGTGTGTACGTTGCCCTGATGGGCGTGCTGCAGGCCCTGCTCCCCGTGTGGGCCGAACAGCGCGGGGCGCAACAGCCCGAGGCCGTGGGCAGATCGCTGCGGCAAGCCCTGTACCTGTGCGCAGCGGCGGCTGTGCTGGGCATGGCGGTGCTGCTGTCGCCGGGCCCGCTGCTGCGCTGGACGGAGGTGCCGCCTGCGCTCCGACCGCAGGTTGAAAACTATCTGGCCGTACTCGCACTGGCACTCCCACCCGCCCTGCTGTTCCGGATCTACAGCACCCTCAACCAGGCCCTGGGCCATCCGCGTCTGGTCACCTGGCTACAGGTGGGCTCGCTGCTGATCAAGCTGCCGCTGTCGGTGTGGTTCACCTTTGGCGGCGGGGGCCTGCCCGCGCAGGGGGTGGTGGGCTGCGCCTGGGCCACGCTGGTCGTCAACTGCAGCATGCTGGCCCTGGCTGTGTGGCTGCTGCGCACGCAGGACATCTATACCCCCCTGGGGCTGTGGCGCCGCATGGAGCCCCCGCACTGGCCCACCATTGCAGGCTTTGCCAGGCTCGGCATTCCAGCAGGCCTGGCCGTGATGGTGGAGGTGACCTCCTTCACCCTGATGGCCTTGTTCATCGCGCGCCAGGGCACCACCTCGGCGGCCGCCCACCAGATCGCCGCCAACATGGCTGCCGTGCTCTACATGGTGCCGCTGTCGCTGTCCATCGCCACCAGCGCGCGGGTGAGCTACTGGCTGGGCGCACAGCAGCCCCAGCGAGCCCGTCAGGTGGTTTTGATGGGTTTTTCGCTCGCTGCGCTAGTGGGTATTGCCTTGGCAGCTATATTATTGATAGCAAGACACTCGATCAGCCAGATCTACACCGACAACGCCAGCGTGGCAGCCGTGGCCGGCACGGTGCTGGTCTGGGTGGCGGCGTACCACGCTGCCGATGCGGTGCAGACGCTGTGCGTGTTTGTGCTGCGCTGCTACCGCATCACGCTGGCGCCACTGGTGGTGTACTGCGCGCTGCTGTGGGGGGCTGGTCTGGCGGGCGGCTACTGGCTGGCGTATGGGGGCAGCGGGCCTTGGTCGGGTGTGGCTTCGCCCACTCCCTTCTGGGCGGCCAGCGCGGCGGCGCTCGCAGTCACCGCACTGCTGTTCGTCGCCATGCTCTGGCGAGCCATCAACCCGGCAAGGAAAAACCCCGCAAACGGTTGGCCGGGAAAGTGACCGAAAACACCGATCCCTTGCCCAGCGTGCTCGCAATGTCCAGCGTGGCGCCATGGCGCTGCAGCACATGCTTGACGATGGCCAGGCCCAGGCCGGTGCCTCCGGTCTCGCGCGAACGGCTGCGGTCCACCCGGTAAAAGCGCTCCGTCAGGCGCGGGATGTGCTCGGGCGCAATGCCGGGGCCGGTGTCGTGCACCGAGAACACGGCACTGCCATCCTCCTTGCGCAGCCACTGCACCTCGATGGAACCACCGCCGGGTGTGTAGCGCACCGCGTTGTTGACGAGGTTGGACAAGGCGCTTTGCAGTTCGGCAGGCACACCAGCAATCTCGCCTTCGGCCCGCAGCAAATCGGCCGCCGGAAAGCGCATCGTATGGGGACGCTGCTGGTTCTGTGTGAGCAGCGTCGACAGGGCGCGGCCCTCTTCCTCGCAGCGCTGCATCAGCGACTGAACAGGTGTCCATTCGGCCATGCCGGGCAGCGGACTGCCCTCCAGCCGCGACAGCGTGAGCAGGTCCTGCACCACACTTTGCATGCGCTGCGCCTGCTGCGCCATCATGCCCAGATAGCGCGAGCGCTCGTCGGCGCTCAGCGGCAAGGTCTGCAAGGTTTCGACAAAACCGGTGAGCACCGTGAGGGGTGTGCGGATCTCGTGCGACACATTGGCCACAAAGTCTCTCCGCATCGCGTCGGCCTGCTCCAGCGCCGTCACGTCGCGCGACAGCAGCAGCGTGCGGCCATCGCCATAGGGGTGCAGGTGCACCGAGATGCGTACGGGCCGCGACGGCGTGCTCAGGCGCCCCTCCAGCACCACATCGCTGGTGAAGTCCTTGGCAGCAAAGTAAGCCGTGAATTCAGGGTTGCGCAGCAGATTGCCGATGGACTGCATGACGTCGCGCTGCGCGTCGAAGCCAAACTGGTTGGCTGCCATCTGGTTGCACCATTCGATGCGGCCCTGCGCATCCAGCAGCACCACGCCGTTGGGGGAGGCCTGCAGGGCTGCCAGGATCTCCTGCAAACGGTCCTGGCTGTCTCGTATCTGCGCCTCCTGCTTGCGCAGCAGACGCCGTGCACGGTCCGCCGCCTCGCCCCAGATGCCACGCATGGACGGCACCGATGCCAGGTCGCCCGTGCGCAGCCAGCGCAACACCCGCACGCCCCGCAGCAGGTCCCACACGAACCACGCCCAGGCAGCAATGGCGGCCCCCAGTGCGGCGCCCCAGGGCCCGCCTTGCCACCACCCCAGGCCACCACCCGCCAACTGCCACAGCAGGAAAAACGAAATACGCCACAGCATGCGGATTGCAAAGCCTTCTCAGAAACGCCAGGGGCGCGACACGCGCGCCCATTGATCATCACATCCATCGCCACTGCCGATGAGCGCCATCCGCAGCGGCCCGCTGCGCAGCAGCCATCGCGCGCGTCGCATCACTCACAGGCGGCAGGCCGCCTGCCCCATCAGGCCGATAACGGCACCTGGGGTTGTGCAGTGAGCCGGTAGCCCGCGCCGCGCACCGTTTCCACCATCACCGACGCCGCACCCAGGGCCTCGCGCAGGCGCTTGACGTGCACGTCCACCGTGCGCTCCTCGATGAAGACATGGTCGCCCCACACCTTGTCGAGCAGCTGCGACCGGCTGTGCACACGCTCGGCGTGCTTCATCAAGAAATGCAGCAGCTTGAACTCGGTGGGGCCCACCTTCAGGGGCTGCCCCTGGAAGGTGACCCGGTAGGTCGCAGCATCCAGCACCAGCTCGCCAATGCTCACGCTGTCGCTCACCTGCTCAGGTGCGCGGCGGCGCAGGACCGCGCGGATGCGGGCCAGCAGCTCCTGCGTGGAAAAGGGCTTGGTGATGTAGTCGTCGGCACCGGCGTCCAGCCCGGCCACCTTGTCCGGCTCATCCCCACGCGCGGTGAGCATGAGGATGGGGATGGGCTTGGTGCGGCTGTCTGCACGCCACTTGCGCGCCAGCGACAGGCCACTCTGCCCTGGCAGCATCCAGTCCAGCAGGATCACATCGGGCAGCACGGCATCCAGCTCGCGCTGCGCGCTGTCGCCGTCTTCCGCCCAGAAGGGCTGGAAACCGTTGTGGCGCAGGTTGACTGCAATCAGTTCGGCAATCGCGGGTTCGTCCTCCACGATGAGGACACGGGGAAGCTTTCTCATGGTGATGTCAGCGCCCCGTACTTACAGCACTGCCGACTCGATCTCGTCGAGGGCTGTGTGGCGCACGTCCTTGCCCTTGACCAGATAGATGATGAGCTCGGCCACGTTCTTGGAATGGTCGCCAATGCGCTCAATGGCCTTGGCCAGGAACAGCAGATCCAGACTGGGCGAGATGGTGCGCGGGTCTTCCATCATGTAGGTGATGAGCTTGCGCACGAACCCGTCGAACTCCTTGTCGATGAGGTCGTCCTCCTTGAGGATGGCGACCGCCGCCTTCACGTCCAGCCGTGCAAACGCATCCAGCGTCTTGCGCAGCTGGCCCGAGGCCAGCTCGGCCGCCACCCGCAGGTCGCTCGATGGCAACGAGCGCGGGGCGCCGCCTTCGATGATGGAGCGCACCATGCGCGCCATCTTGTTGGCTTCGTCGCCCATGCGCTCCAGATTGGCCGTGGCCTTGGAGAAGGCCAGCAGCAGGCGCAGGTCACGCGCGGTGGGCTGGCGGCGGGCGATGATGGAGGACAGCTCCTGGTCGATCTCGACCTCCATCGCATTGATGCGGGTCTCCATCGAAGCCACCGTTTCCACGGCCTCCAGGCTGAATTGCGACAGCGCGTACACCGCCTGGCGAATCTGCGACTCCACCAAGCCGCCCATTTCCATGACGCGGGCAGAGACGCTGTTGAGTTCGCTGTCGAACTGGGACGAAAGATGTTTATCGGGCATCTGCTGTCTCCTTAGCCGAAACGGCCGGTGATGTAGTCTTCGGTTTCCTTGCGCTCGGGCTTGAAGAAGATCTGCTCGGTCGCACCGGACTCGATCATCTCGCCCAGGTACATGTAGGCGGTGAAGTCGCTGCAGCGGGCGGCCTGCTGCATGTTGTGGGTCACGATCGCAATGGTGTAGTCGTGCTTGAGCTCGTCGATCAACTCTTCGATCTTGGCGGTGGACAACGGGTCCAGCGCCGAGGTGGGCTCGTCGAGCAACAGCACCGAAGGCTTCACCGCCACGCTGCGCGCAATGCACAGGCGCTGCTGCTGGCCGCCGGAGAGCGACAGGCCGCTCTGGTGCAGCTTGTCCTTCACCTCGGTCCAGAGTGCGGCCTTGGACAGTGCCCACTCCACGCGGTCGTCCATCTCGCTCTTGCTCAGCGTCTCGTAAAGCTTCACGCCAAACGCGATGTTGTCGTAGATGGACATGGGGAACGGGGTGGGCTTCTGGAACACCATGCCGATGCGGGCGCGCAGCAGGTTGATGTCCTGCTTGGGGTCCAGGATGTCCTGGCCGTAGAAGCTGATGGAGCCCTCGGCGCGCTGGCCGGGATACAGGCTGTACATGCGGTTGAGCGTGCGCAGCAGCGTGGACTTGCCACAGCCCGAGGGGCCGATGAAGGCAGTGACCTTGTGCTCGGCGATGTCCAGGCTCACGTTGCGCAGGCCCTGGAACTTGCCGTAGAAAAAACTCAGGTTACGCAGCTCCAGCGCGTTCTTGCTGGCAGTGGCGGTAGCGGTGGCGTTCATTGTCAATTCCTGAAAATGGAGACTGTCTTGTCAGTGTCTGCAGTAAGGGCAGCGTGCCGGGTCAGACGCGGTTTTTCTCGCGCAGGAACACCCGCGCTACGACGTTGAGGATCAGCACCGACAGCGTGATGAGCAGCGCACCGCCCCAAGCCAGGCGCACCCAGTTTTCATAGGGGCTCAGCGCAAACTGGAAGATCACCACGGGCAGGTTGGCCATGGGGGCGTTCATGTTGGTGCTGAAAAACTGGTTGTTGAGCGCCGTGAACAGAAGGGGTGCCGTCTCGCCACTGATGCGGGCCACCGCCAGCAGCAGGCCAGTCATCACGCCGCTGCGGGCAGCGCGCAAGGTGACCATGGTGGACACCTTCCAGCGCGGTGCACCCAGTGCAAAGGCCGCTTCGCGCAGGCTGCCGGGCACCAGGCGCAGCATGTTCTCGGTGGTTCGCACGACCACAGGCACGGCAATCAACGACAGCGCCAGACTGCCCGCCCAGCCAGAGAAATTGCCCACCGTGGCCACGGCAATCGCATAGACGAACAGGCCCAGCACGATGGATGGTGCCGACAGCATGATGTCGGTCACGAACCGGGTCAGTTCCGCCACCTTGCTCTGCTCACTGTATTCGGCCAGGTACACGCCAGCCAACACGCCGATGGGGGTAGACACCAGCACGGTGAAGCCAACCATCAGCAGGCTGCCCACGATGGCATTGGCCAGACCGCCGCCTTCCGAGCCGGGCGCTGGCGTGGACTGGGTGAACATGTTCCAGTCCAGCGCAGCGAAGCCGTTGGTCAGCAGCACGCTCAGGATCCAGAGCAGCACAAACAGGCCCAGCACCATCGCACCCAGGGACAGGGTCAGGCCGACGGCGTTGGAGCGCTGGCGCTTTTTGTAGAGTTGTTGGTTGAATTCCATGGAGCTTGTCTCAGATGAGGTGGTTCATGGTGGCGACGATCACAAGCCCTTGGCCTTTTCAGCGCGCAGCAGCATGATCTTGGCGGCCGACAGCACCAAGAAGGTGATCACGAAGAGCAGGAAACCCAGCGCAAACAGTGTGGACAGGTGGAAATCTGCCGCTTCGCCAAACTCGTTGGCCAGTGTGGAAGCAATGGAGGTGCCCGGCGAAAACAGCGAGGTAGGCATGCGGTTGGCGTTGCCGATCACAAAGGTTACCGCCATGGTCTCGCCCAGCGCACGGCCCAGGCCCAGCATCACACCGCCAATCACGCCCTTTTGGGTATACGGCAGCACCACGCGGCGCACCACTTCCCAGGTCGTGCAGCCCAGGCCATAGGCCGACTCGCGCAGGATGGGAGGAACGATCTCGAACACATCGCGCATCACGGCCGCCACGAAGGGCAGCACCATGAACGCGAGCACGATGCCCGCCGCCAGGATGCCGAAACCATTGGTGCTGCCACCGAACAGAAAACCCACCAGAGGCATGGAGCCCAGCAGCTTCTGCACCGGCATCTGGAAGTAGTCGGCAAACAGCGGGGCAAATACAAACAGGCCGAACATGCCGTAGATGATGGATGGCACGGCCGCCAGCAGTTCCACCGCTGTGCCCAAGGGGCGCCGCAGCCACACCGGGCAGGTTTCGGTCAGGAACAAGGCGATGCCGAAAGCCAGCGGCACTGCAATCAGCAGCGCAATGCCTGCACTGGCCAGCGTGCCGACGATGGCGATGGCGGCGCCGAATTCTTCATTGACGATGTCCCATTCGACGCGCCAGATGAACTGGACGCCAAACTTGTGAAAAGCTGGCCACGCGTAAATGAAAAGCGAGACGATGATGCCGAGCAACGCGGCCAGCACCAGCAAAGAAAGGCTCTGGGTCAGCCGATGGAAAAAAATGTCCTGAAGTCGCTGCCGCTTTGCAATCGACACCATCGACTTAGTGGGGGCGCCCGTCACTTTGACAGACGCTGGTTGTGAACTCATGGTGGTTCCCACGCTCATGTTGACTCCCATCTGGCTTCTGGAGGCCCCACAAACCAGCGCCCATCGGCCAGCCAGGCCGACCGATGGGCGCTATTTTGGAGCAGACTGCTTACTTCTTGATTTGCGACCACACCTTGGAACGGATCTCGGCGGTCAGGCTGTCGGGCAGCGGCACATAGTCCAGCTCTGCGGCCATGCCCTTGCCGTTCTTGAACGCCCAGTCAAAGAACTTCAGCACTTCGGCCGACTGGGCCTTGTCGGCGGGGTCCTTGTACATCAGGATGAACGAAGCCGTGCTCACGGGCCAGCTGTTGGCGCCCTTGGCATTCACCATCGAAATACCCATGCCGGGCACGCTGAACCAGTCGGCGCTGGCGGCAGCGGCGGCAAACGTGGCGTCATCCGGGCTCACGTACTTGCCGTCGGCGTTCTGGAGTTGCAGGAAGTTCATATTGTTTTTCTTGACATACGCATACTCCACATAGCCCACGGCACCCTTCACGCGGGTCACGTTGGCGGCCACGCCTTCGTTGCCCTTGCCGCCTACCGACGACGCAGCAGGCCACTTCACGGCAGCACCTTTGCCCACGGAGTCCGCCCATTCCTTGCTGACTGCAGACAGGTAGTCGGTCCAGTTGAAGGTCGTGCCCGAACCGTCTGCGCGGTGCACGACGGTGATGTTCTGGTCGGGCAGAGCCTTGCCGAGGTTCAGAGCAGCCAGCTTGGCGTCATTCCACTTCGCGATCTTGCCCAGGAAAATTTCGGCCAGCACGGGGCCGGTCACACGCAGTTCGCCAGGCTTGAAGCCGTCCAGGTTGATCACGGGCACCGTGCCACCAATGATGGCGGGGAACTGGACCATGCCATCCTTGTCGAGATCTGCGCCGGGCACCGGAGCGTCCGTAGCACCAAAAGCGACGGTCTTGGCACGGATCTGGCGGATGCCACCGGAAGATCCAATGGACTGATAGTTGAGACCTGTCCCCGTTTCCTTTTTGTAGGCTTCAGCCCACTTGGCATACATGGGGAACGGAAAGGTGGCACCCGCACCGGTGATATCCGCCGCGAAAGCACTGCCAAAGGCCAAGGAGGCCAAGGCTACAGCGACGGTTTTGAGAAATGTGCGTTTCATTATTCAGTACCTTTTGGCTAGGGTTGACAGGAACAGGCTGAACTCTAGGGCTCGAAGATGACAGTTCAGTGACACACATAGACACCCTCAGGCCATTGCCATAAAGTTGACGAGGGCCGCCCGGCTGGAGTCACTTTTTTGTCACAAATGACACCCATACTGGAGTGCTCTTTAAAGATCCCCTCCTTCGGCTGGCAAGGGATTTGCGGCCCACGCCCCCTCAAAGCTCGCGGTACGATGCCGCACGACGCTTTCACTTGAATCACATGCAGAACGGCACACGCCTCGCCGCGGTAGACCTCGGCTCCAACAGCTTTCGCCTTGAAATAGGGCGCTACGAATTCGGTCACATTCAACGGGTGGAATACCTTAAGGAGACCGTGCGCCAAGGCAACGGGCTGGATGAAGACCGGAACCTGACACAAGACGCCATGGAGCGTGGCTGGGCCTGTCTGGCACGATTTGGCGAGCGGCTGGCCGGTTTTCCCCGAGCCCAGGTGCGGGCTGTGGCCACCCAAACCCTGCGGGAAGCCCGCAACCGCGAGGAATTCTTGTCGCGCGGCAGCGAGGTACTGGGCTACCCCATCGACGTGGTGTCCGGCCCCGAAGAAGCCCGCCTGATCTACCAGGGGGTAGCGCGGCTTTTGCCGCAATCGGATGAACGGCGGCTGGTGGTGGATATCGGAGGACGCTCCACCGAATTCATCCTCGGCCAGCAGTTCACCCCCCACGCCGTCGCCTCGTTTCGCGTGGGAAGTGTGGCCTGGTCCCAGCGTTACTTCGCCCATGGCGAGTTCACGGCCCAGGCCTTCCTGGCGGCAGAAATTGCCGCCAAGGCGGTGCTGGATGAGGCCTTGGCAACCTTCCGACCCGACGCCTGGGAGGTCGCCTACGGTTCTTCGGGCACCGCTGGCGCCGTAGGAGACGTGCTGGCTGCCGCAGGCGGGCCCGTTGGCCTGATCACACGCGACGGCTTGAACTGGCTCCATGACCGCATCCTGCGCGCACAAAGCGCCGACCGCCTGCGCCTGGAAGGACTCAAAGAAGAGCGACGCGCGGTAATCGGTGGTGGCATCAGCGTGCTGCGCGCCATTTTTGATCTTCTGGAGATCAACGAAATGCAGGTGGCTCAAGGCGCCTTACGCCAAGGCGCCCTCTACGACCTGCTCGACCGCGAACAACCTGAGACGGACCTGCGTACCACCACCGTCAACGGGCTCATGCAGCGCTTTGGCGTGGACAAAGAGCACGCGGAGCGGGTTGCGCGCACGGCATGCGCCTTGTTTGACCAGGCCGCACCCAGGGGCAGCGAACGCGCGTCGCGCAAGCTGGACTGGGCAGCCCGCTTGCACGAGATAGGCTGCCTGGTCTCGCATAGCGACTCTCACCGCCATGGCGCCTACATTCTCGACAATACCGATGCCGCAGGCTTTGCTGTGCCTGAGCTGCACCGGCTCGGCGTGCTCGTGCAAGGTCAGCGTGGCAAGGTCCGCAAGCTCGGTGTGGACCTGAATGACACCGTCTTTGTGCTGCAGCTGCTCTGCCTGCGGCTGGCCGTGGCCCTGTGCCACGCGCGCCGCGACCCAGACACCGCTGGCCTGGCGCTGCAACACAATGGGCAGCGTTTTCACGCCAACGCGCGGGCTGGTTGGGCCACGGCTTACCCACAATCGGCGCACCTTCTACGCGAAGAAGCGCAAGCCTGGCAGAAAACGCCTTGGGAGCTGGTCCTTGACCTGCGGTGAGCATCCGCAATAAACTATATAAACTGTTTATACCGTTTATTTGCCTATTGCCATGACCAACCCTTCCAGCACGCCCAGCGCCCCCACCACCCTGCCAGCATCCGCTCCAGCAACACAACCGGCCAAGGCAAGCAAGCCAGCCAAAGTGGCGAAACCTGCAGCCGCTGCGGGTGTAACCAAGCCCGCCTCCAAAGTCGAGACAAAGAAGGCGCCCGCAGCCAAAAAACCCGCAGCAAAGCTCGCAGCGCCCAAGACGCCCAAAGCGGCACCAGAAGTCACCAAGACAGCCAAGGACTCCAAAGCCAAGAAGCCCAAGCTGGTGCGTGACAGCTTCACCATCCCCAAGGATGAGTACGCAGTGATCGAAGCGCTCAAACAGCGGGCAGCCACCTTGGCGCAGCCGGTCAAGAAGAGTGAATTGCTGCGCGCGGGCCTCAAGACGTTGGCAGGCTTGTCTGACACGGCGCTACGTAGCGCGTTGCAGTCCGTGCCGTCCATCAAAACGGGACGCCCCAAAGCGGAGACCGACGCACCAGCTGCCGCTCCGGCAACAAAGGCCAACGGCAAAGCCGGCAAATGAGGCCCGAGCGCTCGTACAGCCCACCCGAACGAGCGCTCCGCTAGCAGCCCACCATCGTGCAGCGCGTGCTAGAGGAACTCTGGCGATTGCACCGTCAGCAGCACCGTCTGGCTTTGATCAAGCCGCTGGCGCTGACGCAACCACCACACCGCGCCTTTGCGAACTGCACATTCGGTGGCCTGTAGCTCCAGTAGCTGGGCAATGGTCTGCCCCAACACAGGCTGGTGTCCCACAATCAGCACTGCGCCCTTCGCACGAGGCCACTGGGCCAACTCCAGCAGATCCTGGACACTTCCGTCGGGAAGCAATTCCGCCCGCATCTTGAACTTGCGTCCCAGCGCGTTGGCGGTCTGCTCGGTCCGCCGAGCAGGGCTCGCGAGCACGCGCAGCCCTTCTGGCAGTTGCCGATCCAGCCATGCAGCCATGCGCGCAGCCTGCTTCTCGCCCCGGGAGGTCAACGCCCGCGCCAGATCATCGCCGCCATCCGAAAACTCTTCAGCTTCGGCATGACGCCACAGGATCAGGTCCATCATGCTGTCCTTTGTTCGATCCGGGAAATAGCCGCAACTGGCCCGTAGCGAACCATCAAGGCGTCCTGCGCCCCCAACCCAACACCCGGGCGTGGGGCTCGGTCGTAGGTTCCAAGCGCGTTCAAGGTCCAGGCGTCGCGATCATCGTGCAGATAGGCGACAAGGCATTCGTCAACGATCTGCTGGCGCAGACCGAGATCTGTGATGGGCCAGGCCAGTTCGACGCGACGCATCATGTTGCGATTCATCCAGTCGGCGCTGGAGAGGTACAGGTCTTCATCGGCTCCCGCCCGGAAATAGAAGACGCGCGTGTGCTCCAGAAAACGGCCGATCACGGAGCGCACGCGGATGTTGTCCGTGACGCCAGGTACCTGCGCGGCCAACATGCAGGCACCGCGCACGATGAGGTCAATGCGTGCTCCGCTCTGCCCCGCGAGAATCAGTGCGCGAATCAATGACTCATCCGTAAGGGCATTCATCTTAGCGACGACCCGCGCGTCTTCGCCCCGGCTTGCAGCCTGCCCAACCTGCTCAATTTTGTCGATCATGCGGCGGTGCAGATGAAACGGCGCCAGCATGAGCTTGCGCAGCTTGGGTGGACGGTTCTGGCTGGCCAGATGGTTGAACACCCCGTCCATGTCGGCTGTGGTTTCCTCGTCGGCCGTCAAGTAGCTCAGGTCGGTGTACAACCGCGCCGTGCGTACGTTGTAGTTGCCAGTGGAAAGATGCCCATAGCGCCGTAGCTGCCGTCCTTCCCTGCGCGTGACAAGCAGCATCTTGGCATGTGTCTTGAGCCCCACCACACCGTACACCACCTGCGCACCAATCGATTCCAACGCTTCGGCCCAGTTGATGTTGGCTTCTTCGTCAAAGCGCGCTTTCAGTTCCACGACCGCCATGACCTCCTTGCCCCGGCGTACAGCCTCTGACAATAGATCCATAAGCTCCGAATCAGCACCCGTACGGTAGATGGTCTGCTTGATGACCAGCACCTGCGGATCGTTCACAGCTTCGCGCAAAAAAGCCAGCAGTCCATCAAAACTCTCAAAAGGCTGGTGGATCAGAACATCCCGCTGGCGTAACTGGTCCATGATAGACACGCCCGGCTGCAACTGGCGCGGCCATGACGAACTCCATGCAGGGAAGAGCAATGCAGCGTCATTGACCAGATCCACCAGTTGCGTCAGTCGCACCAAGTTCACAGGGCCGTGCACGCGGTACAAGGCCGCAGCAGGAAGGCCGAACTGTGCCAGCAAAAAATCCGACAGAAACTTCGAGCAACCAGCCGACACCTCCAGCCGCACCGCCTGCCCATAGTGACGGTGCTGCAACCCCTGGCGAAGCGCGGTACGCAGGTTGCGCACATCCTCCTCATCCAGCGCCAGATCGGAATGGCGTGTGACGCGAAACTGCGAGAACTCCGTAACTTCGCGGCCCGGAAAAAGATCCTCCAGGTGCGCGCGGATGACGCTCGACAGACTGACGAACAGCGCCTCGCTAGGCGCCACCTTCGCAGGCATACGAATAAGGCGCGGCAGCGCACGCGGCACCTTCACAATGGCAATTTCGTTTTCGCGCCCAAAAGCGTCGCGTCCCTTGAGGCGAACAATGAAGTTCAGGGATTTGTTGGCCACCTGCGGGAAGGGGTGCGCAGGATCCAGCCCCACCGGGATCAGCAACGGGCGGACTTCGCGCACAAAATAGTCGTGCACCCATCGCCGCTGCTCGAGTGATCTATCACCATGGCCGACGATACGAATGCCATGCCGAGCAAACGCGGGCACCAGAGCGTCGTTGTACAGCGTGTACTGCCTCTCCACCAGATCGTGAACCTTAAGGGACAGCGCCTCGAAAGAGGCTACGGTATAGAGCCCCTTTGTTTCGCCCTTCATGGCTGCGGTGATGTGGGGTGCAGCGCGCACCTCGAAGAACTCATCCAGGTTGGACGACACGATGCACAGGTAACGCAGACGCTCCAGCAACGGCACGTCTGTACGTAGGGCCCAATCGAAGACCCGCTCATTGAACGCCAGAATACTGTGATCACGGTCAAGAAACACCATCGGCGGCGCACCATCATGTGCCACCTCCAGCACCGCTCTTTCATCTGGCAACGGCGCCAAGGATGCGTCTGCCGCACTCTCTAAACGTTCACGCTGCACGGAAACAGCACTTTCTGGAAACAAGGGCAACATGGATACGCAAACGCGGCAAATGCAGGATCGCTCCAGTATTTAACGGCCAGATGACAATGATGTGACAGATTTTTTGACAACCGCGTAATCCGTCACAGCCGCACCACGGGCAGGCACGAGGTATTGCTGAAACAGCTGTGCCGCTTGGGACCAAGTGAAATCCAGCGCGCGGCTGCGCGCCTCGGAACGGGGAATCGCTAGAGCCTGCTGAACGGATGTCAACAAGTTGTCATGCAATGCGCCGCCACAAGGTGCATGTCCCCGGTGCGCCCCCAGAACTTCCATAGGTCCATCTACTGGAAAAGCCGCTACAGGAGTCCCACAAGCCATTGCCTCCAGCATCACAAGTCCAAAAGTCTCTGAGCGACTAGGGAAAACAAAAACGTCCGCCGCTGCGTACACTTGCGCCAGGGCCATGCGGTCCAGAATACCCAGCCAACGCACCTGCGGGTACTTTGCCTTGAGCCGTGCTTCTAACGGCCCAACACCACACACCACTTTGGTGCCTGGCATGTCCAATTGCAGAAATGCCTCAATGTTCTTCTCGTAGGAGATCCGCCCCACATACAAAGACACAGGGTGGGCCAAAGTCCCGGTCAGCGGGCTGGGACAGGCCTCTCCGTGAAACAAGAAAGCCTGCGTATCCACACCATGAGTCCACGGGCGCAGATTGCGAAAGCCCCGCTGCTCAAGCATTTGCAAAACTCCATGCGTTGGCACCATCACGCCGGAGGAATGCCGGTGGAAATGCCGGAACAGCGCATACCCCCACGACAGGGGGACGCCCAACGCTGCGTGCAGGATTTCTGGAAACTTGGTATGGAACGCCGTGGTGTATGCCAGCCTACGCCGCAAGCAATAGCGGCGCCCCGCCCAGCCCAACGGCCCCTCTGTGGCCAGATGAATCGCCTCGGGCTGCATGGCATCCAGCATCTTGGCCACCCGCTGCCCCGGACGCACTGCCAGATCAACGCCCGCATATCCCGGGCAAGGCCGGGTGGCGAACTGCCCCGGGTGCACCACGTGCACCTCGTGCCCTAGTCTTTCCAGCTCTCGCACCAGCTCCAACAAAGTCGTGACCACCCCGTTGACCTGAGGCAACCACGCGTCTGTCAGCAGAGCAATTTTCATGCAGTGACTCCTGCGTCCACAGCGGATGTTGTGCTGTGTAAAGGCACAGCGCGCCACTGCAGTAGTTCGAGCCGACCATCCAGGTGCTCCACCAGCGCAGTGTGACTCTCCACCCAATCACCGTCATTGCAGTACAAAATGCCACCGATCTCCCGCATCTCGGCCCGGTGGATATGGCCACACACCACCCCATCATGGCCACGGCGACGCGCCTCCGTGGCCACGGCCACCTCGAAATCGGTCACGTAGTTGAGAGCCTTCTTCACCTTGCCTTTCAGGTAGGCCGACAACGACCAGTAAGGCAATCCCACGCGAGCGCGCAGGGTGTTGAGGTGACGATTGAGCTTGAGTGTGAACTCGTACAGGTTGTCCCCCACATAGGCGAGCCATTTGGCGCACTGAATGACGCCATCAAAATGGTCTCCGTGCGTAACCCAGAGGCTGCGACCGTCGGCCGTGGTGTGCACTGCGTCCGCCACGACCTCAATGCCGCCAAACGAGTGACCGACAAAGGCCCGCGCAAATTCATCATGGTTTCCCGGCACGAACACCACCCGGCACCCTTTGCGCGCCCGGCGAAGCAGCTTCTGCACCACGTCGTTGTGTGTCTGTGGCCAGAACCATTTGCGTCGCAACTGCCAGCCGTCCACGATGTCACCCACAAGATAAAGATGATCGCTGGGGTGGTGCTTGAGAAAGTCCAGCAAGGCAACCGCCTGGCATCCAGGTGTGCCAAGGTGAAGATCGGAAATGAACACGGCGCGGTATCTATGCGGCCCGCTGGTAGACAGGATAGTGTCGGGCTCGGTTTCATCCGGCCACTGGGGCTCATGCAACCAGGGGCCGAGTGCGTCGAAAGCGGCCCGCATCAGGCGCCCAGGAAGTGCTTGCGATAGCGGGGGTGCAGGTCTGCCAGCCGCATCAGCATGGGCAGGTCTGCAGTGTTGAAATCGGGGTCCCAGGCGGGAGCGCCCAGTACGCGCGCCCCAAGGCGCAGATAGCCTTTGATCAGGGCCGGAGGTTCCACAGCAATCGAGCTGTCGAGATGCTCCACCGGCAACGGCAAACGGGGTAGTACGTGGTACTCAATCGCGGCAAGATGGGTCTTGCGCACCTGCTGCCAGATGCTCGCAGCCGCATCGCCGCTTACCACTCCGTTGTGCAGCATCGGAATGCTGGCGCAGCCAATCATGGTGTCAAGCTGATTGCGCACCATAAAGTCCGCCAAGGCGCTCCACAAGGCCATGATCACACCGCCATGGCGGTGGTCGGGATGAACGCAACTGCGGCCCAGCTCTACCATGCGAGGGCGCAGGTTGCGCAGGCGCGTCAGGTCGAACTCGGTATCGCTGTAGGTACCGCCCACCCGCTTGGCCTGTGCAGGCGTAAGCACCCGGTAAGTCCCAATGACTTGCTGACTCTGCGCATCCCTTACCAAAAGGTGCTCGCAATAGTCGTCAAACAGGTCCACATCATGGCCTACGATGGGGGTCGTCAATCGAGCGCCCATCTCAGCGGCAAACACGTCGAACCGGAGTCGCTGTGCCGCGCGGACCTCGTCCAAATGCCTTGCCCAGGTTACCTCAATAGCTCCCCGCTCTTGGCCAGACTTCACAGCCCCAGACACAACTGCAGAGCTCTGAGAAGCGCTTGCACCGAGGGCGTCGGCAGTGGCAGACAAAGTCAGACGGGACAATTCATTCATGGTGCAGCGTCTCTTTCTTTGAGGACGGGGCCGGCTGAAGCGCCAGCCACTCAGGGAATACTTTCCTGGCTGCGAGTGTGGAATTGGCGAATGACGCCCTCGTGTCGATGGCATGTCAACACCATGACAAAGAAGTCCTTGACAACAGATGCTGCGCAGCCTCTGGGCCTGCATAATTGGTCTAGGAAACCGCCAAGTGTCCGCTCCCCACCCTCGCTCTTCCAACCACCCCCTGTTTGCCTTCATTGCCATTTTTGCGCTGGCGGCATTCTGCGCGGGTGCGCTCATCTGGACGTTGGAGCGCCAGGACAGGATCCAGCAGCGCACTCAGGCAGCAGATATGGCGGGCGACCACGTGCAGGCGCTGCAGCGTGCTATCGAGCTGGCGCTATCTGCCAACAACGCACTTGTCGCCTTGGTCCGGCAAGGACAAGGCAACGTCACTCACTTTGAAGAAGTAGGCACGCAGATGCTGCCGTTCTACCCCGGCATTGCGGCCATGGGCCTCTCGCCGGGAGGGGTCGTGCGACAGGTTGTTCCCCGGCAAGGCAACGAGAGTCTGATCGGGTTTGACCAGCTTAAAGATCCCCGACAAAGCGCAGAGTCGATTCGCGCGCGCGACACGGGCCTGCTCACGCTGGCCGGTCCCATTGAGCTGGTGCAAGGAGGTCTCGGGGTTGTGGGCCGCCAACCGGTGTACCTGGACAACGATCAGGGAAGGCGCGACTTCTGGGGCTTCACCTATGTCACCATTCGCCTGCCGGAGGTGCTGGCAGCTACCCGACTGCCCCAACTCACCGAACGTGGCTTTCACTACCGCCTTTGGCGGGTGCGACCCGACACGGGCGAAGAACAGACAATTACCGCATCGATCCCCCCCCCAGCAAGCGATGCTGAAGGCCGTTCACTGACTCTGCCCAACGGGCAATGGACGCTGAGCCTAGCGCCTGCCAATGGCTGGGGTTCACCCGCCGTATTGGCACTTCGTTGTGCCCTGGGCCTGCTGTTTGCGCTGCTCATGGCGTCCTTGGCCCGCCTCCTCGTAACCCTGAAAACACATGAGCGCGGGCTGGCCGTTCAGGTGGCCCAGCGCACTTCAGAAATCCAGGCCACTCAGCAGCAGCTGCGAGCCACCATCGACGCCATTCCCGACCTCCTGTTTGAGCTTGACATTGATGGCTTCTACTGCAGTGTGCACAGCCCACGCACCGAGTTGCTCGCAGCCCCCGCCGATCAATTGATCGGGCGCAATGTGGCCGATGTGTATCCTGCGCTGGCGGCGCTGTCGGTGATGGATGTATTAAGCGAAGCCCACGCCCAAGGCTGGTCCACCGGGCGGCAAATTGTGCTGGACCTACCTGGGCTTGGTACGACTTGGTTCGAACTATCAGCTGCGCGCAAACAGAGCGCACCAGGCGCAACACCCCGCTTCATCCTTCTTTCGCGCGACATCACAGAACGCAAACGCTCGCAAGAACAGCTGCAGCTGACCGCCCAAGTGTTCGACCAGAGCAGCGAAGCCATTGTGATTGCCGACGCGTCCCACACGATTGTGCGCATCAACCGGGCCTTCACCCGCATCACGGGGTACCAAGAGTCAGAGGCGGTTGGTCAGTCCGTGCGCCTACTCACTGCGGCTGAGTCCGCGCAGGACTTTGACGCCGACGCCATTTACTCCCAACTCACCAAAGAAGGGCACTGGGAGGGCGAAGCCTGGGGGCGTCGCAAGAACGGCGCGACGTACCACCAATGGCTGTCCATGAGCAGCGTGCGGGATGGCAATGGCTGCGTCACCCACTCGATCACGCTGTTCCGGGACATCACGGTGCAGCGCGAGGCGCAAGACCGCATTCAACGTCTCGCGCACTTCGACCCCCTGACCGATTTGCCCAACCGCACCTTGCTGGCTGAACGGACCAGGCGCCATATCACCGAAGAGCAGGCGCACGGCGGCACCTTGGCAATGCTGTTCCTGGACCTGGACCACTTCAAGAACGTGAACGACTCGCTGGGCCACCGCGTCGGCGATAGCCTGCTTGTCGCCGTAGCGCATCGCCTGCAGTCCCTGCTGAGCCCACAGGACACTGTCTCGCGCTTGGGCGGCGATGAGTTTCTGCTGCTGCTGCCTTCGGCCACTGCAGCCCATGCTGCCGAAGTCGCTACCCGCTTGCTTACAGCGGTGGCACACCCTTTCCAGATCGACCCCTACGAACTCACAACCACCCTGTCCGTGGGCATCGCCATGTACCCGGCCGACGGCGATTCCTTTGACACGCTGTACCAACGTGCGGACGCTGCCATGTACCGCGCCAAGCAAAGTGGGCGCAATCGATATGGTTTTTTCACAGCCGATCTGGAGGCCAGAACAGCCCGCGCGCTGCAAATCGAAAACGCCCTGCGTCGCGCTCTGGAGCGTAACCAGTTCGAACTTCACTACCAACCACAAGTGTCACTCGTCACGCGCCAGGTGGTGGGTGCCGAAGCGCTGCTGCGTTGGCGTCACCCAGAACTGGGCATGGTGTCTCCCGCAGAGTTCATCCCCGTGGCGGAGAGCAGCGGCATGATCGTTGCTATTGGTGAGTGGGTACTCCACACCGCCGTACACGACGCCAAACGGTGGCTAGACATGCAGCTGCCCCTGCGAGCGTTGTCTGTGAACCTCTCTGCCGTGCAGTTCCGCCACCCTCAGTTGCCAGAAATGGTGACACGCTGCCTGCAACAGGCAGGATTGCCTGCCCGTCGGTTGGAGTTGGAGCTGACCGAGGGAGCCGCAGTCGATGACCCTGCCGCAGCTCTGGCAATGATGGACCAGTTGCATGACCGCGGTGTTCGCCTGTCAATGGACGACTTTGGCACCGGCTATTCCTCATTGAGCTACCTTAAACGCTTCCAGATCTACAAGCTGAAGATCGATCAGTCGTTCGTGCGAGACCTCGATGACGATGCCAACGACCGTGCCATTGTGAGCGCGATCATCCGCATGGCGCAGGCCTTGGGCATGCAAACCACGGCAGAGGGGGTGGAAACCGATGGTCAACTCGAGTTCTTGCGAGAACAAGGCTGCGACGAAGGACAGGGCTACCTCTTCAGCCGCCCACTACCTGCCGATGAGTTCGAAACCTACCTCCGCCAGCATCTTCGCAGCTGACTACACCGACGTGCACGCGCCTGCCCCTGCTGCATACCCGCAGTGGGTTGTAAGTTGGCGCTGCTACACTTTGAAATAGAATTTTGAGGCCACGTCTGGCCCTGCCGCCCGTACTGGTCTTTATGTCCCCGCTGTACAGCGCTCCGGAGTTGCTGAGTCTTGGAGTCGCTACCGATTCACCATCGCATCACGCCCTGCGTGAACAACAAATCCTGCTCGACAGCGCAGGGATGGGTATTGTGTTCCTGCGCCAGCGCAGCGTAGTTCGCTGCAACCAGCGATACGCTGAGATTTTTGGCTACCCGAGCCCAGCGCGTTTGGTAGGGCTTAACACCGAATCCTTCTACCCCGACCGCGAAGCATTCCGCGAGCTGGGCCGCTCAGCCTACCCAGTGTTGGCCCAAGGTCAATCCTTTCGCGTGGAACGCCAGTTACGTCGCAGTGACGGCACGCTTTTCTGGGGCAGCCTCACTGGCAGGCTCATCAATCCGGACGACACGAGCGAAGGCTCCATCTGGATCCTCGACGACATCGATGAACAAAAGCGGGCTCAGGCCGCACTCAGCGCAGCTGAACGCGAAAAGCAGCTACTGTTCGACAGCGCCATGGTAGGCATTGTTTTTCTGCGTGACAGGCGCCTGACCCGGTGCAACCACCACTTTGAACAAATGTTGGGGTTCCAGGCCGGTGAACTCATGGGCAGTTCATCACGCCGCTGGTACGTCAGTGACGAGGCCTGGGAGGAGGTAGGGCATCGCTGCTATCCAGCCCTGGCATCCGGGCAATCCTATGAAGGCGAAGTAGAACTCTGCCGCAAGGACGGCACCCCTGTGATCTGCGAGGTTCGCAGCAAGTCTATCGACCCCACCGATCCTTCCCAGGGCTCCATCTGGATAACGATGGACATCACCGAGCGCAAACAAGCCCAGGCGGCACTGGCTCGCGCCCATGAGGAACTGGAACAGCAGGTGCAGGACCGCACCCAGGAACTGCGCGAAACGGTGAACAACCTGCACCGCGAAATCAACGACCGCAAGGCTGACCAAGAGCGCATCTACTGGCTGGCCCACTACGATGCGCTCACCGGCCTGCCCAACCGCGCACTGCTGGCCGAGCGCGCACAGCAAGCCATCCAGGTGGCCCGCGAGCAGAACACGCCGCTGGCCGTGATCTTTCTGGACCTAGATCATTTCAAGCACGTAAATGACTCGCTGGGACACCGCGTGGGCGATACGCTGCTAGTTGAAATTGCCAAACGGCTACGAGCTGTCGTGCGCGACAAGGACACGGTGGCGCGTCTCGGCGGGGACGAGTTCATTCTGCTGCTCCCGGGCGCGAATGCCCATGGTGCGGCCCGGGTGGCAGGCAAGCTGCAAGAGGCATCGCGCCAGCACTACCAGATTGACCACCACGAGCTGACCATGGCCCCATCCATGGGCGTGGCCTTGTTCCCGCAGGATGGCAGCGACTTCGACACGCTCACGCAGTCTGCCGACGTGGCCATGTACCGCGCAAAGCTTGATGGCCGCAACACCTTCCGCTTCTTCACCCCCGAGATGCAGGCCCAATCGGTGCGCGCACTGCAGCTGGAGAACGCACTGCGCCGAGCACTGGAGCGTGATCAGTTCCGCCTGCACTACCAGCCGCAGATGAGCTTGGCCACAGGCAATGTCCGCAGTGTGGAGGCCTTGCTGCGCTGGCAGCACCCGCAATTGGGGCAGGTCTCACCCGCAGAATTTATTCCCATCGCCGAGGACAGCGGGCAGATCCTGCAGATTGGGGAATGGGTGCTGCGTACGGCGCTGGCACAACTCAAAGCTTGGCGGTCTTGCGGCTTCCCTGGGCTTACGATGGCCGTGAATCTCTCCGCCATACAGTTTCGCGAGCCTCAACTGCCCGAGCTTATCAGCCGCATCCTAGCGGAGTTTGACCTTCCTCCCGACTCCTTGGAATTGGAGCTGACAGAAGGTGTGGCCGTGGACGATCCCCATGCCGCCGTGGCGACCATGGACCAGTTGCACACAAGAGGTGTGCGCATGTCCATGGATGACTTTGGCACCGGCTACTCGTCACTGAGCCAGCTGAAACGGTTCCAGATTTTCAAGCTCAAGATCGACCAATCCTTCGTACGCGACCTGGGCAACGACAGCAACGACCGCGCTATCGTGAGCGCAATCATTCGTATGGCACAGGCGCTAGGCATCCGCACCACGGCCGAGGGCGTCGAAACGGAAGGACAGTTGGCCTTCCTCCATGCACAAGGGTGCGATGAAGCCCAAGGCTACCACTTCAGCACGCCGCTGCCTGCAGCGGACCTGGAGGTGTTCATGCGCCAGCACCTGCATCGGGCTTCTGAAGCGGACGCCCCGGCCTGAGCCCCCTCCCTGCGGGCGGGAGAGACGGCTCGGGCGCCGTTCAGTCCACCAACAGCTTCTGAAAAAATTGCGCCAATCCCATCAGGGGGTCTAGCGGACGGGCAACAAAACCTTCGCGTTCATAGTCCTGAATTACCGCCGGGTTGCCAAGTAGAGCGTCCAGCGTAAGCCTAGAGCCAGTTCCAAGTCTTTTTGGCGATCGCATTGGAGCGCAATCGGGAAGAGTGCAAGCTCCGAATGCGCAGCATGGGCTCATGCCCATGCAAGCAGCCGGGGCGTCCAATCGCCCGATTTCACTCCAACCCGGCTGACGCTGAACGCGTAGGGCTGCAGCTGACCAAATACGCCCCCCGCCTAGCCTGCCCGGGCTGCATTGGCCAGCCGCTCTGCGCAGGAACTTGCCAATTGCGCATCCCGGGCCTCCACCATCACACGCAGCAAAGGCTCCGTTCCACTCGCGCGGATCAGCACGCGGCCTGACGCTCCCAGATCGCGCTCCACAGCCTGTGTCGTGTCAGCCAGCAGGCGGTTGGACTTCCAGTCCTGGCCCGGGGCCAGGCGTACATTGAGCAGTACCTGGGGATACAGTGTGACCTCACCCAACAGTTGGGAGAGTGTCTGGCCACTGCGCACGCAGGCTTGAAGCACCTGCAAGGCGCTCACCAAGCCATCGCCCGTGGTGTGCCGGTCCAGCGCCAGCAGGTGGCCAGAACCCTCGCCCCCCAGCACCCAGTGGTGCCGCGCCAGTTCTTCAAGTACATAGCGGTCTCCCACTTTGGCGCGTACAAACTTCACCCCCCTGGACTGGAGGGCCACCTCCACCGCCATGTTGGTCATCAAAGTGCCCACCACGCCGGGCACATGCTCGTCACGCCCCATGCGGTCCGAGGCCATCAGGTACAGCAGCTCGTCGCCGTTGTACAGGCGCCCCGCAGCATCCACAACCTGTAGACGATCCGCATCGCCGTCAAGCGCTATCCCGTAGTCGGCCCGGTTGGCACGCACAGCCCGCACCAATGCGTCCGGGTGGGTGGCCCCCACTTCATGGTTGATGTTCAAGCCATCAGGGGCGCATCCGATCGACAGGACTTCGGCCCCCAGTTCGTGAAACACCTTGGGGGCCACTTGGTACGCAGCACCATGAGCCGCATCCACCACGATTTTCAGTCCCTTGAGAGTTAAATCCTGCGGGAAGGTGCTCTTGCAGAACTCAATGTAGCGCCCCGCCGCATCGTCCAGCCGCCGTGCCTTGCCCAAACTGGCTGAGTCTGCCCACACAGGAGACTGGGTCAAGGCTTCTTCCACCGCAAGCTCCCAAGCGTCGGACAGTTTGGTGCCCTGCGCACTAAAAAACTTGATGCCGTTGTCGGGATAAGGGTTGTGGCTCGCACTGATGACCACGCCCAGGCTGGCCCGCTGGGCACGGGTCAGGTAGGCCACACCAGGTGTCGGTAGAGGCCCGAGCAGTACCACATCCACGCCGGCTGAATTGAAGCCGGACTCCAGTGCGCTCTCCAGCATGTAACCAGAAATACGGGTGTCCTTGCCGATCAACACCGTCGGGCGCTCCTCCGTCTGACGCAAGACCCGCCCCACCGCGTGCGCGAGGCGCAACACAAAATCCGGCGTAATGGGGGGCTGCCCCACCGTGCCACGGATGCCATCGGTTCCAAAGTACTGGCGCGTCATGTTGCTGCTTCTCCTCGTGTTGATCTGGTTGTTGACGGGATAGCTCTCCATCCCTTTTGTTCGGCCATTTCAGCCACCCTCATGAATACCCTGCACCCGACTTCATCAACACACCTGCCGCATGGCCGACCACACTGCCAGCGCTGCAACCGTCTCCCGCACATCGTGCACACGCACCACCGAAGCACCCCGGTCTACCGCCAGCACCGCAGCAGCCACACTGGGCACCATGCGCTGATCTACATCTAGGCCGGTCACAGCTCCCAACGACGACTTGCGCGACCAACCCGCCAGCAGCGGATAACCGGCTCCCAACAAGACGTCTTGCCGGGCGAGCAAGGCAAAGTTTTGCTCCACCGTTTTGCCGAAACCGATGCCCGGATCCAGAAGAATTTGATTCTTTTTGGCTCCTTGGGCCTGCAGATTATGAGCCTGCAGCTCTAAAAACGATAGCACTTGCAACACCACATCCCCCGTCATGGGAGCCGCCTGCATGGTCTGGGGGTCGCGATGCATGTGCATCAGGCACACACCACATTGAGGGTGGGATGCCACCACCGACAAAGCACCCGGCTGCCGCAAGGCCCAGACGTCGTTGACGATGTCGGCCCCCAGGTCCAGCACCGCCCGCATCACGGCAGGTTTGTACGTGTCCACTGAAATCGGAACGCCCAGCGCCACCGCTTCGCGCACCAGCGGCACCACACGGGCCAGTTCTTCTTCCAGAGGCACGGCCGGGCTGCCTGGGCGGGTGGACTCGCCCCCGATGTCCAGGATATCGGCGCCGTCCTTGAGCAGTTGCTCGCAATGTCTCAACGCCGCGATGGCGGAAGCATGGTGCCCACCATCAGAAAAGGAGTCCGGGGTCACATTGACGATGCCCATGACCTTGGGCTGCTCCAGATCGATGGAAAAGCGGGAGGTTTGCCAGATCATGAAATCACTAGAAGGAAGCCTGTGGAGCCCGCCGACAAGTCGCGTGTGCGCCGAACCGGGAAGCGCAGAAAAAGCACAACAGCCTCTCACACAACGAAAAACGGGGCGCAAGGCCCCGTGGGAATGGTTGAACCAGACAAAACCTCAAGCCGCCGTAGGCGCTGTGTCTGCCGCCACTGCGGGGGTACCGCCGCTGGAGTTGTCACCACCCGAGGGAGGGGTGCGGGGCGTCCAATCCTTGGGAGGACGAGGTTCCTTGCCAGCCATGATGTCATCCAGTTGTTCGGCATCAATGGTTTCCCATTCAAGCAAAGCCTTGGCCATGGCGTGCATCTTGTCGCTGTTCTCTTCGATCAGGCGACGCGCCAGGTCGTACTGTTCATCGATGATGCGGCGCACTTCGCTATCGACCTTCTCCATGGTCTGCTCGCTCATGTTCGTCGTCTTGGTGACCGAACGGCCCAGAAAAACCTCACCCTCATTTTCGGCATAGACCATGGGCCCCAAGGCCGCAGTCATGCCATAACGGGTCACCATGTCGCGTGCGATGTGCGTAGCGCGCTCAAAGTCGTTGCTGGCACCGGTGGTCATCTGGTTCATGAACACTTCTTCGGCAATGCGCCCCCCGAACAGCATGCTGATCTGATTGAGCATGTATTCGCGGTCATAGCTGTAACGGTCCTGCTCGGGCAGGCTCATTGTTACGCCCAGGGCACGGCCACGGGGAATGATCGTGACCTTGTGCACCGGGTCGCACTTGGGCAGCAGCTTTCCAATGAGGGCATGGCCGGCTTCGTGATAGGCCGTGTTGCGGCGCTCTTCTTCGGGCATGACCATGCTCTTGCGCTCGGGGCCCATGAGGATCTTGTCCTTGGCCT
>CAYXSL010000041.1:0-27583 GCA_964466605.1 uncultured Verminephrobacter sp.
TCCACTGGTAGCCCGTGGTCTTGATGGTGAGGTCGGCGTTGGTGGTGTCCTTCTGCGCCACCAGCACCTTGGTGGCAGGCAGGGCCATGAGGATCACGATGATGAAGGGGATGATGGTCCAGACCACTTCGACGGTGACGGACTCATGGAAGTTGGCCGACTTGGCGCCCTTGGAGCGGCGGTGCTTCCAGATCGAGTAGAACATCACGGAGAACACTGCAACAAAGATCACCGTGCAGATGATCAGCATCATCCAGTGCAGAAAATGCTGCTCTTCAGCAATCTTGGTCACCGGGGGATGCAGGTTCAGCTGGTTGACTGCGGGGCCGCCAGGCAGGTCCTGGACGGCATGGGCTGCGGAGCCCACCCATGCACCGGCAATCAGCAGCAGAGAAGCCAGCTTGTTGGAAATGCTCTTCATAGTTCTCACTTACTTCTAAGCCTCAATTTAACCAATCCCTTGCACGAGCCTGCGTGGGGTCAGGCGGCGCGCAAAGCCATGCGGATCTCCGATGCCAGGGCCGGTCGAAGTTCGGGGCGCACGAAGCGCCCCACCTCAACGGATCGACCCTGCGCAGACAGCATGATGAGCGAGTTGTCTCCGGTCTTGGGCTCTACACGAACCCGGCTCCGGTCAAATTCTGCGCGCTCCAGCCGGCCTGCCGTCTCCCGTTCCACCACAAGGCGCGAGCCTTGCAGCGAAATCCTCTCGCCATCCGCCGCATGGCGACCGTACATGGCGAATGCAATTCCTACAGCCAAGATTTCGAGCCACGCAAAGGGCATCACCAGGAAGGCGCCGAGCATCCAGAAGCACGTTGCGATCCCCAGGGACACCAGGCACAAGGACAGATACATCCACCCCAACTGCGCCGGCGTGACCGAGCAATTACGGGCCAAACGCCAGTCAATGCGCTGACCCGATACCGTGGCAAAACGTAAAACCAAGCCCGTCACAGGTCGTGCCCACAAGACTGCTGGCGCACCGTTTGTGGAGCCTCAGGCACCACAGGCGCAGCCCGCAAATTTGCGCGGGAAGATGCCCGAAATCTCAATAACCCTGAATTGTAGCGTGCCTTGTTCCAAGTCATTGACACGGAGTTACAGGTTAGTTTTCGTTGCCGCCCTTGCGCAACATCAAACGCATGTCCTGCAGCGAAACCGTGCTACTGGAGTCCATGCGCACCCGTGGCGCGGGCTTGAAAGCGTGGCCATAAATGATTTCAAAAGTCAGTGCCAACTGGCCTCCCTGTTGCGGATCGGCCAGCCGCTCGGCCAGCACAGCATAGAGCTTGTCGCGCCAGCGCCGTCCGCGCAATGAGGGAAAGCGATCAGGGTGCAAATTGCACCCCAGCTCGCGCAGCTCCTGCACCAGCCGCTCTGGCGTGGCAAAGGTGAGGGTGATGCGCTCCATGTCCATCACCGGCTCGGCAAAACCGGCGTGCACCAGCATGTCGCCCCAGTCGTGCATGTCGGTAAACGCATGGCCGGCCGGGGGCCAGCCCAGGGCCGCGTACACCCCATGCAGTTCCCGCAGCGTGTCGGGCCCCAGGCACGAAAACATCAGGTAGCCATCCACCGCCAGCGCGCGGTGCCACCGCGCGATCAGGGCCTGCGGGTCTGCGGCCGTGTGCAGCGCCATGTTGGCCCAGAGCATCTGCACGCTGGCATCGGCGGGCGGGCCCCACTGGGGGCTGGCGGCGCTCCAGCGCGAGGGGCTCCACCAGGGCTTGGCCAGTGCCTTCCGCGCCACTGGCTCGCAGTGCGCAGCAGATTCAAACACCTGGCAGCGGGCTTCGGGATAGCGGGCGCTCACCAGCGCATGGGCCTGCAGCCCACCACGCAAGGCGTCCCAATGGCACCAGGACGCGGGCGCCTGGCGAATCCACTGCAGGCGGTCCTCCATGCGGCGGGCCACCTCTTCGTGGAGCCAGGGAGACAGGGCGGGTGCAGAGGCCTGCCAGCGGGCGGCGGCAAGGGGATCGATGGTGGGGGGACGCTCGGAGGACATGGCAGCTCACAGGGACGCGCGAGTATATTGATTCATGCTTTTTCAAGGATTGCCAGGGCTTTCACGCCACCTGCGGGGCTTGCAGAACCTGGCCGACCGCGTGCCCAGCCAATGTGCAGCTTGCCGCGCCTGGCCCTCGCAGCGTATCTGCAACGCCTGCGTGGCCCGGTTCGCCCAACCCGCCAGCCGCTGCCAGCGCTGCGCACTGCGCGTGCCCACAGGCGTGGCCGTGTGTGGCACCTGCGTGCAGCACCCGCCAGCCTTTGATGCCTGCCTGGCCGCCGTGGACTACACCTACCCCTGGTCTGCCGCGCTGGCGGACTTCAAGTTCCGCGCCGACCCCGGCTGGGCCCGCACGCTGGCCACCCTGCTGCGCAGCGCGCCCTGGGTGGAGCCCGCGATTGAGGCGGCCGACCGGGTGCTGCCCGTGCCGCTGTCTGCCGAACGCCTGCGCGAGCGCGGTTTCAACCAGTCGGCCCTGCTGGCGCAGCACCTTGCTGGCTGCAAGGCCGATGTGCACAGCCTGCTGCGCCTGCATGCCACCGAAGCCCAGAGCGGCCTGCCACGCGCCCAGCGGCTGCGCAACCTGCAAGGTGCATTTGCGGTGGAGCCCGCCCGCGCCGCCGCCCTGCGGGGGCAGCGCGTGGTGCTGCTGGACGACGTAATGACCACGGGCGCCACCGGGCAAGCCGCCACACTGGCCCTGCGCGAGGCCGGGGTGGCGCATGTGACGGTGGTGGTGCTGGCACGTACGGCGCTGGAGTAGGCACACCGCAGCGGGCGCCGCGCATTGCCCGGGCGCCTGCCAGGCGGGATACTTTTGATTACGAGCGGTTGCTCAACTCACATCCAGGGCGAAGACAATAGCGGACATGTTCCACATCGTCCTCGTCGAGCCCGAAATCCCGCCCAACACCGGCAACATCATTCGCCTGGCGGCCAACACGGGTTGCACGCTGCACCTGATCGAGCCGCTGGGGTTCTCGATGGAGGACCGGCTGATGCGCCGTGCGGGGCTGGACTACCACGAATACACCCGGGTGCTGCGCCACAGCGGCTGGACGGCCTTTTTGCGCGACGCGCAACCCGACCCCACGCGCATGTTCGCCATGACCACACACGCCTCGCAGCCGGTGTTCTCCACCTGCTTCCTGCCGGGCGACTGGCTGGTGTTTGGCGCCGAAACCCGGGGGCTGCCCGCCGCATTGCGAGAGAGCTTTCCCCCCGCCCAGCGCCTGCGCCTGCCCATGGTGGAAGGCCAGCGCAGCCTGAATCTGTCCAACGCCGTGGCGGTGACGGTGTTCGAGGCCTGGCGCCAGAACAGCTTTGCCATGCCCGACGGCCAGATCACGGCCGAGCCCGAAGGCACCATCATCAGCGGGTTCGCGCAGCTCAGCTGAACTGGCCGCGCTTGTCGGCCATGGCCAGCGGCACCTGCTCGGTCAGGAAGTCCAGAAACACCCGCGTGCGCGCAGGCAGCATGCGGCCCGAGGGCAGCGCCGCGTAGATCGTGTAGCGGGAAAAAATCCAGTCCGGCAGGATGTGCACCAGCTCACCCCGGGCCAGGTGCTCCTCGGCCAGCAGGCGCGAGGTGACGGCCACGCCCGCCCCGTCCACGGCGGCGCGCATCAGCAGCTCGGTGCTGACCGACTGCAGCACGGCAGGCGCGTCCACCTCCTCGTCGGGTACATCGGCCCGCAGCGACTGCAGACGCAGCTTGCGGCCCGGGCCCATCTGCGCGCGCACGGGCGCGCTGGAGTCCCGCAGGTAGTCGTGGTTCACCAGATCCTGCGGCTCGCGCGGGGTGCCCCGGCGCTTCAGGTAGTCGGGTGACGCCACCACGATGGCCTCGCCCTGCACCAGTGAGCGCGCGACGATGTTGGCGTCGAAGTCCTCCCCCATCACCATGATGGTCACGTCGAACTCGTCCACGCGGCTGGATGCATAGGCGTCCATGCTGATGTCCAGCATCAGCTTGGGGTGGCGGGCATGCCACAGCGCCACCATGGGCGCGAGGAAGTTGGTGGCCAGCACCGGCGCCGCCACGATGCGGATGGTGCCGCGCAGGTCGCGCGTGCTGGCGGCCGCAGCGGCCTCGGCGTCGTCTATCTCGTGCAGGATGGCGCGCACGCGCTGCAGGTAGGACTCGCCCGCGTCGGTAAGCGCCAGCTTGCGGGTCGTGCGCTGCAGCAGGCGCGTGCCCAGGTGCTGCTCCAGCTCGGCCACCATGCGGGTGACCACGGGGGGCGACATGTCCATGGCACGGGCGGCGGCGGCAAAGCCGCCCTCTTCCACCACGCGCTCGAAAATTTTCATGGCTTGCAGGCGGTCCATGGTTCAAGCCTCCTGCCCAAAAACACGAGCATCTAACGAGAACACAGTCCGTGGAACACGCGGGATCCAGGCCAGCGACCGCCGCGCAAAGGCCGCCCAGGCTGAGCAGCGGCGCTCCCCTTGCGTGCGCTGGCGGCGTCCCCCTTCCCAAATGGCGCAGCCATTCGAGAGAAAGGGGAAGCGGCGCAGCCGCTCAGGGGGTTGTCCTGCTACGCCGGGGCGCCGAAATTGCGCGCCAAAGACTCGGCCACACACACCGGCTTGTCGCTGCCCTCGCGCTCCACGGTGACGAGCCAGGTCATCTGCATGCCATCGGGCGCCACCGGCTCGGCCGCCTGCAGCGTGAGGCGTGCGCGCAGGCGGCTGCCCACCGGCACGGGCGCCGTGAACCGCACCTTGTTGAGCCCGTAGTTCACGCCCATGCGTGCACCCTCGATGGTCAGGCCCGTCTCGAAGAACTGCGGAATCAGCGACAGCGTGAGAAACCCGTGCGCAATCGGCGCGCCAAACGGCCCGGCCTTGGCCCGCTCGGGGTCCACATGGATCCACTGGTGGTCGCCCGTGGCCTGGGCAAACAGGTTGACCTGTTCCTGCGTGATGGTGATCCAGTCGGTCACGGCGACCTCCTGGCCTACGCAGGCGCTGACTTCGGAGTAAGAGCGGAAGATTTTCATCGCTGCAATGTAGCCCTGCGCCCCGGCGCGCCTTGTCTGCCGCGTGACAGGTGTTTTCCCGGGGGGCTGGTGGTGGGTTGTGCTTCACGCTGTCCTTCAAGAATTGAGCCACGCACAGATGCCCTGCCACTGCTCCAGGTCGCGCGCCACGCGGCCCGGGGCCACGTCAAACAGCGTGAGGCCATGCGCCGCCAGGTGCACATAGTTCTGCGTGTCGCGCAGGTAGCCCAGCACGGGGAAGCCGAGGCTGTCCACAAAGTGGTGCAGCTGCTCGGCCGCCTTGGTGCGGGCATCCACGCGCATGCCGACGATGCCGATCTGCACGCCCTCGGCCCGGCGGTGCTCGGCCAGCTGGTCCAGAAAGCTGCGCGTGGCAAAGATGTCGAACACGCTGGGCTGCAGCGGCACGATGATCTTGTCGGCCAGCTTGAGCACATCGTTCAGGCGCCAGCCGTGCAGCCCGGCGGGCGTGTCGAGCACCGCATGCGTCGTGCCCTTGGGCGGGCGGCTGATCACGTCCGAGCTGGTGTCCCAACCGCCAATCGCGCGCGCGGCCGGGGGGCGCAGGCCCAGCCAGAGCCGGGCGGATTCCTGCCGGTCGGTGTCGCCCAGGATCACGGGATGGCCCTGGCTGGCAAAGTAGCCCGCGATGTTGGTGGACAGCGTGGACTTGCCCACGCCGCCCTTCGGGTTGGCGACAACAACTACTGGCATGACAAGCTCCTTGGAATCTGCAGGTCCATGAAAAATACAAGCCAAATAAGCCCTCTGCGCCTGATGGGCAAGCGCTTCATGCTATCAAATCAAGAGCAAAAAGGCACTTTCTGCGCGCTGCCGACACGCCCTCAGGCGTGCTGGCCGCCGCGCTTGACGAAGAACAGCCCTGCCCCCACCGCCATCAGCAAGCCGCCAAACACGCGGTTTTGCGCGCGCACGGCGCGGGCGCTGCGCATCAGGCGGCGCAGCGCGCTGGCCCCAAAAGCGTAGCCGTGCATCACCACCACGTCCACCGTGACGGTGGTGGCGGCCATCACCAGCAGTTGCGTCCACAGCGGGCGCGTGTCGGTCATGAACTGGGGCAGCACGGCCACCATGAAGATGATGCCCTTGGGGTTGGTGGCGTTGGTCAGAAAGCCGGTGAGGCAGCGCTTTTGCCAGGTGCCAGCAGCCTCGTGCGCGTCGCCCTGCGCGATGGGCGCATCGCCCGCGCGCCACTGGTTGAAACCCACATAGATCAGGTAGCAGGCGCCCAGCACCTTGACCACACTGAACGCCACCTCGGACGCCAGCAGCAGCGAGCCCACGCCCGCCCCGGCAATCAGCAGGATCAGCAGCAGGCCCAGCTGCAGGCCCAGAATGGTGGCGCCCGTCTTGCGCACGCCGAACGACAGGCCATGGCTCATCGACAGCACCGCACCCGAACCCGGCGACACCGCAATCAGGCACGATGCCGCAAAAAAAGCCAGCCAAGTCTGCAAGTCCATGGGTCACCGTGCCTGTGTGCGAAGAAGGGCACGCATCTTAACAACGCCTCCACAGGTCAGCCATGGTTTATTGCATAAAAATGGCCTCTACCGCGCGACCCTATTGCCTCACAAGCTATTAAAAGTGAAGCACAAGCATCGCGCACCTCGCGCGCGCGCCCCAAGCGCTGCGGCAATGCCAGAATCCTGACAGCCCCACGCCACCGCCTGCATCGCCTTCTGACTCTCTATGGAACACGCCCCCACCTGGCTCACCTACGGTTTTCTGTACCTCACCGCCGCCGTGCTGGCCGTGCCCATTGCCAAGGCGCTGGGCCTGGGCGCCATCATTGGCTACCTGGCGGCGGGCATCGCTATCGGGCCCTGGGGCCTGGGGCTGGTGAGCAACGTGCAGGACATCCTGCACTTTGCCGAGTTCGGCGTGGTGCTCATGCTGTTTCTCGTCGGGCTGGAGCTGCAGCCCAGCCGCCTGTGGGCGCTGCGCCGCCCCATCTTCGGCACCGGCACGGCCCAGGTGCTGTGCTGCGCGGCCGTGCTGTTTGCGCTGGGCGCGCTGGCCGGCCTGCCCTGGCGCGTGAGCCTGGTGGGCGCCCTGGGCCTGGCGCTGTCGTCCACGGCGATTGCGCTGCAGGTGCTGGCCGAGCGCAACCTCATGCGCACACAAAGCGGGCAGGCAGGTTTTTCGATCCTGCTGTTCCAGGACGTGGCGGCCATCCCCATCCTGGCGCTGCTGCCGGTGCTGGGCGCTGCCGCAGGCGACGGGGCGGGCCACTCGCCGGGTGAGATGGTGCTGGAGGTGCTCAAGATCGTCGGCGTGATCGCCGCCATCATCCTCGGCGGGCGCCTGCTGCTGCGCCCCGTGCTGCGCTGGATTGCCAGGAGCAACACCCCCGAAATCTTCACTGCCGCCGCGCTGCTGCTGGTAGTGGGCATTGCCTACCTGATGGTGCTGGTGGGCCTGTCGATGGCGCTGGGTGCCTTCCTTGCCGGTGTGCTGCTGGCCGACAGCGAATACCGGCGCGAGCTGGAGGCCGACATCGAGCCCTTCAAGGGCCTGCTGCTCGGGCTGTTCTTCATCGCCGTGGGCATGAGCATCGACTTCGGCGTGATCCTGCGCTCGCCCGGGCTCATGGCCGCCATCCTGGTCGGCTTTCTGGCGGCCAAGGCTGTGGTCATCTACACCCTGGCCAAGGTGGTCGAGATCCCCTACCAGGAGCGCCCCGTCTTCACCCTGCTGCTGGCCCAGGGCGGCGAGTTTGCGTTTGTGGTGTTCCAGGCCGCTGCGGGCGCCAGCGTGTTCCCGGCCGAAACCGCCTCGCTGCTGATTGGCGCCGTCGCACTGTCGATGCTGATCAGCCCGCTGCTGCTGGTGGTGATGGACCGTGTGCTGCTGCGCCGCTATGCCCAGCTCCAAACCGCCAAGCCCGAGGCCGAAGAAATCTCCGAGCCGCAAGAAGCGCCCATCATCATCGCGGGCTTCGGCCGCTACGGGCAGATCGTCTCGCGCGTGCTGCTGGCCCAGGGCATCCCCACCACCGTGCTGGACCACAGCGTGGACATGCTGGAAGTGGCCCGCACCTTCGGCTACCGCGTGTTCTACGGCGACGCCACGCGGCTCGACCTGCTGCGCATCGCCGGGGCCGAACACGCGCGCATCCTGGTGGTGGCCGTGGACGACGCCGAGCAGTCCCTGCAAATCGCCAAGCTGGCGCGTGAGCACTTCCCCCACCTGCAGGTCGTGGCCCGCGCGCGCGACGTGACGCACTGGAACAAGCTGCGCGACCTGGGCGTGACCCTGGTGCAGCGCGAACTGTTCGAGTCCAGCCTGCAAAGCGCCCACACGGTGCTGGAGCTGATGGGCCTGCCCCCCGCGCAAGCCACCGCCATCACCCAGCGCTTTCGCACCCACAACATCGCGCTGGCCGACCGCATGTACCCGCACCACAAGGACCGCGCTAAGTTCATCGCCGTGGCGCGCGAAGGCCGCAACCAGTTTGCGGAGCAGATGGCGCGGGAGCGGCAGGAGAGTGCGGCGCTGAACGCGGCGGGGGCAGAGTACCCGGGGTATGGCGGGGTGGGGGGTGCCGAAGACGGCGATGGGGCCGCCCACATTCAGAAATTGGATAAAAAATAGGCTCCTGCGCGCTACCATCATGCCTTATTAGCTATAGATTCGATAGCAAAAATCCTCCAGCAGCGCGGAGAGCTACAGAAAACGCATCTGCAGGGGGTGACCAGCTCAACAAAGCGGCGCATCGATGCTGGCCCACCGGCATCCCGCACACCACGCCCAATCGATACGTCAAAAATCTGGGCGCTTGACACCGCAAGACTTGGTTTTGGGGCGTAAAACAACTACCGATATGGGCCCAAAGCGGACCTAGTCTGAATTCTTCAAGCGGGCAGCAATCCCACTCATCACAACCCGCAGTGCTCCCTGGGGAGTGCTTCGGCCATCCACAACTTCCAGGAAGTGCAAATCTCCCGCGCGGGTCAACGCAACATCTTGCAGCAGCGGGTCGTTTCGGTCGTCAGCTAGGCCTACAGCCTTAGCAACGCACCAGTCGAAATCCGTCTTGTACTTGGTGTGAGGGTCAGCATAAAAGCCCGCCTGCTTGAACTCAAGGCGTTGCTCCGGCGTCATGACTGACAGGCCCACCTGCACAGCTTCGAGAAATGTTGATGGTCGATATGTGGGCATAAGAAGTCCGCTTCTGGCCGATAGCAGAAGTCTAGCCTCGGAGACCGGACTTCAGTCGCCTCATTGCCAAATTTCAAACGATAACCATTCGCATTACAATTCGCAACCTCCCGCCAGCCAACGTCCCTCTGTAACGTGAGCCAGCGCCCCAGCGTTTGTTGTCCGCTCACCTTCATCGGGACCCCCATGCCTTCTCAGCCCCTGCGCTCCGCGCACGCCGCGCGCTTGCTATCCATCCGCGCGGCCAGCCTCTTCACCCTGACCCCGCTGGCTCTGTGCCTCGCCCAAGCTGCCATCGCACAACAGGCCAGCACACCGGCAGCAGACGCGGCAACGGCCGCTCCCCAGCTCCAGGAAGTCCGCATCAACGCCAGCACCGAAAAAGACATGGGCTTTGCGCCTGTCGAGGCGCAGACGGCCGGCAAGGCGCCCATGCGGCGGCTGGAGACGCCGCAGTCCGTCAGCGTGGTCACGCGCGAACAGATGGAGTCTCGGCAGATCGTGAACATGCAGCAGGCGCTGCAGACCGTGGCGGGCGTGAGCCCGGTCAACTTTGGGCGCCGCGGGTTTGACGACCTCAACATCCGGGGCTTTCGCTCCTCCGAATCGATCCTGATCGACGGCCTGGTGCAAAGCCCCGGCATGTGGACCAAGCTGCAGCCCTATGGCTACGAGCGGTTCGAGGTGCTCAAGGGCTCGGCCTCGGTGCTCTACGGCCAGGTGCAGCCCGGCGGCATCGTCAACGCGGTGAGCAAGCGGCCCAAGAAGGAAGCGATCAACGAAGTCGGTGTGGAGGTGGGCAGCTTTGGCCAGCGCACGCTGCAGGCCGACATCAACCGGCCGCTGTCCGAATCAGGGAAGACGGCGCTGCGCATCAATGCTCAGGTGTCGAACGCCGACGACCCCACGCAGTTCGTCTACCGCAAGGAACGCTGGTTTGCACCGTCGCTGTCCATCGACCTGGGTGCGCAGACCGACCTGGTGCTGTTTGCCACCTACAGCCAGAGCGAGTGGCTGCGCCAGCAGGGCATCACGCCCTATGGCACGGTGCTGCCCAACCGCAATGGCACGCTGCCGCGCACGATGTTCACGGGCGATCCGGCCTTTGGCCCCTACGACGTCGAGACCACCTCGCTGGGCTATGCGCTGGAGCACAAGGTGTCGGATGCGATGACCTTCCGCCAGAACGTGCGCTACGAGACCGAGAAGGGCACGGGCAACTTTGTCTCCAACCTGGCACTGCAGGCCAACCAGCGGTTGCAGAACCGCCAGGCATCGCGCCAGTACATGGACTACGACTTGCTGGCCACGGACACCTCGCTGCTCACGCGCTTCGAGGCGCTGGGTGCACGCCACCAGCTGGTCACGGGCCTGGATGTGCGCAGCGGCCACAACCTGCTGGCCAGCCGCACCTGCCGCATCGGCGCGCTGGACCTGTTCGCCCCGGTCTACGGAATGCAGGCCACCTGCCCCGAGGCGCTGACCAGCGACGCCCCCGCCAAGCTCACCGTGGCCGGGCTGTATGCGCAGGATCAGATCAAATTTGGCAAGGGCTGGACGGCCCTGGTGGGCCTGCGGCGCGACTGGTCTACCAACGACACGAACAACCGCGTGGCCAAAACGCAGACGCGCCAGAAGGACAGCGCCACCACGCTGTCGGCCGGGCTGGTGTACGAGTTCAAGCCCGGCTGGGCAGCGTACGGCAGCTATGGCGAGTCCTTTCTGCCTCAGTCGGGCCTGACCTTTGCAGGATCGCCCTTCGTGCCCGAGACGGGCAAACAGTGGGAGGCGGGCGTGAAGTACGAATCGCCCAACGGCCAGATCACCGGCGCGCTCGCGGTGTTCGACCTGGTGCGCGAGAACGTGACCACCGCCGACCCGGCGAACACCGGTTTTAGCGTGCAGACCGGCCAGCAGCGCGCACGCGGGCTGGAGATGGAGCTGGGCGCGGACCTGAAGAACGGCTGGAAGCTGACCAGCGCCTACACCTACACGCAGACCCAGGTCACGCGCGACACCAATGCCGCCATCGTGGGCAAGCCGCTGCTGCTCACGCCGCGCCACACGCTCACGGCCTGGGCCACCTACAAGCTGCCGCAGTACCCGCGCATCACGCTGGGCGCGGGCGGGCGTTATGTGAGCGAGCAGATCGGCTCGTACCCCTTCACGCTGCCGTCGTATGTGGTGGCCGATGCGTCCATCAGCTACGCAGGCGACAACTACCGCGTGACGGCCGGCGTGAAGAACGTTTTCAACAAGGCGTACTACGACGGCGCGATCAACGCCAACGTGGTGTCGCCCTCGCTGCCGCGCAACTTCAGCCTGGGCGTGACGTACTTCTTCTGATCGACGTTGTGCGTGGCCCTGCCTTTTTCCCGCCCCCGTTCGCCCTGAGCTTGTCGCAGGGTCCTGCGCAGCGAGCCCTGGCTTCGACAGGCTCAGCCCGAACGGTGGGGACTGCATCCAGGCCCACGCCCATAGCCGCGAATGCACAGCCAAAATGACCAGCCAGCGCACGCTCAACCGCCTCTTCACCCTGCACTCCTGGGCGGGCATCGTCACGGGCTTGCTGATGTTCATCGTGTGCTTCTCGGGCGCGGTGGTGGTGTTCAAGAACGAGATCGACCTGTGGGCCAACCCGTCGCTGGCCCAGCTGCCGCGCACTGACAAGCCTGCCTCGCTCGACGCGGTGCTGACCCAGCTGCAGACACGCTACCCCGGTGCGACCGTGGAAACCATTGCGCTGCCCGACGCGGTCAACCCGAGCTACTTCGCCTTTGTGCGCGAGCCCGGGGCCCCAGCCAGCACACGCACCAAGGTGGCCTTGCGCTCCGACACGGGCGCCGTGGTGGGCCCGGTGGACAGCCAGCTGGGCCAGTACCTGCGCATGCTGCATGTGTTCCTGTTCTTCGGGCCACGCTGGATCGTGGGCTTCCTCGGCATGGCCATGCTGGTGCTGATTGCCACGGGCATCGTCATCCACCGCAAGATCCTGGCCGAGCTGTTCACCCAGCGCTGGGGCCGCAGCTTTCGGGTGGTGATGTCGGACCTGCACAAGTCTGCGGGCATCTGGGGGCTGGGCTTTCACATCCTGATCGCGGCCACGGGCGCATGGATGGGGCTGGCGCCGCTGTTTGAGCAGGGCTACAAGTACGTGACGACCTCCACCAGCAGCGCCGACGCCACCGCCCCCAAGCCCGCACGCAAGGCCGCTGGCGATGCCGCAGAGCCCGTGCCCATGCAGTCGCTGGATGCGCTGTATGCCACAGCCCAGCAAGCTGTGCCGGGGCTGGAGGCGCGTTATGTATCCCTGCGCCGCTGGGGCAGCAGTGCAGCCGAGGTGGGTTTCACCGGCAACCTGCAGGGCCACCTGGCCAGCACCGCGCGGGTGGACATCCATGCCGCCACCGGCGCGCCGAAAAAGGTGCACGACCCGCGCACAGCAGGCTTCTGGTCGCTGGTCAACAGCCTGATGGAGCCGCTGCACTTTGGCGACTTTGGTGGGCTGGCGCTCAAGTGGCTGTACTTCTTTCTGGGCATGACGCCCGCTTTTTTGTCCATCTCGGGCACGCTGATCTGGCTGGATGCGCGCCAGCAGCGCAGGCGCGAGGCCGAGGCGGCGCAGGGCGCTGCGGGTGGCGCCGCGGCTGCTGGCTGACAACCACGCCAAGCGCCCTTCCTTCACAGCGTCACAGTTTCGCAGCTCAGCCCACCATGCAACGTTTCTTCCTGGCCCTGCACGCCACCACGCCCGCCGCGCTCATCGTGGCGGTGTTTGTGCACCTGTGGGGGCCTGCGGGCCTGCCTTCGCTGGCGCAGCGGCCCGTGTGGGCGGTGTGGGCACTCATCGGCGTGTGGCTGCTGCTGTCGGCCCTGGCTGCGTGGGCGCTGCGCACGCTGGCGCTGTGGCGCGTGGCGCTGGGCGGCGCGGGCGGCCTGCTGGCCCTGGCGGGCATCACGGGCCTGGTGCTGGGCAGCGCGCTGGCGCCTGCCATGTGCGCCAGCCTGGTTGCCGTGGGCCTGGCCTGCGCGGGCATCGCTGCCTTTATCGGCCCCCAGCGGGTGCAGGCGCCCCGGCGCAAGGCAGCGCACCATGCGTTGGCCACCGCTGGCACCAAAACACATCCCGCCATGGCCCGCCGCCGCTGGCATCCGCGCGGCTGGGGCCGTGGTGTGGTGCTGGCCCACGGGCCGTTCTGGCTGAGCGGTGTGCTGGCGGTGGAGTCGTTCCGCCTGGCGCACATCGTGGCGACCGAGCCCGCGCGCTCGTCGGGCATGCTGGGCCTGCTGCTCGCGATGTTGGTGGCCCTGCCCGCCGCCACCCTGCGCCACTGGGCCCCCCGCACCGCAGCCGCGCTGTGGCTGCTGGCCGCGCTGGCCTATGGCGGCCTGGCGGCCAAGGCGGGGCTGTGGCAGTGGGCGGCCGCAGCAGCCCTGTGCATGGCGGCCGCTGGCGCGCCGCTGCTGCGGCGGCTGCACCTGCTGCGGGCGCTGCGGCGGCAGGCAGCGCAGCCCCGCCACCGCCACACCTCGGGGGCCGCATGACCGCCGAACTCATTGGCGCCTGCGCCGCGCTGGCCTCGCTGATCGGCCTGACCCACTGGGCGCGGTCCGTGCCCACCCGCGCCTGGGGCGACGGCACCCCGGACCGCATCCGGGCCTGGGCCGTTGTGCTGGGCACACTCGCGCTGCAGACCGTGGCCGCCATTGCAGCGGCCGGACCCACGGCGGGCGTGGCACTGGTCGTTGCCGCCTGGATGGCCCTGGGCTGGCTGCTGGTGCTGGCCATGAACCTGTGGCCACAGGCGGCACAGCGCTGGGCGCCGCGCCTGGGGGCGCTGGGCTGCGCGGGTTGTGTGGTGGCACTGGGCTGGCTGCTGGTGCGGGCGTAGGAAGGGCGGGGTGGGCGCTGCGCCAGGCGCCTCTGTGCGTGTGGAGCGGACCCGATATTTGAGAAAAAACAGGCCTCTGCGCGCGACCACCATACCCCAATAGCTATTATTTTTATAGCAATTGCACTTAGCGTTGTGCCAGCCGCCGCGAGCGGCCCACGGCACAATCGCGCCCATGGACCAGTTGCTCGACGCCCCCTGGGTGCACACCCTGCGCTTTCTTCTGGAAGTGGCCGCCACCGTGGCCTTTGCGCTGTCGGGCGTGATCGCCGCCGCGCGCAAGCGGCTGGACGTGGTGGGCGTGTGTGTGGTGGCCTTTGTGGCAGCGTTCGGTGGCGGCACGCTGCGCGACCTGCTGCTGGACCAGCGGCCCTTCTTCTGGGTGCGCCACACGGGTTTTGTCTGGGGCATCCTGGCGCTGTGCGTGGGCGCCATGCTGTTCATGCGCCAGCGCCACTTCAAGCCCACCGAGCGCGCCATGCTGCTGCCCGACGCCATCGGCCTGGGCCTGTTTGCTGCCGTGGGCGTGGACATTGCCACCGCCATCGGCATGCCCCCCATCATCAGCGTGATGATGGGGGTGACCACCGGCGTGTTCGGCGGCGTGCTGCGCGACGTGCTGTGCAACGAGGTACCCCAGGCCTTCAGCGACCACCGGCCGTATGCCCTGTGCGCCTTTGCCGGTGGCTGGGCCGACGTGGCCCTGCGCCATCTGCAGGCGCCCGACTGGGCACCGCTGATGGTCTGCGTGCTGCTCACGGCCGGGCTGCGCGGCCTGGCGCTGTGGCGCAACTGGGAACTGCCTGCGTGGCGGGTGTGACGGGGCCATGCGCCGTCTACGGCAGAAGCTGGCGCACCCGTGACAGCATCCCGCGCACAGAAGCCACACACTGATTCCCGACAGACTGCAGGAGACACCCGCCCATGACCAGCCCCCCCACGCCCGCCCACCTGCGTGCCACGGCCCTTATCGACAGCGACGCACCTTCCATCCAGGCCTTTGCCGCCCAACACGCGCACGGCGCCACCGACCGCGAGCGCGCCGTGGCCCTGTACCTGGCCGTGCGCGACGGCTTTCGCTACGACCCGTACCGCATCGACCTCTCGCCCCAGGGCATGGCGGCCAGCAGCGTGCTGGCCAACGGCCATGGCTGGTGTGTGCCCAAGGCTGCGCTGCTGACGGCCGCGTGCCGTGCGGCGGGCATCCCGGCGCGCATGGGGTTTGCCGATGTGCGCAACCACCTCAGCACCGAGCGCATGCGCGAGACCATGAAGACCGACCTCTTCATCTGGCACGGCTACACCGACATCTGGCTCGACGGCGCCTGGCGCAAGGCCACGCCCGCGTTCAACATCGAGCTGTGCGAGCGCTTTGGGCTGCTGCCGCTGGAGTTCGATGGCGAAAACGATTCGATCTACCACCCTTTCGACAAATCCGGCGCGCGCCACATGGAATACGTGCACCAGCGCGGAGCGTTCGACGACATGCCGCTGGCGCAGATCGTGGCGGACTTCCGCACGGTGTACAGCGGCTGGCTGCCCGAGGACGGCGCCACCCACAGCCGCCTGGAGGGCGCCAGCTTTGCGCAGGATGTGGAAAAGGAGGCCCGCGCATGAGCAGCCACGCCGAGATCCCACCGGGCTTTGCGCCGCTGCAGTCCGGCGGCCCGTTCATCCAGCACAACGGCCCGCTCTACCTGCGCCACGAGGGCAGCGTGGTGCAGTTCGGCTTTCGCGTGGAGCGCCGCCATGTGAACCCCATGCACAACCTGCACGGCGGCATGATGGCCAGCTTTTGCGACATGCTGCTGCCGCTGTCGGTGCACCGCAAAAGCGACCAGGTGGCCGACCGTTTTCTGCCCACCATCAGCCTGCAGATCGACTACCTGGCCCCCGCCCCGCTGGGCGCCTGGGTGCAGGGCGAGGCCGAGCCGCTGCGCGTCACGCGCTCGCTGGTGTTTGCGCAAGGCCTGGTCACGGCCGATGGCGTGCCCTGTGCGCGGGTGAGCGGGGTGTTCAAGATCGGGCCTGCGGTGCCCAGCAACGCGGTGGAGTAAGCCCCGCAGGCTCTGCATTGCAGCGCGCGTCAATGTGCCCTTGTGCTGATGCCCCCCCTGGTCGCATCGTCACACTGGCCGCTCTTGCCAATTCATAGATATGCGTTTTCGGAAATTTATCGCATATCTATAAATAATCAACACCATTCAGCCCCACCTCTTCTGAGAACCACAATTAATTCATAGATGTTCAAAAACCATATATTGAACTAACATCTATGAATGCCATCCCAAAACACCAAGCCCACTGACTACCCCCAGGCGGTTCTTCAGCAGATTGCGTTGCTCGCGCAGAACATCGTGATTGCACGCAAGCGCCGCAAGGAAACCCAGGCCCAGTGGGCCCAGCGGCTGGGCGTTTCGCAGCCCACCATGGCGCGCATCGAGCGCGGCGACCCGTCGGTGTCCATGGCGTCGTATGTGATGTGCATGTGGCTCATCAACCAGGCCCAAGGGCTGGCCGACCTGATTGCGCCGCAGAACGACCTCGCATCGCTGGAGCAGGAGGTGGCGAGAGCCCGGCCCCGGCCCACCGCACGGGCTGCGGTGCAGAAAGGCGCAAACACGGGAGCCAGCAACACCAGGCCTGTTGCCTTGTCACCCTTTGCAAACGCCCATGTGCCTACGCCCTCTGGGGCCGCACACCTTGCGAGAGAGGCAGAGGGCTCCTTCATCGGAACAGATTCTTCGGACGCCACAAAAAAGGCCACTCAGAAGGCCACACAGAAGGCCACACAGAAGGCGACTGAGAAGGGCGCCGGGTCAGACCACGAGAAACAGATCCAGCAAGCCCTGCAAGTCGCAGGGCTCGGCGCCCCCGAGCGCCAGCCCAACAGCACGGCAGCAGGCCTGGCCGCACTGATCGCGGGCCACAAGAAAGCGCAGCCATGAGCCTGCAGCCCAACGCGCCGCAGGTCACACCGCGCTCCTACGTGCCGCAAGACACGCTGTATGTCTGGACGCTGGTCAACCCCGCCCAGCCCGTGCTGACCGGGGCTGTGGGCCTGTCGCAGCTGGTGCCCAACTGCGCCACCTTCGGCTACGCAGCAGACTGGTGGCAGTTTGCGCTGAGCGAAGACCTGCCCCTGATCGCAGGCCAGATGTTCAGCGCGGGCCAAAAAGACAGCGCGCCCGGCGCGATTGACGACGCGCGCCCCGACCGCTGGGGCGAGCGCATCATCCGCCATATCGACCGCCCCGCGCGCCTGTCGATTCTGGAGATGCTGCTGTTCGCGGGTGACGACCGCTTTGGCGCCTTGGGCATCTCCACATCGGCCGACCACTACATTCCCCGCCGCATCGGGCCCTATCCGCAACTGCGCGATCTGCAGGCCATGGTGCGGGCCGTGGAAGACGTGCAGACGCAAGCCCCGGTCACGCCCGAGATCCAGCGGCTGGTGCAGCCCGGTGTGACACTGGGCGGGGCCCGGCCCAAGGCGCTGCTGCAAACCGACAGCGGGCCCTGCGTGATCAAGTTCAGCGAGCTGGACGACACGGTGGACACGCCCCTCATCGAGCACGCCACCATGACGCTGGCGGCCCGGGCGGGCATCCAGGTGGCGGCCACGGGCGTGCTGCCCATCCCATCACGGCCGGGCCGGGGGCCGCAGCGCCATGCGCTGACCATCCAGCGGTTTGACCGGGTGCAAATGGGCGCCCTGAACCTGCGCGTGCACTGCATATCAGCCAAGACGGCGCTGGCTGCGGCGGGCCTGGCCGAAAGCTACGGCGCACTGGCCACCGTGCTGCTGCGCCAGGCGCACCCCGACCGGCAAAAAGCCCTGCGCGAAGAGCTGTTTCGGCGCATGGTGTTCAACATCCTCATCGACAACACCGACGACCACGAGCGCAACCACTGCCTGCGCCTGGGTTTTGACGGCTACTACGACTTGGCCCCCGCATTCGACGTGGTGCCCACGCTGCAAAACATGGGCTACCAGGCCATGGCCGTGGGCCGGCACGGCGCGCAGTCCACGCTGGACAACGCACTCACCGACCTGAGCGAATTCGGTATCACCCGCGCCCGGGCCATCGCGCTGATTCAGGAGGTTGCTCACGCGGTAGAGCACTGGCCGCTGCATTTTGCGCAGCACGGCGTCTGCGCGGCTGACATGGAACAGCTCGCGGCGAGCATCGACCGCGATGCGCTCAAGCACCAGCGCAAGGCATTTTGCTGAGCCTGCTGCCGTCTAGTGCGGTCTTGCACGCTAGCTCAGTCAGCGGCTATCCACGCCCAGCGCCCCCACCACAAACTCCACAAACCGCGCCAGCTTGGGCAGCTGCCGCCGGTCGGGCGCATACACCAGGTGCACGGGGCGCGGCGCGGGCAGGCAGTGCTGCATCACCGGCACCAGCGCACCGCTGGCCAGGTCGTCGGCCAGCAGCACCTCGGGCTGCATGATGAGGCCCAGGCCGCGCAGCGCCGCCTGGCGCAGGCCGTCGCCCTGGTTGCAGACCAGGCGCGCCTGTTCGGGCCAGAAGAATTCCGTGTCGCCTTCGCGCAGCGTCCATTCCACCCGGCGCTGCCATACCGAGTGGCTCAGGCACTGGTGATGCGCCAGGTCGGCCGCGCCCCGGGGCGTGCCATGGCGCAACAGATAGGCGGGCGTGGCCGCAATCACCATGCGGTAGGGGCGCAGCGGGCGCGCCACCAGCCCTTCGTCCACCACGTGGCCAATGCGCACGGCCGCATCAAGCCCGTCACCCGCCAGGTCCACCACGCTGTCGGTGAGCTGCAGGTCCACACGCACCTGCTCATGGCGCATCAGGAAGTCGGCTACCAGCGGTGCAATGACATGGCTGCCCAGGGTGAAGGGCGCGCTCACCCGCAGCAGGCCCTGCGGCACGGCACGGCTGCGCTCCACGGCGGACTCGGCCCAGCGCACCTGCTCCAGCACACGCTTGCTGTCTTCGTAGAACGCTGCGCCCACCTCGGTCAGGCTGTTCTGGCGCGTGCTGCGCTGGAACAGGCGCGCACCCAGGTGGGCTTCGAGCTGCTGGATGTGCTTGCCCACCATCACGGCGGATATCTGCAGCTGGCGCGCGGCGGCGGCAAAGCTGCCGGCCTCCACCACGGCCACCATCACTTCCATGTTGCGCAGCTTGTCCATAGCCACTCAATTCCTAATCATTAGTTAGCACAAGCATAACTTGCAGGTGCTTTATGCATTGATTGATTAGCAAAAGAATCGGGCTGTCAGTTCCTCATCAACCCTTTTGACACCCAAGGAAAACACCATGTCCAAGATTCTTCTCATCGGCGCCAGCGGCACCATCGGCCAGGCCGTGCTGGCCAACCTCAGCGCACGCCACGACGTGATCACCGTGGGCCGCAGCAGCGGCACGCACCGTGCGGACTTCTCGCAGCCAGGCGCGGTCGCCCAACTGTTGGAGGCCGTGGGCAAGGTGGATGCGATTGTGAGCACCGCTGGCAACCTGCACTTTGGCCCGCTGGCCGAGATGACGGCCGAGCAGTTCAACCTGGGCCTGCAGGACAAGCTGCTGGGCCAGGTGCAACTGGCGCTGGTCGGCCAGAAATACTTGAACGATGGCGGCTCCATCACGCTCACCGCGGGCATCCTGTCGATCGAGCCCATCCGCAACGGCGCCAGCGCCACGGCGGTGAACGCGGCCATCGAAGGTTTTGTGGCCGCCGCCGCCATCGAGCTGCCGCGCGGCCTGCGCATCAACGCCATCAGCCCCACGGTGCTGACCGAGTCGATGGGCAGCTACGGGCCGTTCTTCCCTGGGTTCGAGCCGGTGCCCGCCGCGCGTGTGGCACTGGCCTACCAGCGCAGCGTGGAAGGCGCGCAGACGGGGCGCGTGTACCGCGTGCACCCCTGAATGCTTCTATTTTTATAGCAATAAACCGATAACGGTAGCGCGGTAGGCCCCATTTTTAATCAAATTTCTGGAGCAACCGTGCCAAGAATCTGCCCGCCGAACCTATGGCACACCGGCGGCCAGTTGCCCCAGCTGGCGCACGGCCTGTTCCAGCTCGCGCGTCCAGGGGCGGGCAATGTTCAGGCGCAGGTAGCTGGCGTACTTGGCGCTGGTGGAAAACAGCGCACCGGGGGTGAAGGCCATGCCCTGCGCTACCGCGCGTTGCAGCAAGGCCAGCGAATCCACGGGCTCGGGCAGCTGCAGCCACAGCCACCAGCCCCCGGCGGGGCTGTGCACCCGCGTGCCCGCCGGAAAGTGCTTGCGCACGGCCTCGGCCGCGCGCGGCGTGGTCTGGGCCAGCCGCTCGCGCAAGCGGCGCAGGTGGGGCTGCAAGCCGCCAGAGCGCATGAACTCGGCCATCACCGCCTGCTCCAGCCACGGCGCCGCGAGCGAGGTGCTGAGCTTGAGCGACTCCATGCGCGCATGCCAGCGCCCGCCCGATGTCCAGCCCAGGCGAAACGCGGGCGCCAGGCTTTTGCTGCTGCTGCCGCAATAGATCACGCGGCCATGGCGGTCCCAGGCTTTCACGGGCTGGGGGCGGTGCGGCGTGTGCGAGAGATCGCCAAACACGTCGTCCTCGATCAGCGCCAGGTCGTGCTGCTCCACCAGGCGCAGCAAACGGCGCTTGTTGCGGTCAGGCATCACATGGCCGAGCGGGTTCTGGAAGTTGGGCATGGCGACCACGGCGCGCACGCCGCTCTGGTGCTCCAGTGCGTATTCCAGCGCTTCCAGGCTCATGCCCTCGCCCGGAGTGCAGGGCAGCTCGATGGCGCGCAGGCCGAGGTTGCCCAGCATCTGCAGGAGGCCAAAGTACACGGGCGACTCCACCACCACCGCATCGCCCGGCCGGGTGACGGCGCGCAGCGCCACGTTAAGCGCCTCGGTGCTGCCGTTGGTCACCAGCAATTCGTCGGGCTGCAAATCCAGCCCATAGGTCGCCATCCAGCCTGCCAGCTCGGCGCGCAGCGCGGGCAGGCCGCTGCCGGTGGGGTAGGCGCCCAGCATCTCGGGCTGGCTGCGCAGCAGACGCTGGCCGATGCGGGCCAGCGCCTCGGTGGGGTACCACGCGGGTGCCGCGTTGGCCAGGTGCAGCCCCCACTGCAGGGGCTGTTGGGTGGTCAGCGCATACAGCTGGGTCATGCGGTGCTCCAGCGACACCAACCGGTCGAACTCGACCGGCGGGGGTGCGGCCCGCACGCGGGCCTGCAGGCCTTGTGCGCCCGAGGGGCCAGCGCCGTCCGTTGCGCCTGGCGCAGCGCGAACCGGGGCGGGCTCGGCGACATACATGCCGGACTTGTGCCGCGCCTGCACCACGCCCAGTGCCTCCAGATGGCGGTAGCAGCGCACCACGGTGGCCACGCTCACGCCCTGCGCCGCAGCCAGCGCGCGCACCGAAGGCAGGCGCTCGCCCGGCGCATAGCGCTTCAGGGTGATGTCGCGGCGCACTTGCTGCGCAAGCTGCAGGTAACTGTGCTGCAGTACAGATGTTGTCGGGGCCATCTGTACAGCATAAACCCCGGGCAGACTGTGCCCGCCCAACGGGTGGCCTGCGGGCACCATGGCGCCATGACAACGCCCCAGCCCTACCCCACCCGCGCAGCGTCGGCCACCGCGCCTGCTGTCCCGCGCGCTGCCAGCACCGCGCCCGCCATCGCGCCCCCGGCGCGGCACGATGAAACGACTCGCACCCGCTGGACAGCCACGGCCCACGACCTGTTTCCCGCCGTGGTGGCGGGCCTGGTGGCCGTGCTGATCTCGTACGCGGGCCCCCTGCTGCTGGTGCTGCAGGCCGCACAGGCCGGGCACCTGACAGCGGCGCAGGTCACATCCTGGGTCTGGGCTATCTCCATGGGTGCCGGGGTATGTGGTGTGTGGATGAGCTGGCGTCAGCGCGTGCCCGTGGTCTGCGCCTGGAACACGCCCGGCGCGGCGCTGCTGGCCAGCGCCCTGGTGGCCCTGCCCTACAGCCAGGTGGTGGGCGCCTACCTGCTGGCGGCAGCGGCCTTGCTGCTGGTTGGGTGGACGGGGGTTTTTGACCGGCTGATGGCGCACATCCCCCGCAGCCTGTGCGCGGCCATGCTGGCGGGCATCCTGCTGCGCTTTGGCGTGGACGCCTTTGGTGCCGCCCGCAGCACGGTGGAGGGCGCGCCCTGGCTGGTGGGGGCCATGTTTGCGGGCTACCTGCTGTTCAAACAGCGCTCGGCGCGCTACGCCATTGCCCTCACCTTGCTGCTGGGTGTGGCGCTGTGGCAGGGGCTGGGCTGGGGGCAGGCAGCGGTACTGCCCGCCACCACGGCCGCCAACACCTCCACCTCCACCTCGGCCTGGGGGCTCGCGTTGCCGGTGTGGACCACGCCAGAATTTTCGTGGACCGCCCTCCTGAGCACCGCCGTGCCGCTGGCGCTGCTGTGCCTTACCGGCCAGCAGGTGCCTGGCGTGGCGGTGCTGCGCGCTTCGGGCTACACCGCCCACAACAACCAGCTCATCGCGGGCACGGGGCTGGCCAGCCTGCTGCTGGCACCGTTCGGGGCCCACGGTATCAACCTGGCGGCCATCACGGCCGCCATCTGCACCGGTGAAGAAGCCCACCCGCTGCCCGAAAAGCGCTGGTTGGCCGGCGTGGCCTGCGGGTTGTTCTATCTGCTGCTGGGCAGCTTTGCGGGCGCCATCACCTACGCCTTTGCACAGCTGCCAGTAGCCCTGGTGAGCACCGTGGCAGGGCTGGCGCTGCTGGGCGCCATCCAGAACGGCTTGATCGGCGCTTTGGCAGAGCCCAGCGAGCGCGAGGCCGCACTGGTCACCTTTGTGGTCACGGCCTCCAATGTGAGCCTGCTGGGCCTGGGCTCGGCCTGCTGGGGGCTGGCGCTGGGGCTGCTGAGCTGGTGGGCGCTCAAGCCCCGCGCCGCCATCCGCTGAACCGCAGGCCTCAGTCCAGGCTGGCGCCCGATTCCTTGACGACCTTGCCCCACTTGATGGATTCGGCCTGGATGAACGCGGCAAACTGCTCGGGCGTCTCGCTGTACGTCTCGGCGCCCTGCTCGTTGATCTTTTTCTTCACGTCGGCCTGGTTCAGTACCTTGACCAGCGCGCCGTTGAGCCTGGCCAGCACCGGCGCAGGCGTGCCAGCGGGGGCAAACATGCCAAACCACGACGTGGCCTCGTAGCCGGGCACACCGGCTTCGGCGATGGTGGGCACGTTGGGCAGCTCGGGCGAGCGCTTGGCGGTGGTCACGGCAATCGGCACCAGCTTGCCGCTGCGCACATGCTGGATGGCCGAGGGCATGTTGTCGAACATGATGCCGATCTGGTTGCCCAGCAGGTCGGTGACGGCAGGCGCGCTGCCCTTGTAAGGCACATGCACCATGTCCACCTTGGCCAGGCTCTTGAACAGCTCGCCCGACAGGTGGATGGAGCTGCCGTTGCCCGAGGAGCCGAAGTTGAGCTTGCCGGGGTTGGCCTTGGCATAGGCGATCAGCTCCTTCACGCTCTTGTAGGGCTGGGCGGGGTTGGCCACCAGCAGGTTGGGCACATTGGCCACGCGGGTCAGCGGTGCGAAGTCCTTGATGGGGTCGAAGGGCATCTTCTTGTACAGGCTGGCGTTGATGGCGTGGGTGCCCACCGTGCCCATGAACAGCGTGTAGCCGTCTGCCGGGGCCTTGGCCGCCATGGCGCCGCCGATGTTGCCGCCCGCGCCCGCGCGGTTGTCCACGATGACCGACTGGCCCAGCTCGGTGGTCAGCGCCTGGCCGATGATGCGGGCCAGGATGTCGGTGGTGCCGCCTGCGGCAAAGGGCACGACGATGGTGACGGGCTTGCTGGGATAGGCCTGGGCCATCGCAGCGCTGCTGCCCAGCAGGCCTGCACCGGCAATGGCGGCGCAGGCAGCGGCCGACAGCGCGAGGCGGCGGGTGGTGGTGATGGAACGGTTCATGGTTTGTCTCCTTCAGGAAGGTGGATGAAATGGGTCTCACGAGCGCGGCATCCGGCCGCGCCGTGGCCTCAACCGGGCGCCAAGGCCTGCGGGCGAGAACGGGGGTGCGCCCCTTGCGGGGCGGCAGGGAAGATCAGTTCAGGTTGCTAAACAGGCGCCACTCCCAGGGTGGTGCCTCCACACACGTACAGAACCTGCCCGGTCACAAAACCGTTGTCGGGCGACAGGAAAAACAGCGCCGCGCGCGCCACGTCGTCGGGCGTGCCCATGCGGCCCACGGCAATGCTGTTCAGGATACGCTGCGTCTGCGGCGCACCGTCGGGGTTGCTCTGGCGGAAGAGTTCGGTGGCAATCGGGCCGGGCCCGATGGCGTTGACCGTGATGCCGTCACGCCCCAGCTCCATGGCCAGCGTGCGTGTCATGCCGATCATTCCGGCCTTGGTGGCCGAGTACACGATGCGCTCGCCCTTGCCCAAAGCGGCGCGCGACGACATGTTGACGATGCGGCCCTGGCCGCTGGCACGGAGCAGGGGCAAGAACGCCTGCACCAGCAGCATGGGCGCACGCAGGTGCAGGCCCACCACGTCGTCGAGCTGCGCGGTGGTGGCGGTGTCGATGGTGCCGGGGCGCGTGGCGCCCGCGTTGTTCACCAAGGCCGTGACGTTGTGCTTTGCGGCGATCTCGGCAGCGCGCTCGCGGGTCGATGCCTCGTCGGTCAGGTCGCCCTGGTACGAGATGAGACGCGGGTGGTTCCAGCCGGGCAGCACGTAGTCCAGATTGACCACGGCGTGGCCCTGGGCCAGCACGGCCTCGGCAATCGCGCGGCCAATGCCGTTGCTCGCGCCCGTGATGACGGTGACCGGGGTGGGGTTGCGCTCGATCACGGTCACACGCGCTCCAGGATGAGGGCAATGCCCTGCCCCACGCCGATGCACATGGTGCACAGCGCGTACTGGCCCGCGTGTTCGTGCAGGCGGTTGACGGCCGTGGTGACCAGGCGCGCACCGCTGGCACCCAGCGGGTGGCCCAGCGCAATGGCGCCGCCCCAGGCGTTCACGCGCGCGTCGTCGTCCTTGATGCCTAGCGCGCGCAGCACGGCCAGGCCCTGCGCGGCGAAGGCTTCGTTCAGTTCGATCACGTCCATGTGGTCGATGGTCAGGCCCGTCTGCGCCAGCACCTTGAGCGTAGCGGGCGTGGGGCCGAAGCCCATGATGCGCGGCGCCACACCGGCCACGGCCATGCCCACCACGCGGGCGCGGGGCTTGAGGCCATATTTGGCAGCATTGGCCTCGTCGGCCAGCAGCAGCGCGCAGGCACCGTCGTTCACGCCGCTGGCGTTGCCCGCCGTCACCGTGCCATCGGGGCGCACCACGCCCTTGAGCTTGGCCAGCGCTTCGATGCTGGTCTCACGCGGGTGCTCGTCCTGGCTGACGATGATCGCGTCACCCTTCTTTTGCGGGATGTGCACGGGCACGATCTCGCGCGCCAAGTGGCCAGCCTCCTGTGCAGCCACAGCATTCAATTGGCTGCGCAGGGCCATCTGGTCCTGGGCTTCGCGTTCGATCTTGAAGTCGGTGGCCACGTTCTCGGCGGTTTCGGGCATGGAATCGACGCCGTACTTTTCCTTCATCAGCTTGTTGATGAAGCGCCAGCCGATGGTGGTGTCATACACCGCGTTGGTGCGGCTGAAGGCCGTCTCTGCCTTGGGCATCACGAAGGGGGCGCGGCTCATGCTCTCCACACCGCCCGCGATCATCAGACCTGCCTCGCCCGCCTTGATGGCGCGCGCTGCGGTGCCCACGGCGTCGAGCCCCGAGCCGCACAGGCGGTTGATGGTGGCGCCGGGCACGTCGATGGGCAGGCCTGCCAGCAGGCTGGCCATGTGGGCCACGTTGCGGTTGTCTTCACCGGCCTGGTTGGCGCAGCCGTAGAGCACGTCGGTCACGGCCGCCCAGTCCACGCCGGGGTTGCGCTCCATCAGCGCCTTGATGGGGATGGCGCCCAGGTCGTCGGTGCGCACGCTGGAGAGCGCGCCGCCGTAACGGCCGAAGGGGGTGCGGATCGCGTCGCAGATGAAGGCTTGGCGTTGTGTGCTCATGGTTTGTCTCCTCGTTGCTTGGGGGGTGGATTCGTTCAGGCGGCGGGGCGGATGGGCAGGCCCACCAGTTGCTCCAGCTCGGCCAGCGACAGGCCGGGCACGGTGTCGATGAGCTGCAGCCCGTCGGGTGTGCAGGCCAGTGTGCACAGATCGGTGTAGATGCGCTTCACGCAGGCGACACCGGTGAGCGGGTAGCTGCATTGCGTCACGATCTTGCTCGCGCCCTGCTTGGTCAGCAAATCCATCATCACCCAGGTCTGCTTGGCGCCGATGGCCAGGTCCATCGCACCGCCCACGGCGGGGATGGCGCCGGGCTCGCCCGTGCTCCAGTTGGCCAGGTCGCCCGTGGCCGACACCTGAAACGCACCCAGAACGCAGATGTCGAGGTGGCCGCCGCGCATCATGGCGAAGCTGTCGGCGTGGTGGAAGTACGCGCCGCCGGGCAGCAGCGTGACGGGCTGCTTGCCGGCGTTGATGAGGTCGTAATCCTCCAGCCCCGCAGCCGGCGCGGGGCCCATGCCCAGGATGCCGTTTTCGCTTTGCAGGATGACTTCGCGCCCCGCCGGGATGTGGTTGGCCACCAGGGTGGGCTGGCCGATGCCCAGGTTGACGTAGGCGCCGTCGTGGATGTCCTGCGCCACGCGCTTTGCCAATTCTTCTTTGCTACGTTTTTTATAGCTGTTCACGCTTGCTCCTCAGGCGGCAGGTGCCAATTTCATGCTGATTTCCTGAACCCGCCCGCCTGGGTCGCAGTGCGCGCGATCTTCACCACGTGGCTCACATAGATGCCGGGAGTGACGATGGCTTCGGGGTCCAGCGTGCCCAGCTCCACCACCTCGTGCACGGTGGCAACGGTGGTCTTGGCGGCAGTGGCCATCACCGGGCCAAAGTTGCGCGCCGACATGCGGTAGGTGAGGTTGCCCCAGCGGTCGCCCTGCTCGGCCTTGATCAGCGCCACGTCACCGTGGATGGGGTATTCGAGCACGTAGTGCTTGCCGTTGATCTCGCGCGTCTCTTTGCAGGAGCCGTCCGCGTTGCGGGCCAGCTCGGTGCCGTAGGCCGTCGGGCAGAAGAAGGCGCCGATGCCCGCGCCCGCTGCGCGCAGGCGCTCGGCCAGGTTGCCTTGCGGCACGAGTTCCAGCTCCAGCTTGCCACTGCGATACAGGTCATCGAACACATAGCTATCGACCTGGCGCGGAAAGCTGCAGATGATCTTGCGCACCTGCCCGGCCTTGAGCAGCGCGGCCAGGCCCTGATCGGCATTGCCTGCGTTGTTGTTGACCACCGTGAGGTCCCGCGCACCCTGGGCGATGAGGCCATCGATCAGCTCGCCCATCCAGTCGACATTGGTCAGTATTCGTGAGAACATTCCCCTGCCGGTGGTATCGAGGCCCGGCAGGTGGTTGTCCAACAGCATCTTGCTGAAACCGCCAATAGCACGAAGCGGCGCACGCATATC
>CAYXSL010000042.1:0-27438 GCA_964466605.1 uncultured Verminephrobacter sp.
ACCGTCAGTTACAACCGACCGCCACCGACACCGCCTACACCTGGTGGAGCAACCGCGGCCAGGCCTATGCCAACAACGTCGGATGGCGGCTGGATTACCACCTGGCCACCCCAACGCTTGCGGCACTGGCGCGCACCGAATCCATCTACAAAGGCGAGAAATTCTCCGACCACGCACCCATCACTGTGGACTACGAATTCCGCCTATGACCCGGCCCTGCTGACCCGATGACCGACGCCGCTGCCTCCGCTCCCCCGCCTGCCCACAGTTTTCGCCCCCCCAGCGCAGAGGCCTTGTGGCAGCAGATTTCCAACCCCCACCCCACGGTGGGGAAGGCGCGGCACCTGGGCGAGGCACTGGTGCATGCGGGCCTGCTCACCCTCCCGGCCCTGTCCGAAGGGCTGCAGGCGCAGCAGCTGGAGCGCGGCAGCGGGAGGCACCGGCTCATCGGCCAGATCCTGGTGGAACGGGGAGCCCTGACGCAGGAGCAGTTGCGCAGCGTCATCGCCACCTGGCTGGGCGAGTACACGGTGCACCCCGGCGACATCACGCCCGAGGCCGCAGCCCTGGCCCTGGTCCCCCGCGCCGTGGCCGAGCGCGAGTCCGTGCTGCCGCTGATCGCGCGCGAGGATGCGCTGGTGCTGCTCATGGCCGACCCTGGGGACCGTGTGCTGGTGGACGAAATGCGCTTTTTGACCCAGCGGCGCCCCATCCCGCTGCAGGCCGCACCGGGCACGCTGATGCCCGCCATCCACAAGGCCTACCGCACCGGGCCCGCAGCCCCGGGCGGGTCCACGCCCGGGGCCCGGGCCACCTCACACGAGCTGCTGACCAACCTGAGCAGCAGCGCCCCGGACGCCGACGCCGAGCAGGCCGACGTGATCAGCGAGTCGGACAACACCCTGGTGCGGCTCATCAACTCGGTGATCGACGAAGCCATCAGCCACCGCGCCTCCGACATCCACATCGAGACCGAGCCCGCCCCGCGCAACGTGCGCGTGCGCCTGCGCATCGACGGCGACCTCACCCCCTACCTGGAACTGCCCGCGCGCTACCGCTTCGCGATGGTGGCGCGCATCAAGATCATGGCGGGCATGGACATCTCGGAGCACCGCAAGCCCCAGGACGGCAAGATCGACTTCGCGCGCTTTGGCGGCCCGCCGGTGGAACTGCGCGTGGTCACCGTGCCCACCTCTCGCGGGCTGGAGGACGTGGTGCTGCGCCTGCTGGCGGGCGCCAAGCCCCTGCCGCTGGAGAACATCGGCCTGAGCCCCACCAACCTGCAGGCCCTGCGGGCCGTGGTGCAAAAGAGCTACGGCCTGGTGCTGGTGTGCGGCCCCACGGGCTGCGGCAAGACCACCACGCTGCACTCGGTGGTGCACGACATCAACACCGCCGGGCGCAAGATCTGGACGGCCGAAGACCCCATCGAGATCACCCAGGAGGGCCTGCGCCAGGTGCAGGTGAACCCGCGCATCGGCTGGACCTTTGCCGCCGCCATGCGCACCTTCTTGCGCGCCGACCCCGACGTGATCATGATCGGCGAGATGCGTGACGAGGAAACCGCGCGCATCGCCATCGAGGCCTCGCTCACGGGGCACCTGGTGCTGTCCACGCTGCACACCAACTCGGCGCCTGAGAGCATTGCGCGGCTGCTGGAAATCGGCATGGACCCGTTCAACTTCTCCGATTCGCTGCTCGCCATCCTTGCCCAGCGCCTGGTGCGCCGCCTGTGCACTGCCTGCCGCGAACCCCAGGTGGCCGACATGGACACGCTGCAGGGCCTGGCATCGCAGTACCTGGACAGCGGCACCGGCAACACCCCCGAAGGCCGCCAGGCGCAGATTGCGCGCTGGCGCCAGCAGTACGGCGGGCCCCAGGGCGCGCTGCGGCTGTGGCGCCACGTGGGCTGCCAGCAATGCGATGGCCATGGCTACCACGGGCGCCTGGGCATCCACGAGCTGATGATGAGCGACGAGACCATCCGCCAGCACATCCGCCACCGGGCCCCGGCCTCGGACATCCGCCACTCGGCACTGTCGGCCGGCATGTGCACCTTGCGCCAGGATGGCATCGACAAGGTGCTGCAGGGCCTGACCGACATGGCCGAGGTGGTGGCAGCCACCAACCTGTAGCGCCCACGCGCGTCGCAACTCACCACCATAGCGGCAAAAGCACAGACCCGGAGTGCGGGTAAGCGGGGATTGCACGTTCCAGGGCACGGTGGGACCATATGTAAGCAAGTGCAACTCCGAAAGCCGTGGCGACTGTCGGCCGGACGGGGGCACCAAAAACACGCCAAGCAACGTCAACAATTGTCAAAGTGCCCCATTTGTGGCGATTTTCCGTTTTGAAGCTGTCGGATTTCGTGCTTTCCCCTGCATAGTCACCCTGTGCCCGCCCCCTGCCTCCAGGCCGGGGCTTCGATGAAAGACCCGCACCGGCCCTGGCCCCTTGCATCGGCGGAAACGGAAGACGTGAAAGTTGTGATGATGTTTAGAGCCACTGCGGCCCTGCCCCGCGCAGGTGCTGCCTTGATTTCCCTGATGGCCCTCTGCGGCCCGCAGTGGGCATACGCTGGCCCGGTGTGCCCTGGCCCCGCAGGCCGACCTGTGCTACAGCTGCACGCCTCCCAGGGGAGTGCGCCCCAGGCCTGCGACTTCAAGGGCCTGTCCAAGCTGCCCGCCCGAGAGATCGTGGCCACGCTTCCTGCCTCGCTGGGTCTGGCAGGCGAGCACCGATGGCGGGGCATTTCTCTGCGCCATCTGGTCGAGCAGATGGGTGGGGGCGAACACAGCCAGATTCTGCTGACCGCGCTGAACGACTACGCCATTGAAATTCCCTGGAGCGACCTCGTGCGCTACGACCCCATCCTGGCGTACAGCCGCGATGGTGAGCGCATCGCCATCCGCGACAAGGGGCCGCTGATCCTGATCTACCCGTTCGGCACCTGCCCCCTGCTACAGGGCCAGGACTACATTCACCGATCCATCTGGCAGGTCCATGCAATCACCCTCCGGTAAGCCGCTACCCCACCTGGCGGCTGACCACAACGGCCTCGGCCAGCCACGTCCGCATGCCACCTACTGGCTGCTGGCGATGGTGGCGGCGATGGCGCTGGCCACGGCAGCCACCTTGTGGTGGACGCTGCGCCAGGCCCATGCACTGGCACAACCCCACCAACAAAATGATCTGTGGCATGTCTCCAGCGTGCACAACGAGCTGGCGCGGGTGAGCCTGCTGGCGCGCAAGGTACGGGCGCGCGAGGCCAGCGCCCAAGACCTGCAGGAGCGGCTGGAAGTCTTGCTCAGCACCCTCGACACCTCTGGCCGGGGGCCCCACGTCAGCACCCAGCTGCGCGACGCCCTGCCCGAGGCGGCCCAGGACCTGGACAACCTGCGTCCGCTGGTCGAGCGCTGGTCCGCCCAGCTGGCACCGCTCGCCAACCAGAACGGCAACGGCAACGCCAAGGCGATCGCGGCCATCACAGCCGACATCGTGCGGCAGTCAGACCCCCTGCTGGACCGCCTGCGCAAGATGGTCGCCACCGTGCACCTCTTCAGCTCCCAGGAAGCCAACCAGGCGCGCGAACAGCTCTACCAGCGTTTCCTGGTGCTCAGTGCCGTGCTGGGCGGGCTGCTGCTGGGCACAGCCCTGCTGATTGCCAAGCTGGTGCGCGACACCCGCCTCGCCCGCGCCGCATCGCGGCAGCTGGTGCTGGCCAACCGCCAGCTCGAAGTCCGGGTGGCCAGCCGGACACGCAAAATTGAAGAAGGCCGCGCGCTGCTGAGCTTCATCCTGAACACCAGCCCCAGCGACGTGGTGCTGGCCGAGGTCGAAAGCGGGCGCGTGCACTTCATCAACCGCCAGCTCACCGAACGCCTGGGGCTCAAGGCGGCGCCTGAGACCCTGTTCCTGCCCGAACTGCTGCACGACCCTGAAACCCGCGAACGCTTCAGTCAGGCCCTGGACCAGTATGGCCAGGTCGATGCGATGGAGGCGCTGATTGGCGAACATGACCCTCGCTGGAGTTCGCTGTCGGCCCGCCTGATCGAGGTCGAGGGGCAGCTGGCGCACCTGTTGTGGGGCTTCGATATCACGGCCCACAAGGCGCTGGAGGGCCAGCTGCGCGAGCTGGCCACGCGCGACGCGCTCAGCGGACTGCTCAACCGGCGGGCGTTTCTGGAGCGCAGCACCGCCCTGTTCGACCACTGCCGCCGCCACGGCCAGCCCTGTGCCGTGCTGATGATCGACATCGATCACTTCAAACGCATCAACGACCGGCACGGCCACCAGACAGGCGATGTGGCGATCCGCACCTGCGCCGAGGCCATCGGCCACGCCCTGCGCGATGCCGATCTGCTGGGCCGCCTGGGCGGCGAAGAATTTGCCGCGCTGCTGCCCCATGCCACGGCCGACAGCGCCACGGTGGTGGCCGAACGCATCCGTGGCGCCATGGCGCAGCTAGACCTTGTATCGCCCCAGGGCCAGCCGCTGGCGTTCACGATATCGATCGGTGTGGCCGAAATGGCTGCACACCATGCAGGCATCGAACCCCTGCTGGTCGATGCCGATCAGGCGCTGTATCGCGCCAAGGCCACAGGCCGCAACAAAGTGCTTGCCTACGAAGCTGCTATCGGACAACCTTGACCCCACCGCCCGTCCTACACACCATGAGCCTGCGCCTATTAATCGTTGACGACAGCCGCATGTCGCGCCTCATCCTGCAGGGCCTGGTCCTGCAGGCCCATCCCCAATGGACCATCGTGCACGCCAGCAGTGGCGAAGAGGCGCTGCAGCTGGTGCGGGAGAACCCAGTGGACCTCGTGTCCATGGACTTCAACATGGCCGGCATGAACGGCCTGGAAGCCGCCCTGGCGCTGCGCGAGATCCTGCCCGGCGTGCCCATCGCCATCCTCACGGCCAATGTGCAGACCGCCGTGCAGGTGCGCATTGAAGAAGCGGGCATGGTGTTCATCGCCAAGCCCATCACCGCCAGTGCCGCCAGCCAGCTCGCGGCACTGGCAGGAGCCTGACATGGCCGTCCAGCTAGATGCCGAACAAATCGACGCGCTCAGCGAGATCTTCAACATCGGCGTAGGCAAGGCCGCCGCCGCCATGGGCAGCCTCATGCACGACGAAGTGCTGCTGTCGGTGCCCCGTGTGAGCATCTTCACCGTGAGCGAAGCCGCCCAGCAGCTGGGGGCCGCAGGCAGCACCATGTACGGCGTACGCCAGCCGTTTCGCGGTACCTTCAACGGTGACGCCCTGCTGATCTTCCCCGGCCACAAGAGCCTCGAGATCGTGCGCATCGTCGCGGGCCAAAGCGTGCCCGGCGATGACCTGAGCGCGATTGAGCAGGATGCGATGACCGAAGTGGGCAACGTGATGCTCAACGCCTGCATCGCCGCGCTGTCCGACCTGCTGGGCAACGAATTCCAGCTCAGCCCTCCGAGCATCGACGTGGGCGACAGCCGCACCATTCTGGGCACCCGCATCCAGAACCACCTGGTGGTTTTTCTGCACATCCGCTTCGAGTTGCTGAGCAGCCAGATCGAGGGGTTTGTGGTGTTCGTGCTCAACACCACGTCCCTGGAAGGCCTGCGCGCAGCGGTGAACCAGTTGCTGGGGCGGCCGCCGGACATAGACTGACGCCGGGGCTGCACGGCGCGCTGTGCGACACTCGCGGCCGCACCTCCATTGCGCCACCCCACTGTGGCCGGCGCGCCCTGGCACACACCTCACGCCCGCATGCTCCGCTACCTCACCGTCCCGGTCACCCCTTTCCAGCAAAACTGTTCCCTCGTCTGGTGCGATGCCACCCAGCAGGCCGCCGTGATCGACCCAGGGGGCGACCTGGATGTGCTGCTGGCTGAACTGCAACGCCTGGGCCTCACGCTGTCGCAGATCTGGCTCACCCACGCGCACATCGACCACGCGGGCGGCACGGGCGAGCTGGCACAGCGCATGGGTCTGCCCATCGTCGGACCCCACCCGGGCGACCAGTTCTGGATCGATGGCCTGCCGCAGCAAAGCGCGATGTTCGGGTTTCCGCCCGCGCAGCAATTCACGCCCACGCGCTGGCTGCACGACGGGGACGAGGTGCAGATTGGCAACGAGACGCTGGCCGTGCGCCACTGCCCCGGCCACACACCCGGCCATGTGGTGTTCCATGCGCCGCAGATCGACCGGGCCTTTGTGGGCGATGTGCTGTTTGCAGGCAGCATTGGCCGCACGGACTTCCCGCAAGGCAACCACCAGCAGCTCATCGACAGCATCACGCAGCGCCTGTGGCCCATGGGCGACCAGACCGTGTTCATCCCGGGACACGGGCCGGAGAGCAGCTTTGGCCGCGAGCGCAAGAGCAATCCCTACGTGGGCGGCACCTGAGACGGTCGCCCGCGTTGAGATTTGTGCTTTTTTGGCCGTTACCGCGCACTGGACAAGCGGTAACAGCTATTAATTTTGTAGCAAAATCTCCCCTGCCCTGAGGCCCGGCGCGCCCACCAGGTCACGCGCCGGTCTCCGTGGCATAGGGGTGTTACGCCGCCTTAAAAGTCAAACGAAGCCGACAGGCGCACGGCGCGCGGTGCGCCCACGTTCACCCGGCCCGCGCCCCAGATGCTCTCAAAGTACGCGCGGTTGGCAAGGTTGGTGACCGTGGCGCGCAGCACCACGGGCTGTGCGCCAAAGCGCGTGGCGTAGCGGGCGCCCACGTCCAGCGTGGTCCAGGCGGGCAGCTTGACGCTGTTGTCGCCCGTGAGCCACTGGGCGCCCGTGTGGTTCACACGGCCATTGACCGACAGGCCCTGCACGCCGGGGATGGCCCAGTCGGCGCCCAGGTTCAGTGTGAGCTTGGGCACGCCGAACTGTGCACGACCCTGGTTCACGCCCTTGGTGGTCTTCGTCTGCTCGGCCTCGGTGTAGGCCACGCCGCCCAGCAACGTGAGCGCTGGGTTCAGCTGGCCAAACATGCTCCACTCCACGCCCCGGTTGCGCTGCTCGCCGTCCGGCACCTGGCGGTTGCCCGCCTCGATGAGCGCGGGCTTGCTGATCTGGAACAGGCTCACGGTCTGTGTGAGGCTGCCGCTCACCCACTTCACGCCCAGTTCCATCTGCTTGCTTTTGTAGGGCTTGAAGGTTTCGCCCGCGTTGGCATAGGGCACCTTCACGGTGGTGCCGGCACTCAGCCCTTCCACGTAGTTGCCGTACAGCGAAACGTTCTCGCCCCAGGGCTTGGCAACCACGCCCACCAGGGGCGTCACGGCGCTTTCCTTGTACTTGTTGAGCTTCTGGTTCACCTGCTGCGCGCGCAGGCCCAGGGTGAGCTGCAGCTTGTCGTCGGCCAATGCGAGGGTGTCCACCACGCTCAGCGCCGTCATTGCGTCGTCGTTGTACTTGGTGAAGGTCGAGGCTGCGGCGCCATTGGGCATGGTGATGGGCCGGGGGTTGTAGATGTTGCTGTTGATAGCGGCCGTGCCGTTGGCGCGGCTGCCGCCTTCGTAGTTCATCACGTTGGCCGCCAGGGTCAGCTTGTGGGCCACGGCGCCGGTGCTGAACTGGCCGCGCAGGCCCAGCTCGGCCGTGGTGGTGTCGTACTCGCCCCAGGAGTTGTAGGCCGTGCCCGTGGCGTTGCCGGTGGCTGCGTTGGCCGGGGTCCACACGGGCCGGGTGCCGAAGATGAAGCCGTCATACGCATGCTGCGCCTTGCCGGCCGAGGCAAACGCCGTCCAGCCCGCGCTGAGCTTGGCCTGGCCACGCACGATGAGGCCCTGCGTCTGCGTGTTGCTGTACACGCCCTCCCCGTAGAAGAAGTTGGTGGAGCCATCGGGCGCCTGGGGCACCGTGGTCCAGCCGGTGAGGATGGGCTGCATGGGCGAGCCCTTGCGCACCTTGTTTTTCAGCGAATAGGCATCGGCCTCCACGCTCCAGCCTTCGCCCTGGTAATCGAGCGCCAGGTGGCCGATCTCGCGCGCCTTGGTCTGGTGATCCAGCCAGGTTTCGCCACCCGACAGCACGCCGTTGACGCGCACGCCCAGACGCTGGTCTGCGCCAAAGCGGCGCGCCACATCGGCGTGCACGCCCAGGTTGGATTGCGAGGAATAGGTGGTGGTCACGCGTGTGAGCGGCTCCTTGCCCGCGCGCTTGGGCACGAGGTTGATGGCACCGCCCACATCGCCCGCAGGTGGCAAGCCCATCATCATGGCGCCGGGGCCCTTGAGCACTTCCACCCGCTCGAAGATCTCGGTGGGCGTGTTCTGCTCGGGCGCCAGGCCAAACACCCCGTTGATGGCCAGCGAGTTGGCCGAGACCCCGAAGCCCCGGATGATGAAGTTCTCGACGATGTGGCCTTCGTTGGTGGTGGTGCGCACCGAGGGGTCGTTCTTGAGCACCGCGCCCACAGTCTGGGCCTGCTGGTCGGCGATGCCTTCGGCGGTGTAGCCCGTCATGTTGAAGGGCGTATCCATCACGCCCACATTGCCCAGCACACCCAGGCGCGTGCCCTTGGCCACCTGGCCGCCGGGCGCGGCGGCAGGCAGGCTCTCGGGCGTCTCAGCCGCCGCGTTCACGGTCACTTCCTTGAGCACCACCGGGGCCGCCGGGCTTTGCGCCAGCGCCGCACCGGCACCGGCCAGCAAGGTCCACGCGCAGGCCTGGGCGATCTGGCGCAAGGCAAAAGGATGGGCCGGGAAAGCACCCCGGGATGGGCAGCGAATCTGCATAGAGGAAGTCCTGAATCAAAAACGGGAGGAAAGAAAGGGGGAGAGCCGCCCCGCCAACGGATTGCAAACAAGAATGAGTGCGATTTCATACAGGGCGCGAACCCGCTCCTTGACGGAGCTGCGCAAAAGCGGTGCCCAGAATGTGCCGCGAGGCGTGCCGGCGGGTTGCATCCGGCATGCAGCGATGGTTCCACGCGGCCCGTGGGCCTGTGTTTGCACGGTCAACAAAGATGTTTGCCCAGCACACTGCGGTGTCTGCCATGGGGGCCATACCGCTCGCAGAGGGCACGATCCAAACCAGTGCCACCGTGGAGCTGGCTCTGCCAGGCCACGGGTGGCGCCCCCCTTGAGGGGGAAGCCGCAAAGCGGCTCAGGGGGGCTTCAGATCCTTCCGCGCGCCAGCTTCGGCGGCATCCCGAACCGCTTGCGGTACGCCGTCGCAAAGTTGGCGGCGCTGTTGTAGCCCGCCACCAGCGCCGCCTGCCCCACGGTCAGGCCGTCCTGCTCCAGCGCGTGGCGCGCGCGCTGCAGGCGGTGCTCGCGCACAAAGTCGAACACCGTGGTGCCATACACGGCGCGGAAGTGGCGCTGCAGCGTGTTGGCGTTGGTGCCCGCCTGGCGCGCCAGGGCGTCCAGCGACATGTCCATGGCGCCGTCGGTCTGCAAGAAGGCGTGCAGCGCGCGCATGCGCTGGTGCTCGTGGGGCAGCAGGCGCAGCGCGGCCGCGGGGGGGGCCGGCGCGGGGGCGGGAGCCGGGGCAGGCCCGGGGGCGTGCTGCGACAGGCTGCCCAGGGCCTCGCTCACCAGCTCCAGCGCGCGGCTTTCCAGGTACAGGTGCAGCAGCAGCGGGCTCAGGTCGGGCGCGCGGGTGATCTGCTCGGCCACGGCCGCAATGCGCGCCGAAGGCTGCCAGTGGTGCATGGCCAGGTGCTGGCGGCGAAAGGCCTCGATGGCATCCGACGCCGATGGGCCCGCCACCTGCTCCAGCCATTCGCCGCCCAGGCCCACGCTCACGCGGCGCGCATACGCGCCCTGGCGTCCACGCCGCTCAAAGCGCTCGGGCTGGGCCACCGACACCAGCAGCGCACGCGGCAGGCCAGACCCGCGTACACGCTGTGCGGCACCGGACGACAAGGCCACGCGACGCGGGCCATAGCTCACGTCCACCGAACCCTCCAGCAGCAGCACGATGCGCAGGCCCGCGTCCATCTCGCCACTGGCGGTGAAGTCCTGCACATCGGCCGTGTCGTCGGCATGCAGGTGCAGCCCGGGGCGCAACACCCGCACACGCTGCAGATGGCGCTGCAGCGACGCCTGCATGCCTTCCGACGGCGGCGCGGACGGCTGGACATGCAGGGGGCTGACAACGGACATGGGTAAAAAAAAGGGGGTTCAGCAGATCAGGGCGACAGGTCGGTGCGGCTCTCACGGCGCCGGAGCATGGTTTGTGGGGAGGCCCTCGCCGCATTGGCCGCTGGCGCAAAGGTTTTTCTCCACCCCGCAAACACAGCAGGCAAAGAGCCGTGGGATGCTAGCAACTTGCGATAATAAATGCAAATGATTCTCAATAGTGCCTTTTATCCAGCCCGACATCGGGTTGGTCTGCGGGCCCCCTGCCGTCCATGACCTTGACCCTCCCCCGCTGGTGGCCCGCCCAGGCTGGCTGCTTCGCTCTGTGCGCGTTCCTGTGCGTCCTGGCCGTTGCTGCCGCCCCCGTGCAAGCGCAAAGCGCTACCCACACAGTGACCGACCTGGCCGGCCGCAGCGTCACGCTGCCCGCCCAGGTGGAGCGCATCCTGCTCGGCGAAGGCCGCCTGCTGCCCGCGCTGGGTGTGTTCGAGCGCCAGGATGTGGCCCGCCGCCTGGTGGGCATGATGGGCGACTACGAAACCCTGGATGCCGCAGGCTATGCCCAGTGGCGCGGCCGCTTCCCGCAACTCGACAAGGTGCCGCGCGTGGGCCGCAACAGCAGCGGCAGCTTCAGCGACGAGCAAGCGATTGCGCTGCGCCCGCAACTGGCCATCCTGGGCATGGCGGGTGGCCACGGCCCGAGCAAGAACGACCGCGAGACCCTGGCCCGCCTGGAAGCCGCCGGTGTGGCCGTGGTGTTTGTGGACTTCCGCCACGACCCGCTCAGGAACACGACGCGCAGCATGGAGCTGCTGGGCACCGTGCTGGGCAAGCGCAAGGAGGCCGAGGCCTTCAACAGCTTTTGGCGGGCGCAACTGGAGCGCGTCGAATCGCGCCTGCGCACCCTGCCAGCCGGCACGCGCCACCCCGGCGTGTTCCTGGAAAACCGCGTGGGCCTGGCCGATGAATGCTGCGCCACCATGGTGGGCCTGGTGGGCGTGCTGCTCGATGCCGCAGGCGCCGACAACGTGGCGCGCGGCCGCATCCCGGGCGAGCATGGCACGCTCAACCCCGAGTTCTTGATCGCCACCCAGCCCCGGCTGTACATCGGCACCGGCATTGGCAGCATGGCCACGGCCGAGAAGTCACCCCTGCGCATTGTGCTGGGCGCCGACGCCACGCCCGAAGCGGCCCGCGCCTCGCTGCTGCGCGCCACGCAGCGCAAGGGCATCGCCCAGCTGCAGGCCGTGCAGCAGCCCGGCCGCGCACACGCCATCTGGCACCACTACTACAACTCGCCCTTCAACGTGGTGGCCGTGCAGGTGTTCGCCAAATGGCTGCACCCCGCGCTGTTCGCCGACCTGGACCCACGCGCCACGCTGCAGACGATGTTCACCCAGTTCCAGCCGATCCCGCTGACCGGCGTGTACTGGACCAGCCTCTGATGCCCGCCCCCACCACGCGCCGCGCGTTGCTGGCTGCTGCAGCGACGGGCGCGGGCTTTGGACTCACAGGCTGCGCCACCACAGCAACGCAACCACCCGCTTCGTTGCTGCAGGCGCCTGCCGCCCACCTGCCCGGCACGCACCTGCAAGACCTGCGCGACCCGGCCAGCGGCCACACCTGGCGCATCTGGGTGCAGCCGCCTGCGGGCCCCGCGCCCGCCACGGGCCACCCGGTGCTGTATGTGCTGGACGGCAACGCAGCCTTTGCACTCGCGGCCCAGCTGGCGCGCAACAGCGCGGGGCGGCCCGGCGACATGGGCGCAGACAGCGCCATCGTGGTCGGCATCGGCCACCCCGGCGACGCCGTGATCCACCCCGCCGAACGCCAGCGCGACTACACGCCGCCCGCGCCCGGCCGCGCGGCCACGCCCGAGGCGGGTGGCGCGGACCTGCTGCTCGACTTCATCGCCCGCGAGCTGCAGCCGCGCGTGGCCCAGGCCTTTGTCACCGACCCTGGGCGCCAGACGATCAGCGGGCATTCGTTCGGCGGCCTGCTGGTGCTGCACGCGCTGTTCACGCGCCCCGCACAGTTCACTCGCTACGCAGCCACCAGCCCCTCGGTGTGGTGGAACAACGCGCAGCTGTTGCACACCGCCCGCCAGTTCATGCAGCTCCACGCCAGGGCGCCGCGCCCCTTCAAGGCGCAGCTGCAACTGCGCGTGGGCAGCCTGGAGCAGGCGCAGGCCGCCCCCACCGCTGCGCGCGCCGCCGTGCAGGCCGAGCGCCGCATGATCGAGCGCACCCAGGCCCTGGCCGACCAGCTGGGCGCGCTGCAGTGGCCCGAGCTGCGCGTGGACATGGCCGTGCTGCCCGGCCTGGACCATGGCAGCGCCATGGCACCCGGCCTGATCGACGCACTGGCGCTGGCCCAGCAACCGCGCTGAGAGCCCCCAAAGAGCCCGCCCACATCTGAAACCCTCCCCGCACCGCGCGTGCCCCGCCCCCGGAACCGCCCCGTTGAACCCCGTTGCCCCCTCCCCTCCTGATACCGCCAGCCCGCTCGCGCAGCGCTACCGGCATTTCGTGCGTCGGCGCCTGCTGCTGCTGGCCGCGCTGCTGGCCGTGCTGTGCGCCAGCGTGGTGGCCGACATTGCGCTGGGGCCCTCCACCTTCGCGTTTGCCGATGTGCTGCGCGGCCTGTTCACGCCTGGCGCGCTGCCGCAGGCGCAGCAGGTGATCCTGTGGGAGGTGCGCCTGCCCTATGCGGTGATGGCGGTGCTGGTGGGCGCCAGCCTGGGCCTGGCGGGCGCCGAGATGCAGACCGCGCTCAACAACCCGCTGGCCAGCCCGTTCACGCTGGGCGTATCGGCCGCCGCCGCCGTGGGCGCCTCGGCCGCCGTGGTCAGCGGCTTCACGCTCATCGCCTGGGGCGAGAACCTGGCCGTGCCGCTGTGCGCCTTTGTGGGTGCGGCCAGTGCCACCGCGCTGATCCAGCTGCTGGCCTGGCGCCAGGGCGCGACGGTGGACACGGTGGTGCTGTTTGGCATCGCACTGCTGTTCAGCTTCGAGGCGCTCTTGTGGCTGCTGCAGTTCATCGCCGACAGCAACGCGCTGCAGCAGATCGTGTTCTGGACCATGGGCAGCCTGGGCCGCGCCACCTGGACCAAGATCGGCGTCGTGGGCACGGTGCTGCTGCTGTGCCTGCTGTGGTCGGCGCGCCAGGCCTGGGCGCTCACGGCGCTGCGCGCGGGCGAGGACCAGGCGCGCAGCTTCGGCATCGCCGTGGAGCGGCTGCGCCTGGTGACGCTCTTGCGCGTGAGCCTGCTGGCGGCCACGGCCCTGTCCTTCGTGGGCACCATCGGCTTCGTCGGCCTGGTGGGGCCGCACATCGCGCGCATGCTGCTGGGCGAAGACCACCGCTACTACCTGCCGGGCAGCGCGCTGGCCGGGGCGCTGATGCTGTCGCTCGCGTCTATCCTGAGCAAGGCGCTGGTGCCCGGCGTGGTGCTGCCCATCGGCATCATCACCGCGCTGGTGGGCGTGCCGCTGTTCATGGTGCTGGTGCTGCGCCAGAGAAGGGCTGCATGATGGGTGCAACCGGTTTTTCCCTCAACCAACTCACCGCCGGCTACCCCGGCCGCCCCGTGCTGCAGGGCGTGAACCTGCCGGGCGTGCCGCCCGGCACCCTGGTGGCCGTGGTGGGCCCCAATGCCGTGGGCAAGTCCACCTTGCTCAAGGCCGTGGCCGGGCTGCGGCCTGCGCAGGGCCAGGTGTGGCTCGAAGGCACCGACCTGGCCACGCTGGCACCGCGCGAGCGCCTGCGCCGCGTGGGCTACCTGCCCCAGGCGCTGCCGCAGAGCACCTCGCTCGTGGCCTACGAAACCTGGCAGAGCGCGCTGCGCGCCAGCCGCAGCGAATGGAGCACCGCCCAGCGCGAGGCGGCCATCGAATCGGTGGTGGCGGCGCTGGGCCTCTCGGCGCTGGCGCTGCGGCGGCTCGACGAACTCTCGGGCGGGCAGCGCCAGATGGTGGGCCTGGCCCAGGTGATCGTGCGCGCGCCGCGCCTGTTGCTGCTGGACGAGCCCACCAGCGCGCTCGATCTGCGCTGGCAGCTGCAGGTGCTGCAGGCCGTGCGCGCCATGGTGCAGCAGCAGGGCGCGATCGGCCTGGTGGCCGTGCACGACCTGAACCTGGCGCTGCGCTTTTGCCAGCATGTGCTGGTGCTGGGCGGCGGCAGCGTGCTGGCGGCGGGCGCCCCGGCCACCGTGCTCACCCCCGCGCTGCTGCAGCGCGCCTATGGCGTACAGGCCCGCGTGGAGCGCTGCTCGCAGGGCCACCTGCTGGTGCTGGCCGATGCGGCGCTGACGCTGTAGCCCCCTCTTTTCCTCCACAACGACATCCCCACCCCATGATGCGACGCGAGGGCCATGTGCCCACTCCCGAGGCCAGCCGCTACCTGCAGCGCCTGTGCTACCACTTCACCCGCAAGATCCGTGTGGACTACGACGAGCACCGGGGCGAGGCCCACTTCCCCTGGGGCCTGTGCGTGCTGCGCGCCGACAGCGAGGCGCTGCACTTTGATTGCAGCGCAGACGACGACGCGAGCCTGGCGCGCGTGCAGTTCGCCATCGACTCGCATGTGGAGCTGTTCTCGCGCAAGAGCCCCGTGGCCGTGAGCTGGCAGCCCGTGCAGGCCGCGTAGGCAACGCACGCCAGGCCCGCAAATGGCAGGCATTGACCTGCCAGATCGGAAGATGGCCAGCTCGCCAGCTTTCTAGGATGTGACATTTTGTTAAGAGTCCCGCGTGCAGAAGGAGCGCACCGGGCCCCGTCACGCCATGGCCTCCTCAGCAATCACATCCTCGCCCAGCGCCCGTCCCCCCCGCCCCTTTGCCGTTCCGCTGCGGGGTTCCAGCGTGGCCGGCAAGGCCTACTGGGCCATGGCGCAACGGGTGGCCTTGACGGCAGCGGCCATCGACTGCGGGTACATCGCGCTTTTCCTCTGGCTGGGCTCGCTGCCGCTGGCGCTGGTCAACGTGGGCAGCATCGCGATCTACCTGGGCGCATATGCACTCATCCAGCGGCGGCACAACACGGCAGGCATCCTGCTGATCTGGCTGGAGGTGGTGGCCCACTCGGCGCTGGGTTCGTTGCTGGTGGGCTGGGACAGTGGTTTTCACTACTACCTGCTGCTGTTCATCCCGGCCGTCGTGATTGCCAACTCAGGCCGCTACGCCGCGCCGATCGTGCTGGCCTTGCTGGCCTATTACCTGGGCCTGCGCTGGGCGTGCGACCACTGGGGCGCGCTGGCGCCACTGGCGGGCAAGGGGCAGCAGATCGTCAACGCCATCCATGTCTGCGTGGTGTTTGGCATGTTCGCGGCGCTGGCCGCGTTCTACCGCCGCACCATCCTCATCGCGGAAAACCGGCTGCTCAAGCAGGCCACGCTGGATGCCCTGACCGGGCTGAACAACCGCGCCCATTTCCACACCCTGGCCGGGCATACGCTGGCACGCATCCAGCGCACGGGCGAGCCGGTGGCGCTGCTGCTGTGCGACATCGACCATTTCAAGCAGGTCAACGACCGCCACGGCCACGCCACGGGCGACCAGGTGCTGGTGACCGTGGCGGGGGTGCTCTCCCGCAACCTGCGCGAGAGCGATGTGATCGCCCGCTGGGGCGGCGAGGAGTTTCTGGCACTGATGCCCGCCAGCCCTTTGGCCTCGGCGCTGGAGGTGGCGGAGCGCATCCGGGTGGCCATCGAACAGACCGCTGTGTACCACCAGAACAGCCTGGTGCCGCTGACGATGTCTTTCGGGGTCGTGCAGGTGGCCGGCGGCGACGACCTGCAGGCAGCCATTGCACGGGCCGACAAGGCGCTTTACCAAAGCAAACACGACGGCCGTAACCGGGTCACTGCAGGCTGACGCCCGGTGGACACACGAACGCGCAGGCCTGCGCCTGCGAAGCCGCCGCTCGTGGGTCAGCCGTTCCTGCGCGCCGCTTCGTACAGCCCTTGCACCTTGGGCACGTTCTGCTCCAGCTCCTTGATACGCGCAGGCCCCGAGGGATGGGTGGACAAGAACGCCAAACCGCCTTGTTTGCTGCCGGTGGCATTGCCCATCTTCTGCCACAGGCTCACGGCCGCCGACGGCTGATAACCGCCGCGCGCGGCCAGCTCCAGCCCCACCAGATCGGCCTCGCTCTCGTCCGAGCGGCTGAACTGCAGCGTGAGCAGCTGCCCGCCCAGCCCGGCCGCCGCCTGGCCCAGGTCGCCCAGGCCCAGCAGCTGCGATCCCAGGCGCAGCGCCAGGTTGGTGCCCTGCGTCTTGGCAATGCGCTCGCGCGCGTGTTCCCGCAGCGCATGGGCCATTTCGTGGCCCATGATCATCGCGGCCTCGTCGTCGGTGAGCTTGAGCTGGTCGAGGATGCCGGTATAGAACGCGATCTTGCCGCCGGGCATGCAAAACGCATTGATCTGCTCGCTGCCGATGAGGTTGACCTCCCAGCGCCAGTGCTTGGCGCGGTCGTTCCAGGGCGCGGTGAACGGGATCAGGCGCCGGGCAATGGTGTGCAGGCGCTGCAGCTGCGGGTGGCTCTCGGGGGCCAGAGCCCGCTTGGCGCGGGCCTGCTCCAGCATCTGGCGGTATTGCTGGGCGGCGGAGTTTTCGAGCGTTTCGGCGGGCACCAGCTTGCGCAGGCTGGAGGACGAGCCCACATCCACCTGCGCCAGCACCGGCGCGCTCACACTGGCCCCGGCGGCGAGCAGGAATGCACGGCGCGCCGACCACGGGGACGAAGGCGCTACGGAAGTGGGGGGGCAGAGCAGGCACATGCAGGAATAATAGACAAAAACCTCCCGGCGCCCATGTCAGACAACTCTTCTTCGCCCGCACCGTCCTCCCCGCCCGCCGCTCGCCCCTCCTGGCTCCAGACCCTGCGCGTGTACCTGGAGCCCGCCAGCCTGCGCATGCTCACGCTCGGGTTCTCGGCCGGGCTGCCACTGCTGCTGGTGCTGGGCACGCTCTCGTTTCGCCTGCGCGAGGCGGGCATCGACCGCAGCACCATCGGCTACCTGAGCTGGGTGGGCCTGGCCTACGGCTTCAAGTGGGTCTGGGCGCCGCTGGTGGACCGCATGCCCATCCCGCTGCTCACGCGCGTGCTGGGGCGGCGGCGCAGCTGGCTGCTGCTGGCGCAGTTGGTGGTGGTGGCCGGGCTGGTGGGCATGGCCGTGAGCGACCCGCGCGAGATGCTGGGTCCCATCGTCTGGTGCGCGCTGGCCGTGGCCTTCGGATCAGCCACCCAGGACATCGCGCTCGACGCCTTCCGCATCGAATCGGCCGACGCGCGTTACCAGGCGGCATTGGCGGCGTCCTACCAGACGGGCTACCGCCTGGCCATGATCTGGGCCGGGGCGGGCGTGCTGTGGATCGCCGCGCGTGCCGAGGTGGCGCCCGCCGTGGGCCAGGCCGTCGCCCAAGGTGCTGCCGGCTACCAGAACGGCGCCTGGCAAACGGCCTACCTCGCCATGGCCGCATCCATGGTGGTGGGCATCGTCACCGTGCTGTTCTCGCGCGAGCCCGCGCAGCTGGTGCTGCCGCCCGCCAAGAACGCCGCCGAGTGGATCAAGGGCGCCGTGGTCGAGCCGTTCGCCGACTTCCTGGGCCGCTATGGCTGGCATGCGGCGCTGATCCTAGCGCTGATCGCCGTCTACCGCATCAGCGACGTGGTGATGGGCATCATGGCCAACCCCTTCTACGTGGACATGGGCTACACCAAGGACGAGGTGGCCGCCGTGACCAAGATCTATGGCGTGGTCATGACGCTGGTGGGCGCGTTCGTGGGCGGCGTGCTGTCCATGCGCTTTGGCGTGATGCGCATCCTGATGCTGGGCGCGATCCTGAGCGCGGCCAGCAACCTGCTGTTCGCCTGGCTCGCGGGCCACGGGCACGATGTGACGGCGCTGATTGCCGTGGTCTCGGCCGACAACCTGGCCAGCGGCATCGCCTCGGCGGCCTTCATCGCCTACCTGTCGAGCCTGACCAACGTGAGCTACTCGGCCACGCAGTACGCGCTGTTCAGCTCGCTGATGCTCTTGCTGCCCAAGTTCCTCGCCGGGTTTTCGGGCCGCTACGTCGATCTGTTCGGCTATGCACAGTTTTTCACGGCCACGGCGCTGCTGGGGTTGCCGGTGCTGGTGCTGGTGTGGCTGGCTTCCAGAGTCAAAACAGTGCCTGGCGCGCAATGATCAAGCTTTTGACGCTATCAATTTTGAAGCAATCCGTTTACCCAAACTTTACGGAAGCGACAACACGGCGAGACGCCCCACGGAGAGCATGAATCCATGAGTGCCCAACTGCTGATGATCGAAGACGATGCCCGCCTGGCGCAGATGGTGGGCGAGTACCTGGGCCAGTCGGGCCTGCAGGTCACGCACTGTGCCGATGGCAGGAGCGGCTTGGCGCAGCTGCAGGGGCCAGATGCCGGCCCGCTGCCCGACCTGGTGATCCTGGACCTCATGCTGCCCGATATGGACGGCCTGGAGGTGTGCCGCCGCATTCGCTCGCTGCAGGGCCATGCGGCCCAGGTGCCGGTGCTGATGCTCACCGCCAAGGGCGACCCCATGGACCGCATCATCGGACTGGAGCTGGGCGCTGACGACTATCTGCCCAAACCTTTTGAACCGCGCGAGCTGCTGGCCCGCATCCGCGCCATCCTGCGCCGCCGCACCGATGGCGGCAACGCGGCGGCGGCCACCCAGGTGCTGCGCTTCGGCTCGCTGGAGATCGACCGCGACGCGCGCACCGTCACGGTGGCGGGCGAAGTGGCCGACCTCACCTCCTACCAGTTCGACCTGCTGGTGGCGCTGGCCGAGCGCGCGGGCCGCGTGCTCACGCGCGACCAGATCATGGAGGCCGTGCGCGGCCGCGAGCTGGAGGCATTCGACCGCAGCATCGACGTGCACATGGGCCGCATCCGCGCGGCCATCGAGCAGGACGCCAAGAACCCCCGGCGCATCCTCACTGTGCGGGGCGTCGGTTATGTCTTTGCCAAACAGCAGGACTAGCCGGGTGTCCCTGTCCACCCCTTTCTCCCGCCGCCTGTACCTGCGCATCTGGCTGGCCGTGGTCGCAGGCATTGCCGTGCTGACCCTGACCGTAGGCTGGGCCTGGCGCATGGCGGAGGAGCAGAAGGCACAGAGCAACCAGCCTTTTGTGCCGCCCTCGCGCGAGATCGCGTTGCGCGACCCCTCGGGCCGGCTGCTGCTGCACGGCATGGGCACGCGCCAGCCGGGAGATCCTGGCGAAGGCCTCGAATTCCGCATCGAATCCGACACCGGACAGATCTTCACCCTGCAGATGGCACCCCGCCAGCCACGCGGCGAACGCGGCGCCGGGCGCCCCGGGGGCGCCGGGCCCAACCCGGGTTGGGCACCGTTCTGGACCCGGCCCCCGTTCGGCTTCTTGTGGCTCTTGGGCATCGTGAGCCTGGCCGTGGCCGTGGGGGTGTACCCCATCATCCGGCGCCTCACGCAGCGGCTCGAAGCGCTGCAGCGCAGCGTGCAGAAGTTTGGCGAAGGCGACCTGTCGGTGCGCGTGCCCGAGCAAGGGCATGACGAGGTGGCCGACCTGGCGCGCCAGTTCAACGCCGCCGCCGGGCGCGTGGAGACCCTGGTGCAATCGCACAAGTCGCTGCTGGCCAATGCCTCGCACGAGCTGCGCTCGCCCCTCACCCGCATCCGAATGGGGCTGGAGCTGATGGGTGGGCAGCAGCCCTCGCCCGCGTTCCGCGAAGAGATCCTGCGCAACATCGCCGAGCTGGACCAGCTGGTGGACGAGATCCTGCTGGCCAGCCGCCTCGATGCGCGCGAGGCCGACGTGGGCACCGTGGAGCTGGTGGACCTGATAGGCCTGGCCGCCGAGGAATGCGCCCGCGTGGACGCCGACCTGGACGTGGGCGCCAGCCCCGACTCGCTGGAGGTGCGCGGCGTGGCCAAGCTGCTGCGCCGGGCCATCCGCAACCTGCTGGAGAACGCACGCCGCTACAGCCAGGGCGAGATCACCGTGACCGTGCACCGCCGCCACGGGCGTGCCGAGGTGCATGTGTGCGACCACGGCCCGGGCGTGCCGCCCAGCCAGCGTGAACGCATCTTCGAGCCCTTCTACCGCCTGCCGGGCGCCAGCGAACGCGCAGGCGGCGTGGGCCTGGGGCTGTCGCTGGTGCGCTCGATCGCCGGGCGCCACCAGGGCACCGTGCACTGCCAGGACCGGCCCGATGGCGAGCACGGCGCTTGTTTTGTGCTGGCCCTGCCGCTGGCGCCGGGCGCCCACTGACCCGGGCACTGGTCGCGTTCAGCGCCCCGTGGGCAATGGCCAGCGCCAGGCCATGGCCGCATACAGCACCGCCCCCAGCCCCAGCGCGGCCGCCGCCACGGCCAGCCCATGGACAAAGCCCTGGCCCTGCGTGGCCGCGTGGTGCAGCATCCAGGCCACCATGGGCGGGCCCGCGATCTGGCCGATGCCATAGGCTGCGGTGAGCAGGCCCGGAAAGCTGTCGCCCGCTGCGGGCCACACCCGTCGCGCCTCCTGCAGCGCATAGAAGGTGATGGCCGTGAACGGCAGGCCCAGCAGCAGGCTGCCCAGCGCAAAGCCCAGGGGCCCCGGCCACACCAGGCTGAGCGCAATCGCCCCGGCCTGCACCCCATAGGCCGCCATGAGCAGCCAGCGCCGGTCCCACGCGGCCGGTGTGCGCGTGGACAGCAGCGCCCCCAGCGCCACGCCCGCGCCAAACAGCGGCCAGAACAGGTCGGGCCAGGGCGACCCGGCGGGCAACGCAGCACGCGCGATCACCGGCAGAAAGGTGGCCGTGACGATGTAGCCCAGCCCCGCCAGCCCATAGGCCAGCGTGAGCCCGGTGCGCGCCAGCGGGCCCTGGCCCGCCAGGTCAAGGCCCGATGTCTGCGCTGCTGCGGCCGGCGCAGGAAGCGCCACGCCCTGCAGCACCGGCCAGATGGCGGCGCACAGGCCCACGCTCAGCACACCAAACACGGCCCAGCCCGCAGCGGCAGGCCAGCCCAGGGCCACCATGGCACTGGCCGACAGGCCAGTGAGCACGATGCCCAGCCCGGGCCCACAAAAAATCAGGCCGCCCAGCGCCGCCTGACCCAGCGCCACCAGCCGCACCATGCACCACACCGAGACGTTGAGGAACACCAGCGCACTGGCCACGCCCGCCGCAAAGCGCAGCGCGGGCCAGGTGGCTGGCAGCGGCAGCGCCATGCCCAGCGTGAGCAGCACCGTGGCCGAGAGCCCCCAGCGCGCCAGCCGCACCGCATGCCAGCGCTGCCGCGCCCGGGGTGCCACCCAGGGCAGCGCCATGCACGCCAGCGCGCCGATCAGGTAGCCCAGGTAGTTGGCGGTGGCCAGCCAGCTGCCGCCTGCGAGCGTCACCACACCGTCGTGCAGCATCATGGGCAAGAGCGGCGTGAACGCGAAGCGCCCGATGCCCATGGCCACCGCCAGGGCGGCCATGCCCGCCAGCGCCACGGCCAGCGGGCGCTGCGGCAGGGGCGAGGCGGTGGGAGGTTCAAGGAGGTCGGGCTCACGCATATAATTCTTTTTTGAGATATATTTTCTTTAAATCATCTCACAAAGAGAATATTTATGGACCTTGCCGCACTGGAGATCTTCCGCGCCGTGGCGCAGGAAGGCAGCGTGACCCGCGCCGCCGAGCGGCTGGGCCGCGTGCAGTCGAACGTGACCACGCGAGTGCAGCAGCTGGAGGAGCAACTCGGCGCCACGCTGTTCCTGCGCGAAGGCAAGCGCATGGTGCCCACGCCTGCGGGTGAATCGCTGCGCGGCTATGCCGACCGCCTGCTGGCGCTGGCCGAAGAGGCCCGTCAGTCGGTGCACCCCGGCCAGCCCGGTGGCCGCCTGCGCCTGGGCGCGATGGAAAGCACCGCCGCCGCCCGCCTGCCGCAGCCGCTGGCGCAGTTGCACGCGCAGTGGCCGGGGCTGGTGCTGGAGCTGAGCACCGCCCCATCGCGCCAACTGGTGGAGCAGGTGCTGGCCCACCGCATCGACTGCGCGCTGGTCGCGTGGCCGCCGCCGGGCATCGATGCCGACGCCCCGCTGGAACGCACCGCCGTGTTCACCGAAACCCTGCTGCTGGCCCTGCCCGCCGACCACCCGCCCGTGCACACGCCGCAGGATTTGCAGCGGGACACCCTGGCCGCGTTCAGCAGCGGCTGCACTTACCGCCGCATGGGCGAGTCCTTCCTGCAGCAGAAAAGCGGCACGCCGCCCCAGGTGCTGGAGCTGGCCTCGTACCACGCCATCCTGGCCTGCGTGGCCGCTGGGCGCTGCGCGGGCGTGGTGCCGCAGGCCGTGATCGACCTGATGCGCCAGCCCCCGGCCCTGCGGTGGGTGCCGCTGGGCAGCTGCGACACGGTGCTGGTCACGCGGCGCGGCTACCAGTCGCCCGCGCTGGAGGCCTTGCGAGCCGCCCTGTTGGCCAGCGCACCCCGCCCTTCCCCCTCCGTCGCCTGACCCATCTCACCAGGAGTTGCCCATGCTTTCCTCTTCTTTCACCGCCCGCCTGGGCCTGGCGCTGCCCATCCTCCAGGGCCCCATGACGGGCTCCGACACACCCGCGCTCGCGGCCGCCGTGTCCCAGGCCGGGGGCCTGGGCATGCTGGGCTGCGGCATGCGCTCACCTGCCGCCATGGCCGAAGCGGCCGCCGAGGTGCGCCGCCGCACCGACCGGCCCTTTGGCATGAACCTGTTCGTGCAGGCCACGCCCACGCCCGACGAGGCCACGGTGCGGGCCGCGCTGCAGCGGCTGGCGCCGTTCTATGCCGAATTCGGCCTGGCGCCCGAACGGCCCGCGCAATGGTGCGAGGACTTTGGCGCGCAGCTTGAAGCCCTGGTGGCCGCGCGCCCGGCCGTGGCCAGTTTCACCTTCGGCATCCTCTCGGCCGCGCAGGTGGCACGGCTGCAGGCAGCGGGCAGCTACGTCATCGGCACCGCCACCACCGTGGCCGAGGCCCGCGCCTGGGCCGCCGTGGGGGCAGATGCGGTCTGCGCCTCGGGCATGGAATCGGGCGGGCACCGGGGCACCTTTCTGTCGCCCGGCAACGACGCACCGCCACCGGGCGGGCCGTCGGTGGACGACTTCGAGGCCAGCATGCTGGGCACGCTGACGCTGGTGCGCCAGTGTGTGGACGCGCTGCCATCATCCACCCCCGTGATCGCGGCGGGCGGCATCATGGACGGGCGCGGCATTGCCGGTGCGCTGGCCCTGGGCGCCCAGGCGGTGCAGATGGGCACGGCGTTCCTGACCTGTCCCGAGTCGGCCATAGTCCCCGCCTACCGCCAGGCGCTGACCCAGGCCGGGCCCACGGACACCCGCACCACGCGCATCTTTTCGGGTAGGCCGGCGCGGGGCATTGTCAACACCATGATGGATGCCCTGCGGGCCGACGAGCGCAGCGTACCGCCCTACCCCGTGCAGAACGCGCTGACCGGCGCGCTGCGCCGCGCGGCCGCCCAGGCGGGCCGGGCCGACCATTTGTCGCTGTGGGCGGGCCAGGGCGTGGCCCAGGTGCGGCCCATGCCTGCGGCCGAGCTGGTGGCGGTGCTGGCGCAGGAGCTGCAGGCAGCCAGCGCCTGAAGTTTGCTATATTTTTAATAGCTGTCCGCGCTTATCCATCGCGCGCAAACGGCTATTTTTCATCAAAATTCTGGGCCCTGCCCCGTCAGCTCTTCCAGGGCAGCTCGCGCGCAGGGCCTTGAATGACCGGCGCCTGGGCATTCAGGGTTTCTCCCGCCAACACCCGCTCGTACATGCGCAGGTAGTCGCGGGCCATGCGCTCGGCGCCGAAGTGCTCGACCACATGCTGGTGGCAAGCGCGGGGATCGAAGCGGTTGCCCCGCACCGCCTCGGCCAGCACGCTCGCCTCGGCCGAGAGCACGCCGCAGTGCAGGGGCACCAGCTCGGGCAGCGCCCCGTAAGGCGTGGAGAACACCGGGCAGCCGAAGTACAGGCTCTCGATCACGGCCAGACCAAAGGGCTCGTGCCAGCGCACCGGAAAGATCAGCCCGCGCGACGCGTTGAGCAGGCCCGTCTTCTGCGTGCCGCCCACCATGCCGTGGAAATGGATCTTGCGCGACAGCGTGAAGCGGAAGCCGCGCTTGAAGTTGATGCGGTTGCCGCCCAGCACGTCCAGCTCCACCCCGGCCATCTTGGCCACCTTGATGGCGCCGCGCACGTTTTTCACGCCCCAGGCCGCCTTGCCCAGGAAGTGGTAGCGCGGGCGCGGGCGGCTGAAGTCCACCGGGCCATAGCCCGACCAGTCCAGCCCGTTGTAGACGAACTCGCTGGAGCCATACCGCGCCGCATGGTCGCGCGAGAGGAACACCGTGTTGCGCGGCAGCGGCTTGGGCTTGCGCGCATTGCCATGTTCGGTCACCAGGTAAGGCTTGGCCAGCTCGGTGCGTGGGTTGAACTGGAAATGCGTGATGTCCACATCAGCCGGGATCTGCCCTTCCCAGGGCGCGTCCGGCCGGATGGGCAGCACCTGGCCAAAGTCGCAGGTCGAGCCCTCGGGCACCAGGTAGCTCACGCGGTGGCCCTGCTGCACCAGGGTCTTGCCCAAGTCCCAGATCACGCGCTCGGTGCCCCCGTAGCCGTAGACGGGGATGGGGGAGTTGTTGACCAGCAGGATATGCATGGAAGGGGCTCTCACAGAGGACGGGGGCAGCCGAGGCGGGCGCGCCGCTGGTGCAGCGCGGCCAGCACCAGCGGGCACATGAACAGGTAGAACATGTTGCCGCTGTTGTGGGCCAGAAACACCTGTGTGAGGCCAAAGCCGATGTATGACAGAGGCAGCAGCACGCCCACCAGGCACAGCGACAGCGATTCGCGGTCCATCTTGCCCTCTGCATCACGGATGCGCTGCGCCGTAGGCCAGAACATCGCCAGCGGAATGCCATAGAAGGCCAGCAGCAGCAGCACGCCGGGCAAGCCCCGCTTGGCAAACAGGTCCAGGATTTCGTTGTGTGCGTGGCCAAACTCGAGCACCACGGGGTGCGCTTGCCCGGCCGCCACGCGCCGGGCCTTTTCTTCGGCGTAGCCCGCCCGGCCCCAGCCGGTGAGGGGGCGGTCCCAGCCCATCTGCCAGGCAAGGCCCCAATGCGCCAGGCGCTGGCCCACCGAACTGCGGCCATCGCCATGCTGCTGGTAGGTCTGCACTTCCTGGCGGGCTTCGTCCACCCGCAGCTCCACGGCAGGCACCTGAGACAGGGCCGCAGCCGCCACCACCAGCGCAGACAGGCCCCAGTACACGCGCCGCTGCCCGGTGGTGCGCACCAGCAGCCAGGCACACACCGGCAGCAGCAACACCAGCGCCAGCCAGCCCCCGCGCGACTGCGACAGCACGGAGCCCACCACGCCCAGCACCACGGCGCTGGCCAGCAGCAGGCGCTGCCACAGCACCCAGCGCCGCCACTGCGCGACCAGCAGCAGGCCGCTCATCACCGCCAGCAGCATGCTCAGGTTGCCGTACTGGATGGCGTTGGTGAAACCGTTGGCGCGCGGCAGGCCCATGCCATAGGTCTGGTAGAGCCCCACCAGGCCGCTGCCCACGGCCCCCACGGCAATGCCCATCCACAGCCAGGCGGCGCGGGGCTGGAAGGTCATCAGATAAAAGATGCAGGGCAGGGCCAGCAGGTACTTGACCGGGCGGTCCATGCTGCCCCAGCCCCAGGCGGCGCCGACGTCCAGCATCCACAGCGCAGCCATGCAGGAAAACGCGGCTGTGAGCCACCAGGCGGCGCGGGGCGCGGGTCGTCGCCACCACGCGGGCGCGCTAGCCAGCGCGGCCAGCAGCAGCAGGGCCGCACCATAGGAATACCCCGAGGGCACACACAGCGCCAGCCCGGGAACCATGAAGGCGCCGAGGCTCGCGCTGCGCCTCCACCAGCGTTGTGCGGTCATCAACGGATCACCTTGTCGGTCAGGCTGTCACGGTCATAGTGCAGGGCGGCATAGCGAAAAAAGCCCTCCAGCGCCACAAACAGGCAATACAGAAACCCGGCCCCGCCGCACAGAAACCCCAGGCGGAACACATACAGCCGCAGGAACATGGAGAGCCCCGACGCCAAGCCGCGCAGCACCCCGCCGCGCTGGCCTTTCTCAGCGCGCTTGGCGGCACCCAGCATCACGTACTGCGTGAGCTTCTCCAGGCTGCCCCGCACCGTGGTGCGCGAGTAGTGCAGCAGCCGGGCCTGAATGAGCCGGCGCGGCACCGCCCCGCCGCCGGGCAGGGCATGCAGCTCGGCCTGCTCGTGCACGACGCCGGTGAATTCCTTGACCAGCGCGCGCACAAACAGGCGCTCGATCTGCGACTGCGACCGGAAATACTTCAGTTCGTGCCCGTAGGCCACCATGCGCCAGCGGATGGTCCACACGGCCTGCGCGCCCGAGCGCACGATGGCCTGCAGCTCCTGGGCGAACGCAGGCGTCATCACCTCGTCGGCATCCAGAAAAAACACGTAGTCGCCGCGCGCCTGCGCGAGCAGGCGGTTGCGCTGCACGGCAAAGCCCTGCCAGTCAGGATGGCTGTGCACTTCCGCGCCCAGGCCCTGGGCGATGGCCACGGTGTTGTCCGTGCTGCCGCTGTCCACCACCAGGAGCTGGTCGGCGAACGCGGCGCTTTTCAGGCAGGCTTCAATGCGGTGCGCCTCGTTGTGGGTCAGCACCGCAACGGTCAACGTGGGCGGCGCCGATGCGCCGCCGGTGGCAACTGGCATCAATCAATCAGTGGCCAGCGTGGACATGTTCGCCTGCTTTGAGGCGATAGACGGTGCCGCAATAGGGGCACTTGGCCTCGCCCGTGCGGGCCACGTCCAGGTACACCTTGGGGTGGCTGTTCCACAGCTTCATGTCGGCCTTGGGGCTGGGGCAGAAGACACCGCCTTGTGCATTCAGGTCTTTGGCCAGGAGTTCTACGGGAGCTTGCGACATGTTCTTCAGACCTTGGTGAGCCAGTGGGCGTAGTTGGAATTGCGGCCGTTCACGATGTCGAAGAAGGCGCTCTGGATTTTTTCGGTGATCGGGCCGCGCGATCCGCTGCCCAACTCGATCCGGTCGAGTTCGCGGATGGGCGTGACCTCGGCGGCCGTGCCGGTGAAGAAGGCCTCGTCGGCGATGTAGACCTCGTCGCGCGTGATGCGCTTTTGCACGATCTCCAGGCCCAGGTCCTTGGCGATGTGGAACACCGTGTTGCGGGTGATGCCGTTCAGGGCACCGGCCGACAGGTCGGGCGTGTAGATCACGCCGTTCTTGATGACGAAGATGTTTTCGCCCGCGCCTTCGGACACAAAGCCCGAGCTGTCGAGCAGCAGGGCTTCGTCGTAGCC
>CAYXSL010000043.1:0-27317 GCA_964466605.1 uncultured Verminephrobacter sp.
TGACCGACATCATGGGCGAGATCAGCGCCGCCAGCAGCGAGCAGAGCCAGGGCGTGAGCCAAGTGGGCGAGGCCATCACGCAGATGGACCAGGCCACACAGCAAAACGCCGCTCTGGTGGAACAAAGCGCCGCTGCGGCCGACAGCCTGAAGATGCAGGCGGGGCAACTGGTGGACGCGGTCGCAGTCTTCCGGCTGTCAGCCCACGCGGCCCGCCAGGGCGATGCCATGCCCGCCCCCGCGCGCAGTGGTGGCACCAGCGCATCGCGGCTTGACTACCGCGCCGTGGCGCCGCGCCAGTTGACTGCCTGATAGAAAAGACAGAAAAGGCAGAAAAGGCGCACTCAAGCCAGCTGCGCCAGCGAATCCACGAACCCATCGGCATCCACGGCCCGCACCGGCTGGCCATGGTTGTAGCCGTAGGTGACCAGCACCACCGGGCAGCCCGCAGCACGCGCGGCCTGCGCATCGTTGCTGGAGTCGCCCACCATCAGCGTGCGCGCCGGGCTGGTGCCCAGGGCCTCGCAGGTCTTGAGAAGCGGCAGCGGATCGGGCTTCTTGCGCGCAAAGGCATCACCGCCAAACACATGCTCGAAGTACCCGGCAAGCCCCTTCGACTCCAGCAAGGGCAACGCAAAACTGGTGGGTTTGTTGGTCAGGCAAGCCAGGCGCAGCCCCCGGGCGCACAGCGCTTGCAACCCGGTTTCCACCCCATCGTACACGCCGGAAAACTGGCCATTGATCGCCAGATAGTGGCGTTGGTAGCTCGCCCAGGCTGAAGGGTATAGCGCTTCAATTTTGATAGCAACTTTATCAATGTCATCAGGCGGCAGCACATGTTTCAGCACCGAACGCAGCAAATGTTCGGAGCCTTTGCCCACCATGGCTTCGATGTGCTCGGCGCCAATGGACGGCAGAGCCAGTTCGGCGAGCATGCGATTGAGCGCCTCAGCGAAGTCCCCTATCGTGTCCACCATGGTGCCGTCCAGGTCCACGATGACGGCATCGGCGCAAGATTGGTCTATTGGAATGAAGTTCACAAATGCACAAGAGAGTTTGCAGCATTGGGAAGTTTAGCCACAAGCCCCGAGCAGCCGCACGGTTGAACTGGGCAGGAACGTGAAGACGCCTTTACCCTGCACGCCCTCCATGCCCGCCCTCCACCCCCGCAGATGTCAGGCAGAGGGCGCGCTGTCTCTTGCCTGGCCGAGCATTTCCGACATCCAATTTACGAGCATGGACGTGTACGCATCGCTCCACTCAGCCTTTGACAGACTGTGGTCTGCACCAGGGATCACGCGGTGCGTCATGGAGTGCGCCTTCAGGAGCGCCGCTCGATAGTTCTCAATGACTGTGCGGGGGACGATGTGATCAAGCTCCGACTCCACCAGCAAGATATCGCCATGGAAAGCCGCACTGGCCGCCAAGGCCTTGTTGCTGTCGGGTGGAAGTTTCTGCGCGCGGTAGCGCGCAATTTCCTGGCGATCAAGGTGCTGCTTTGAGGTCAGCCAGTCGTCATCTTTGTACAAAGCCGGGGCGCGCAACGCCATCCAGCGCACCGGCCGCAAAGCGCTCAGGATAGCGGCCAGATAGCCGCCGTAACTGCTGCCCACGAGCACAACAGATTCTTCATCCACGGCAGGATGGCTCACAAGCATGTCGTAAGCGGCAAGCATGTCACGAAGATTGTCTTCGCGTGTCACGGTATCTCGGTGCGCCCGGTCACTCGCATGGCCGCGCAAATCAATGGTCAGGCAAATGCAACCCAAAGTGGCAATCGCATGCGCCCGCGCCAGATACTGCTCCTGGCTTCCATCCCATCCGTGCACCAGCAACACGCCTGGCACGACCGTATCCGGTGCCACCAGGGTTCCCGCGATAGTCCGGTCCCCGGTAGGAATCTGGACGGTTCTATGTCGTGTAGTCATCGGCTCGTCACCAGCGCATATTTGGTCAACAGTCCCGCCTCCGGGTCGTCCCCCTGAAAGTAGGTCACGGCACCATCGGGCAGTGGCACCAGGGGGCCAAACACCTCGACACACTCAGAATGAACAACCCTGAGGCCTGGATCTTCATGAAAAGCCTCCAGCGCAGCTATCTCGGCGCCCGTGGCGCCTCCCATACGCCAGGATTGTTCCAGGACCCCCGAGCACCACTGGCCCGCAGCATTCATGCCCTGCGCGACGTCATAGTTGATGCGTGAAGCAAAAAATCCGGGGAAACAAACCCTCACGGCTTCGTCGTAGGCAAGCGCCTGTTCCACCGCCGTGCGCGCCGCTCCGGGGTCAAGGGTTGTCAACAGCGCATCAAAGTCCCCACGGACAACCACCAGATCGGACCCGCCATAGGTCACCGCTCCCGCGTTGTTCTCGGTCAGGTGCTGCCTGCCGTAGTAGCTGGCCACGATACCGGCCACGCGCACTTGTCCCACGCTCAGCGTATCGACTGCTGACAGGTTGTGCTCAAGCACCACACCATGCTCCCGCAATGCCCGGTCCGTCATTTTTGAAAGGCATCTGTCCAGATCCTCAAGCTCCCTTGCCACGACCTGCCCATGACCTCCAGTCTCGGCTACGGGCTTGATCCGGACCGGCCCCAGCTCCAGCATTTCTTTCATGGCCTCGGCGGCATCCTGACGAGAGAACGCGGTGTAGCCACGGAGCACGGAGCTACTCACCAACGGGTGAAAGCCAAAGCTCCAGCCCTCCGGGCGCACTGCTGTGGGGGAGATCAACGGATGGGTGATGGCCTTCGAGGCGACAAAGGCCTCTGGAACCACGCCACCAAAAAGATCGTCCTCTCCCCGAAGCCCCATGGCCGTGGCCAGCTCCCGGCCAACCAAGGTTTCCGCAGGAATCAGGTAAGTGCGCGGTGGCCAATCGGCCTGGGGCAGTTCCTCACTGACCTGGCAGCCCTTCATCCGCGCTATCCGGCGTGCCACCTCGGCACGCGTGGCAATTTCATGCAGGCTGGCATGCCCTTCCAGCCCCCGGGTGAAGGGCATCACAATGGAATGTGCATCGTGATTGTCTTGTGGCCGATCACCAGGAAAATGGTTTTGAACAGCGTTCTCAGGCATGGAGGGTCTCCGCAGAGGTCAAGGGTGCCGACGAAACGGCTGGGGATCCTAGTCACGGCGCCATCCTATTTTTTGATGGCATTGGCCCGTGTAGGACGAACGAGCAAGCAATGCCAGAAAAGCGCCCAAGGGTCACATGCGATGCCGACGCACCGAGCCCCCGCGCAAACAAATCATCACGAGCCCCTTCGCCAAAAGGCGCTGCGGACCGGGAGGGTCTGCGAGCCGAAAAACGCAGTCATCGCTATCGCGGGTATTTGCAGCGCCACAGACCGCCTGAAACAGCGGCTGCATGCGGTGCGTTGATTCGTGCTTGCTGTGAATGCCTAGCCCTTGTCCGGGGGGCCCTCCCCTGCGGCAGCCAAGCTATGGCGGTGCTCCGCACGGACGATCTGGTCGAGCACACTCGACGGATCCGTCTCATGGGCAAAAGTCCGCACCTCCTCTGTTTCCTTGTCGGGGATGCCTTGCTTCTGCGCCATATGCACCACAAGCCGCATCAGTGCGGTGATTTCCCGCTCGGTCAGCAGATTCATCTGCAGATCCAGATGGTGCCTCCGTTCGCTCTCAGCTGCAGCCATGTTCTGACTGATGAGAATCAGCACAGAAAGGAAGATCGCTTCGAGCGACACCCCAAAAAGAAGGAACGTATAGGGGAAGGGGTCGAACTCAATGATGAATTCGTTGGCGACTATCCATCCAAGAAAAAGAAGTATGTTGAGAGCCAGGAAACCGACGGTGCCACACGCCTGCGTGATCTTTGCCACAGCGCGGTACGGAAGCTGGGTTTTCTTGCGTCGGTCATCCTCCGCGCACAAGATGTTTTCGATGTTCCGATGGGTAACTTGTGCGATGTGATCGTTGACATTGCCCATACAACTCCTTGAAGGGTCATTGGCCTCAGCACACGCAGTCTTTGGGGAGGGGAAAACCCAGGGACAGGATCGCTTCTGGAGACTGGTGGGAGCCACATCCTCGGCGGGTTCTCTGGGAGCGCCTGTAGGCGCAATCCGAGGGCAGATGTCAGCACGCCAACAAGCACCACAGCCTGCGTGGTCCAGGCAAGGCGATCCGTCGATCGCGAACGGCGATGGCCTACACGCAAGACCGATGAACTCCTGCCCCCTCCGCTGGGAGCTTGCCTATGCTGATGTCACCCGCCTTGTTATGGGTGGATTGGTGGGATACCACTCCAATGAAAAAACACCGCACCATGCACGCACCCTCCCCTGACAGTCGGGAGCCGCAGATTTTCGCGTTGACCTACGAAAACTTTCTTGCTCTCACCAAGATCAGCGAGGCCCGGATGCGAAATGCCCCACACGCCAGCGAACAAGGCACCGGAAACAACGCGCCAACGCGACACGCCTCCCTGCCGACACGATCTACACGTTGAGGAGTTCCCTATGTCGAAGACCCATCGCTCCGGTATCGCGCTTCTCAAGCCGCGCCAGCTGAAACGGATGCGGCAGTGGGAGGCATTGCAGCGCCCCCGGCGGGAGGCCCTTCCGTTCCCCGAGCCCGATCCGCCCGTGTGGAAGCCGCTGGGATAAGTTGTCAAAGTCAAATTCGCCCCCCGAAGCGAGCAAAACTCGCCGTATCCAAGGCCGGGCGTTTCTGGCTGTTAGTCCCGCGCGCAACCCGGCGCGTTTCGGAAATCAGGTTTGCATCCCGCTCATCGCAGGCTCAGCGTCTGGCGCTTCCAGGCCGGCTCTTGCCAGCGCTGGAACAGGGGCAGCGCAGCCACATCGCCCGTCACACGCTCGGTGGTCAGCCCCTCCAGCCGCACCACCTCAAAGCTCTTTCGGTAGCGGCCCTGACCTCGGGCTTCGCGCGCCACCAGCATCTGCTGGCCGCCGGGCACCCAGCCCGCCCATTCGGCCACGCCGGTTTCAGGGGTAGCCGCAGCGGGTGGCAGCACATCAGCCAACCAGCCGCCTTCCGTTTTGCGCAGCACCCACAGCTCGCGCCAGCCTTCCATAGGTTGCACCGCCAGGGCCACGGCCGTGCCTTCGCGGTTGGTGCTGGTCGATGCGGCCCACACCACGCCGTAGGTGCAGCGGCGCAGCAACGGGGCCTTGGCGCTGTGCTGTGCGTCCACTAGCAGCACGCAGGTTTCGCCGGGGGCACCGGGCTCGGTCAGCAATGTGGGGCGGGTGCCGGTGGTCACGGCGACAGGCGCCGCAGCAGGCACCAGGGCCCAGCGCACGGCCCCCACCCGCATGGCGGCGTCGTTGTAGGCGCTCTGGTCCTCGTCGGGCAGGTCGGCTTTGCTCACGCCGGTGAATTCCGCCAGGGCGCGTGCGGCGGCAGCGGCCACCGCCGGGTCGGCCACGTTTTTGCGGGCTTGCTGGAAGGCCGTAGCGCCCCACACGCTGGCGCGGCGCATTTGCACACGGTTGCGCAGGTAACCAGGCAGGTGGGTCACGTCTACCCGCTCCAGCACCTCGGCCTGCCAGGTGGTGACCTTGGCACGTTCGTGCGCGGGCAGGTCGGAGTTGATGCATTCGGGCCGGGTCAGCGCCAGGACGGCACGGGCGCGCTGCTCGGCATCGGCCACGGGCAGGGCCAGCAGGCGGCGAAAGGCCTCGCCCTCGTAGCAGACCTGCATGCGGCCTTCGACCTCGTAGGTGGCAAAACGCACGCCGTAGCCATTGGCCACATCCAGATGTGCGGACAGCGTGGCGCCCGAGGTCTTGCCCGGCACGGCCACCGAGGCGCGGCGCGCCAGCCGGTCGGCAAAGGTGCCCAGGGCATCGAAGGCCTGCGCGCCTTCCACGCCCGCCAATGCCTTGGCGGGCGCGGCCTGCAGGTAGGCGGCGGTGAGGCCAATGCCCAGCGCTTCGGCACCGGGCGTTTCCTGCACAAAGCGCATCACCGCCAACAGCGCGGGGCCTTCGGCCTCGGTCAGCGCCACGCGGCGCACCTCGCTGGCGCGGATGAAGCCCCCGCGCTCACGCTTGTGGTCCCACACCTGCAAATAGTCCAGGCGCTCGCCGCGCACTTCGAGCACTTCGCCCTGCCACAGGCTGGCCTGCTGCTGGGCGCCGTCGCGCGGGGCGGCACGCAGGCTGGCCTGGTCTTGCACCACGATGGCGCTGCCCTGAGCGCCCCCTGGCGATGGCTGGGGGGCGGCCTCGGCCGCCACGGTCACTGCGGCGCTGGCGACAGCTGCCAGCAAGGTGGCGAGGGTGGCGTTCATGCTTACTGCTCCACAGCTGGGGTGGTCGTCATGGCGTCGTCGGCCACGGCCGCCGCCTGTGCGGCACCGGCCTGGGCGTTGCGGTTGCCGCCCAGGAGCGCGGCACCGATGAAGGCGCCATTGGTGGGCGGGGGCGCGATGATGACCTGGATCTTGTCCGAGAGCTTGTCGGCCAGGGTCTTCTGGATAAGCAGCGGGTGCTTGGTCACCAGCGCGCCTTCGCGGGCCATTTGCTCGGCGTTCACCTTGCCCACTCGGTCCATGCGGTAGGCCTCGGCTTCGGCCAGTTTCTGGCGGGCGTCGGCCTCGCCGTTGGCTTCGATACGGCGGGCCTGGGCGGCGCCTTCGGCGGCCTTCACACGGGCCACGCGTTCGGCTTCAGCCTCCAGCTGACGCTGCTCGATCTGGCGCTGCTTGAAGGGCAGCACATGCTTCATGGCTTCTTCCTGGGCCTTGGCGGCGATGACCTGTTCCCGCGCGGCAGCTTCGGCGGCTACTTCACGACGCACCTTTTCAGCGTTGGCGTCCAGCTCGGTTTCTTTCACGCGCTTGTCCTTCAGCTCCAGCGTGTAGCGCATTTTTTCGGACGCCAGTTCTTCGGCCAGCAGGCTGTCCATGCCCCGGCGGTACTCGGCGGGCAGGTCCACCTTGCCGATCTGCAGGCTGCGCAGCGTCACGCCATCGGCCGCCAGGCGGGCGCGGAGTTCGGTTTCAATGATCTGTGCAATCTCGGCACGCTTAGACGAGAAAATTTCACGCACGGTGTAACGGGCAAATACCTTGTAGACCAGGCCTTGCACGGCGGGCTCGACGATGTCTGCACCCACGTTGTCGGGCAGGTTGCCGACCTTGACGGCGGGCGAGTTGGGGTCCAGCGCATAGCGCACGCTCAGGTCCAGGCCCAGCGACAGTCCTTCCACCGACTGCAGCGGCGCGCTGCCGGTGGCCTGGCGCATGGCTTCGGGGCGGTAGCTCTGGTCGCGCAGCGTAAACACCCGCACCGTGTGCAGGCCGGGCACCACCCACACGCTGCCCTCGCGCCACAGGCTCACGGCACCGGTGAACTGGTTCAGGCGTACCCCCAGGTCGCCCTGCGCCAGATGTTGCACCGGGGGGTTGCGATACACCATCAGGCCCGCTGCGGCCACCACAGCACCAACGGCCAGCCAGCGCACGGTGCGGGCGGTGGGCAGCAGGTAGGCCCAGTTCAAGGGGGCGGCCGATGCAGGGTCCGTCGTGGGCGTGCTGCCTTGCAAATCAGCGTCCAGGACAGGTTGCGTATCCGATTCGGGCAACGGGGTGGAAGATCGGCCCTTCAGGGTCTGCACGATGCGGTTCCAGGTGGCTTTCATGGTGTTTCTCTCTCAGGTTGGTTCGGTGTTGTTGTTGGGGTCTGAGTCGCCTTCATGGCTGGCTCATTGAGGACCGATTGTTCGGATCCACCCCGGAAGCAACAACACAGCGCAGCCCCCAATGCGCTCACGCCGGCCGCACGAACCTTCCGGCCCCGGAAGAAAAACTCACACCGTCCAGAACAGGCCGCCGGGATAATCCGCCCACCCCTCCACTGCCCGCCCTGCCCATGACCCGCATTGCCGTGATCGAAGACGACCTGCCCACCAGCAACCAGTTGGCCGGGTGGATACGCAGCGCCAAGAGCGGCATCGTCATCGACCAGTGGTTCACCCGCGACGAGGCCGAGGCCGCGCTGGCCCGCGAGCACTACGACGCGGTGGTGCTGGACATCGAACTGGGCCGCGAGCGCCATGCGGGCGTGGCCCTCATCAACGCCATCAACAAACTGCGCCAGGGCACGCCGGTGCTGGTCGTTTCGGCGATGCCGGCAGCCATCTACCGCAGCATCATGAAGGCGCTGGACGCGTGGGACTACCTGCAGAAAACCACGTTCGAAGAGGCCGATTTCATCGAGACCTTTCTCGACATCCTGCGCACCACGCAGGCACAGGCTCCGACCAGCGCAGTCCCTGCCCCGGTGGGCGATGCACTGGTGCTGGACCCGCTGTGGCAGCGCACCCCCACCTGGCGCGGCGAGCGCATCAACCTGCCGCTGACTGCCCAGCGCATCCTCGCCACGCTGCACCAGCGCAGTGGCGAAGTGGTGTCGTATGACGAACTGTTCGAGGTGGTGAAAAGCGGCCGCAACCGCGACAACGTGCGCAAGCATGTGAGCACCATCCGCGAGGCCCTGCGCGAAGTGGACCCCGGTTTTGAAGGCATTGAAAACGTGCCTATGCGCGGCTTCCGCTGGGTCGGCAAATGAAGCGCCTGCTGCGCCGCCCCGCGCGGGACATGCCCCGCCTGGGCCTGCCGGCGTTCCGCCTGCGCATCCTGGTGCGCGGCGTGTTTGTGCTGCTGGCCCTGGCCACGGTGGCGCTGAGCGTGGTGGTGCTCAAGGACGAAAAAGAACGCGCCTGGCAGGCCTACCAGCACGGTTTTGTGCGCAGCCAGGCCGAGGTCATGGCACGGCTGCGCCACCCCTCGGGCCAGCTGGCGCTGCTCAACGCCAGCCACCTCGGGGCGGGCGTGACGCCGCTGGCGCCGCTGCTGCTGCCCTACGCTGCCATCGACTTTGACGACCCGCAGAAATCGCAGCAAGCCGTGGAGATGGCGGGCTGCTCGGTGCAGTACCCCGACGGGGCCTCGGTGTGCGCGGCGATTGGCAACAACCCCTATGCGGGCGGCTTCATTTACCTGGTGGGCAGCTTCTATGCAGGCGAGCTGACGCCCCGCGAGCGCGGCGCGCTGGCGCCCGCCGAGGCACACCGTGCGCGCATCAGCCTCGACATGCGCGGCACCACCTACCGCTGGATTGCCCCGTACGAAGCCATGGCCCCGCAGGGCAGCGCGGCGGTGCGCGGGCGGCTCACGGGGTTTGTGGACAACGGCACGCCGCAGCTCGACGCCCGCGCAAGGCCGGTGCGCGACTTTCGCGGCTGGCTGTGGCAAAACGGCCAGTGCCGCGACCTGCCGCCCCCATCGGCCCAACAACCCTCTGGCGGGGCCGCGATCACCTCCGACTGCCTGCGCCGCACCCACTACTCCATTCGCCTGCCGGTCGAGCTGTTTCGCGAAGCCCTGTTCCGCAAGGATGAGCGCCTGGTCTGGCCACCCGAAGACCTGGGGCAGATGCGCGTGCGGGTGGAGATGCTGGCGCCGGGCGAAGCCACACCGCCCCTGTTCGACAGCGACGCGCCCGGCGCACAGCTGGCCGCCTCGCTGGGCGACCTCTCGCGCAGCCTGCTGCCGGGCGAGCGTGTACAGATCCGCAAGCTGGGCAGCGACGAAACCAGCGCACTCGCCCTCAAGGGGCGGGACGTGCAGGCCGACCCCTCAGCACCCTGGCTGCTGCGGCTGATCCGCTGGCTGCCGCTGGAGGCGGCAGGCGTGGGCCCAGCAGCCACGCCACCACAAGCCCCCACAGGCCTGGACATTCTGGACACGCCCACTGGCAACTATGTGGTGAACTTCACCGGCCACCTGCGCGGCGTGGAGCAGGGCCTGGCCGCCGTGGCCACGCGCCTGTCGTGGTACCTGGGCGCGATGCTGGCCGCCATTGCGCTGGCCTGGCTGGTGGTGGAGGTGGGTCTGATCCGCCGCGTGACGGCCCTCACGCGCCGCGCCGCCGCCGTGTCGTACAACGTGCAGCCCGGCCACACGGGCCCCCGGCTGGGCGACCTGGACGTGTCGGACCTGCGTGGCTCGGACGAGCTGGGCATTCTGGCCGGAGGCCTGGCCGACCTGCTGCAACGCGTGAAGGACGACCTGCAGCGCGAGCAGCTGCGCGCCCAGCAGGAACGCGACATGTGGCACGCCGTGGGGCACGAGATCATGTCGCCCCTGCAGTCGCTGATGGCGCTGAACGGCCCGCAAGACCCCGGCCACCGCTATGTGCAGCGCATGCAGCAGGCGATCCACGTGCTGTATGGCACGGCATCGCCCGCCGAGGCGCTGCAGGCCGCCGATGTGCCCGAAGGGCGGCTGGACCTGGATGCCTTCTTGCGCAACGTGGCGGACAACGCGCACTTTGCGGGCATTCTGGATGTGGTGTACGACCTGGGCCCCGGGCACCCTGGCCCGGTCATCGTGCGGGCCGACGAGTTTGCACTCGAAGACGTGGTGACCCACATCCTGCGCAATGCCGACCGCTACCGCCCTATTGGCAGCCCCATCAGGCTGACGCTCACCGCGTCGGAATCCGCTGCCAGCGCCACGCTGCACAACCAGGGTTCGACCATTGCCGAAGACCTGCTGGAGCGGATTTTTGAGTTGGGTGTGTCCGACCCCGGCAGCCCCACCCCGCTGGGCGAGGGCGAACACAGGGGCCAGGGCCTGTTCGTGGCCAAGACTTACATGGCCAAGATGGGCGGCACCATCAACGCCCGCAACACCGAAGGGGGCGTGGCGTTTGTGCTCACGTTTCAGCGGCTGGGGTGATCCCACCCGCCATGGTGGGACATCCCGCCCGTCATCAAGCGGACTTCAAGCCGCCCTCAAGCCGCCAGTTGCACGCGCATGGCGTCGATCACGCCCTTGTAGTCCGGCTTGCCAAAAATCGCGCTGCCCGCCACAAAGGTGTCGGCGCCCGCATCGGCCACGCGGCGGATGTTGTCGGCCTTGATGCCGCCGTCCACCTCCAGGCGGATGTCCTTGCCCGAGGCGTCGATGCGCTTGCGCACGGCTTCGACCTTGCGCAGCGCCGAGTCGATGAAGCTCTGTCCGCCAAAGCCGGGGTTCACGCTCATGACCAGGATCAGGTCGATGTCGTCGATCACCCAGTCCAGCACATCCAGCGGCGCTGCAGGGTTGAACACCAGGCCGGGCTTGACGCCCTTGGAACGGATGGCCTGGATGCTGCGGTGCACATGGCCCGAAGCGTCGGGGTGGAAGCTGATGTAGTCAGCGCCTGCGTCGGCAAACGCGGCGGCCAGGGCGTCCACGGGCTCGATCATCAGGTGCACGTCGATCGGCACGGCCACGCCCGCAGGGGTCTTGGCATGCGGCTTGAGGGCCTGGCACACCATGGGGCCAAAGGTGAGGTTGGGCACGTAATGGTTGTCCATCACGTCGAAATGAATCCAGTCTGCGCCTGCGGCGATGACGTTGCGTACCTCTTCGCCCAGGCGGGCAAAGTCGGCAGAGAGGATCGAGGGGGCGATTTGGAATGTGCGGCTCATCCCCCGATTGTCGCAAAGCGCAGAGCCACTGGGGTTTTGCCACCCGGGAGTTCCCCACGCACAGGGCGGCACGGTTACCATCCGGCCCATGCCAAAGCACCAGTTTGACGTGGAAGTGCAGCCCCAGTACCTGCCCGAGCAGTCCGCGCCGGACTCCGGGGTGTTCAGCTTCGCCTACACCATCACCATTACCAATTCCGGGGAAGAGCCTGCGCAGCTGATCTCCCGGCACTGGATCATCAGCGACGCGCGCGGCCATACCGAAGAGGTCAAGGGCCTGGGCGTGGTGGGCCAGCAGCCCATGCTCAAGCCCGGCGAGTCGTTCCAGTACACCAGCGGCTGCCGACTGCGCACCGCCAGCGGCACCATGCATGGCACCTTCCACTGCGTGGCCGAAGATGGTGCGCCCTTCAACACCCCGGTGCCCCTGTTCGTGCTGGAAGCGCTGGGCCACGGACCTTCAGGTACGCCCCTGAGCGGACGGGTGCTCCATTGAAGAACTATTACCCCCACGCCCCCCACTCCGTGTGGTCGCTGCCCCCCGAGGGGGCCGCTTTTCATCTTGGGGCGGCCCGGCGATGAAAATTGGCATGGCCCCCAAAGATCTGGCCAGCCTGCTCGCAGCGCTGGACCCCTCGGCCGATCTGGCCCACCGTCACCTGTGGCTCATCAACCTGCTGGACTGGGTGCGCGGCCAGCGCAACTCGGTGCCAGCCTCGCTGGAGCGTGTGCAGCTGTTCCTGGACACGGTGGCCGCCCGCCCCGACACCCAGCAGCGGCTGCAGGCCTGGTGGTCCACGCTGGTGGACCAGGTGGACATCACCACCCTGCTGGCCGACTTTGGTTTTGCGCCCCGCACGGCCCTCGTCAGCGAGGTGGCCGAGCGACTGCGCACCAAACTGCTGCCGGGCAGCCCCGAGACCATCGATGCGTCCGAGCTGTTCATGCTGGCGCTGCCCAGCGCCTTTGATGCGCAGTGGCTGGCCGCGCTGGACGAAACACAGCTCAACCGCCTGGTCGGTCTGCTCGCGCCCAGCGACGCCGAAGGCTCCGCAAGCGGCGCCACGCTCTGGCACCGCGCCTTGCTCGATGCCATCACCTACTGCGCGGGCCAGATTCTCTCGACCGGTTTTGCCCCTGAGCTGCGGCTGCGCATGAGCGAGGCCGCGCGCGAGGGCCAGCCCTTCCATGCACTCATCCGCGATGTGGAAAGCCTGCGCGTGGAAGTGCTGCACGCGCTGCGCACACCCGACCGCCTCAACGAATGCGCCCAGCGCCTGCGCGAACGGCTGGAAGCCTGCCGCGCGGCCGCAGCCACCGTGTACGCCCACTTTGAGCAGAACGGCATCTCGGTGGGGCTGGTGTTCCGCCTGCGGCAATTGCGCGAGCGCATCCTGCGCGTGCGCGAGCTGCTGGACTGCCTCCTGTCGCCCAAACCGGCGGTTACCGCCGCGCGCCTCATGGCGCACCTGGTGATGGTCGGGCAGGAGCGGCGCAGCCTGCGCGCCTTGCTGGCCTCCAACTCCTCGCTGCTGGCCGCCAAGGTGGCAGAGCGCAGTGCCGAAACCGGCGAGCACTACATCACGCGCACCGGCGCCGAATACCGCGCCATGCTGAGAAAGGCGGCGGGTGGCGGGGCCTTGATGGCCTTCACCACCCTGGCCAAGTTCGGCATCTATGCCCTGGCGCTGTCGGCGTTCTGGGGTGGCTTCATGGCGGGCATCAACTACGCCGTGAGTTTTGTGCTGATCCAGCTGCTGCATTTCACGGTGGCCACCAAACAGCCCGCCATGACGGCGCCCGCCATGGCCGCCAAGCTCAAGGAGCTGGGCACGGGCGATGCCATCGAGTCCTTTGTGGACGAGATCACGCACCTGGTGCGCTCGCAAGTGGCGGCCGTGCTGGGCAATGTGCTGGTGGTGTTCCCGGCCGTGCTGGCATTGGCCTGGGCGATTGCGCTGGCCACCGGGGCACCCGCCATCAGCGAGAAGCAGGCCGAACATGTGTTCGAGTCCCTGCACCTGCTCGGCCCTTCGCTCTTGTTTGCGGCTTTCACCGGGGTGCTGCTGTTTGCGTCGAGCATCATTGCGGGGTGGACCGAGAACTGGTTCGTGCTGCACCGCCTGGACTCGGCCATGCACTACAACCCGCGCATCACGCGGCTGCTGGGGGCCGAGCGCGCCACGCGCTGGGCCCGCTTCCTGCGTGAAAACCTCTCCGGTTTTGCGGCCAACATCTCCCTCGGTTTCATGCTGGGCCTGGTACCCGTCTTTGCCGCGTTCTTCGGGCTGGGGCTGGATGTGCGCCACGTTACGCTGTCCACCGGCCAGGTGGGCGCTGCGAGCGCGGTGCTGGGCCTGCAGGTGCTGCACATGCCCGCCTTCTGGTGGGCCGTGGCATCGCTGCCGTTCCTCGGCGCCTTGAATGTGTCCGTGAGCTTCTATCTGGCCTTCAGCCTTGCGCTGCGCGCTCAGAACGTGAGCGGCGTGGACCGCTCGCGCATCTACGCGGCCATTCGCTCACGCATGCGCACCGCACCCCTGAGCTTCTTCAAGCCCCAGCGCAGCGCCCCCCCTGTCGCCGCGTAGCGGCAGGCTGACCGCAGCAAGCACCGCCCCTGTCCTACACGGGCGATGTGTTTCCGCCTGTAAATTCGGGAGATCACTTCCGAGCACACCCCCTTCCTTGGCGGAGGGCTTGTGTGCCACCCCTTCACACCACCGGGCACCCGTTGCCCGTCTGACGCAGAGGTCCCATGACATGAATGAAATCCTGAGCTTTTGGGCGCAGTGGCTGCGCCCCTCGGCCGGGCTGCCCACGGTGCAATGGTCGCTGCTGCTGGCAGTGGCCGCCATGGTGGGCTACCTCACGCAGCGCCACACCGGCCTGCCCAAGGTGGTCGGCTACTCGCTGGTAGGCACGGCCGCGGGCCTGGCGGGCTTCAGCGGCGCCGTGTGGCCGCTGCAGGGCATCGGCCTGTTCCTGCTGGAGCTGGGTGTGGCGATCGTGCTGTTTGAATGTGGCGGGCGCATTCCGCTGCGCTGGTTCCGCCACAACCCCATGGTGCTGGTGCAGAGCATCGCCGAATCGGTGCTGACCTACTTTGCCGTGTACTGGGTGCTGGTGTGGCTGCACCTGCCCACCCAGGTGGCAGGGCCGCTGGCGCTGGTGGCACTGGCGGCATCGCCCGCCGTGCTCACCCGCGTGGTGGCCGACACGCGCGCAGCCGGTCCGGTGACGGAGCGCGCCATTGTGCTCACCACCTTGTCCACGCTGTACGCGCTCACGCTGGGCAGCGCCAAGGCCGAAATCATCAACCGCCAGAGCCTCACCGTGCTCGAAACCGTCTCGCCCGTGATGGTGGTGCTGGGCGTGTCGATCGTGGTGGCGGCCGTGCTGGCGCTGGTGTTGCGCATGGCGCTGCGTTTCATGAGCCCCACGAGCGAAAACACCTCCATGCTGTTCCTCGCACTGGTCGCTGCAGGCACGGCCGTGGCAGCACACATGGGCGGATCGGCGCCGCTGGCCGCGCTGCTGGCCGGCATGCTGCTCAAGCAGCTCAACCCACGCCCCTGGGCCTGGCCGCGCCAGCTGGGCAATGCGTCCTCGCTGCTCACCATGCTGATGTTCGTGCTGGTGTCCACAGTGGCCGCGCAGGCCGACTGGAGCGCCCCCGTGGCCGGTGTGGTGCTGGCCCTGATTGCCGTGCGCCTGCTGGCCAAGGCCTTGGGCGTGGCGCTGGGCAATGTGGGCAGTGGCGCCAGCTGGAAGCAGGCGCTGTGGGTGGGCTGTGCGATGACGCCCATGTCCTCGATCGCCCTGCTGATCGCCTCGCAGTTCGTGCTGGCCTCGCCCTCCACCGGCCATGTGATCGCCGGGGTGGCGCTGCCCGCCATTTTGCTGATGGAGGTGTTTGGTGCCGTCATCGCCACCGTGGCCATCTACCGCGCGGGCGAAAGCTCCAAACCCTGGGCGCCGCTGACCCGTGCCAACCATGGAGACAACCACCGTGAGTCTTGAAGCCTTCAACCATTCCGAACCGCTGACGCTGGGCGTGGAGCTGGAGCTGCAGCTCGTCAACACCAACGACTACGACCTCGCGCCCTATGCCGAGGACATGCTGCGCCTCATGAAGAAAACCCCGCTGCCCGGCAGCGTGGTGCCCGAGATGACGAACAGCATGATCGAAATCTCCACCGGCATCTGCCACTCGGCCAGCGAGGTGCTGGGCCAGCTCACGCCGATCCGCGATGCGCTGGTGAAAAGTGCGGACAAGCTCAACATCGCCGTGGTGGGCGGCGGCACACACCCCTTCCAGCAATGGCACGAGCGCCGCATCTACGACAAGCCGCGCTTTCGCGAGCTGTCGGAGCTGTACGGCTACCTCTCCAAGCAGTTCACCATCTTCGGCCAGCATGTGCACATCGGCTGCCCCGACGCGGATGCTGCGCTCTTGATGCTGCACCGCATGTCGCGCTACATCCCGCATTTCATTGCGCTGTCGGCCTCCAGCCCCTATGTTCAGGGGCAGGACACGGCGTTTGATTCAGCGCGGCTGAACTCGGTGTTCGCGTTTCCGCTCTCGGGCCGCGCGCCCATGGCACTCACCTGGACAGACTTCGAGGCCTACTTCGAGAAGATGACGCGCACCGGGGTGGTGAAGAGCATGAAGGACTTCTACTGGGACATCCGCCCCAAGCCCGAGTTCGGCACCATCGAGATCCGCGTGTTCGACACGCCCCTGACCATCGAGCGCGCCGCAGCCCTCGCGGGCTATGTGCAGTCGCTGGGCGCCTGGTTCCTGGCCGACCAGCCCTTCATGCCCGCCGAAGACGACTACCTCGTGTACACCTACAACCGTTTCCAGGCCTGCCGCTTTGGCATGGACGCGGTATATGTGGACCCGGCCACGGGCGACCACATGCCGCTGCGCGAACACATCCTGCGCACCATGGACAAGATTGCGGGCCACGCTGCCGTGCAGGGCGCATCGAGCGCCATGCACATGCTGCGCACCGAGGTGGAAGCGGGCCAGAACGACGCCCGCTGGCTGCGCCAGCGACAGGTCGAAGAGCAGTTGCTGGCCGAGGTGAGCCGCCAGGCAGCGCAGCGCTTTCGCGGCGCGCCCGCCTGATTGCCGCCAACTTACGCTGCCAGCGCCAGCTTGCGCGCCTGCTGCGTGCGCCCGCCGTAGCCCCAGTCGCTCGCGGGCAGCTCCCGCACCACCACGTAGCTGGCCGGGGCCAGCACGCCGTCACCGGCCAGCTGGCGCTGCAGCTCGGCAAACGCGGCGGCGATGAAGGCGGCTTTCTCTTCCTGCGTGTTCGTGCCCTGCGTGATGCTGATCTCCAGCAGGGCCGTGGGCTGCGCCGCGGGCGCACCGCCGATGTGCCAGCGTGCGCTGGGCAGGTCGTCGATGACCACGGCCGTCACCTCGCGGCGTTTGCCGAGGCGCTGGACCGTGAGGTCGGTGAGGGCACTGGCAAGCTGCCGGTAGCGCTCGGGGTTTTGCAGCGGGGCGATTTTCAGGACAAGGACTGGCATGGTGTGGGGGACCGGAGGTTGGACAAACGGGATGGCACGGCCTGGGGCCGAGCCGGGCGAAGCCAGCGCGCCCCTCGGCGCACGGCATGCACCAGCACACGCGCCAACCAGGCATCGGCATCGCGGATCGCCTGCTGGCGCAGTTCCAGCGCCCGCAGCTTGGCCAGCTCTCGCAGGCGCTGGTAGTCATCGGGGGGCATGTGGGGGTGCATGGCGGCTCCTTTCGGGAGTTTGATAGAGGGTGAAGCGACTGTAGGCAGCGCCCCGCCGACGGGAAACCACCCCCGGTGCAACAGCGTTTTGCGCCGATTGCAAGAGCGCCCCGTGCCAAGGCCCCCAGGCCCCGCCGTTACCATTGCCCGATGCGCGACATCCGCTTTGAAGACATGCACCTGTTCGCCCGCGTGGCCGACCTGGGCTCGCTGTCGGCCGTGGCGCGCGAGCGCGATGCGCCCGTGAGCCAGGTCTCGCGCACGCTGGCGCGCATCGAACAATCCTGTGGTGCGCGGCTGGTCCACCGCAGCACGCACGGGCTCACGCTCACGGCCGAGGGGCTGACCTTCCTGGACTACTGCCGCCGCATCACCGGCGCGCTCGACGAGCTGGAAGGCGAGTTCGCCCAGCAAAGTGGCCAGCCCGGCGGCTGGGTGCGCGTGGCCTCCAGTTCGGTGGTGGCAGAGCACCTGCTGATTCCCAGCTTCGAGAGCCTGCAACAAAAGCACCCGCAACTGCGCGTGGAGCTGCTGGTGGACGACCGCATGGCCGACATGGTGCAGGGTGGCATCGACATCGCCATCCGCACCGGCCCGCCGCTCACCGACACCGTGGTGGCACGCCCGCTGGGCACGCTGGCGCGCGCCCTGTACGCCACGCCGGGCTACCTGCAGACCCACGGCGTGCCCCGGCATCCCGACGAGCTGCGCCAGCACCGGCTCATCACCAACAGCACGGTGGCGTTTCTGAACCACTGGCCGTTCCTGATCGATGGCGAGCCCCAGGTGCGGGTGGCCGAGGGCCACTGGCGCTCGGGCAGCACGGCCATCACCGCACGCCTGGCGCTGCAGGGCCTGGGCATTGCGCGCCTGGCCACGGTGGTGGCCGATCCGCTGGTGCGCCAGGGCCAGCTCGCGCCCGTGCTGGCTGCGTTCGTGGACCTGCAGCCCAGCCCCATCCACGCCATCACCCTTACCCGCAGGCACCGGCTGCCCAAGATCCAGGCCTGCATCGACCACTGGGCGCAGTGGTTTTCTCCGCAAGAAAGCCGTGCCTGATGCCTTTGATCCTCCGGTTTCCCCATTTGATTGCCGACCACTGCCATGGGTGAGTTCGACCTGATCGCGCGCTACTTCACCCGCCCCGTGCGCAAGGCGGCCCTGGGCGTGGGCGACGACTGCGCGCTGCTGGCGCCTGCGCCCGGCATGCAGCTGGCGATCTCCAGCGACATGCTGGTGGAGGGCCGCCACTTTTTCGCCGATGTGGACCCCGAGACCCTGGGCCACAAGGCGCTGGCCGTGAACCTGTCGGACCTGGCGGCCTGCGGCGCGCGGCCGCTGGCGTTCACGCTGGCGTTGTCCCTGCCCCGCGTGGAGGAAGCCTGGCTGGCGGGGTTCTCGCGCGGGCTGCAGGCGCTGGCCGATGCGCACGGCTGCGAGCTGGTGGGCGGCGACACCACGCAGGGCCCGCTCAATATCTGCATCACGGTATTTGGCGAGGTGCCCACCGGCCAGGCCCTGCTGCGCAGCGGTGCGCGGCCTGGCGACGACCTCTATGTGAGCGGCACGCTGGGCGATGCGCGGCTGGCGCTGGAGGCGCTGCTGGGCCACGCCCCCTTGCCCGCCGACACCCTGGCCCGCGCGCGCCAGCGGCTGGAGCGCCCCACCCCGCGCGTGGCCCTGGGCCAGGCGCTGCGCGGCCTTGCCAGCAGCGCCATGGACCTGAGCGATGGCCTGCTGGGCGACCTGTCGCACATACTGAAAGCCTCGGGTGTGGGTGCGCGCATCGACACCCACATTACTTCAAATTTGATAGCAGAAAAGACCCTACCATCGCGCGGAGACGGGCATTTTGACCTTGAATTTGTCCGCCAATGCACCCTGGCGGGCGGTGACGACTACGAGCTGGCCTTCACCGCGCCCCCTGCCCGGCGCGATGCCGTGGCCGCCGCGTCGCAGGCCAGCGGCACGCCCGTCACGCGCATTGGCACGGTGCTGGCCGAGCCCGGCCTGCAGCTGGTGGATGCGCAGGGGCGGGCGGTGGAGCACCGCTATACCTCGTTCGACCATTTCCGGTGTTGAGTCGTTTTTTTGAACTGAAAACACCCGTCCGGGCTGAGCCTGTCGAAGCCTCGCGCGGCGCTGCGACCCACTCAGCGTGAACGGCTTAGCGGGGATTGAAGCCAACACCCCAAAAGGGCAACCGCAACCGGCAGCGTTTTTTTTTGCACACCATGAATCCTTTTGCGCAACCGGCGGCTCTTGGTGGGGAAGGCGCCCTGTGCTGGCACCTTCGTCATCCCACCAAGGAGCTTTTCACCATGCTGTACCGCAAGAACATCACCCGCCCCGAAAGCCTGCTGCGCGTTGTCGGCGGGGTCGCCCTCATCGCCGCCGGCCTGTGGTGGCTGGCCGCCTCCCCCCTGGGCCTGGCGCTGGCCGCCTCGGGCGTGGGCAGCATTCTGAGCGGCGCCTTTGGCTACTGCCCCGCCTGTGCCATGGTGGGCCGCAAACCTGTCGAGTGAGCGGCGCCCCATGACAGCAACGCCCCCACCCCTCACTGTGGCCCAGCTGCTGCCCGCCGCGCGCAGCGGTGATGCCGTGGCGATGGAGCAGCTGCTGCGCCTGACCCGCCCCGACATCCGCCGCTACGCCCTGCGCCACTGCGCCGCCACCACGGCGACGGACGACGTGGTGCAGGAGGCGATGATCATCGTCTACCGCCGCGTGGGCGCGCTGCGCGAGGTGGCCGCGTTTGGCGGCTGGGTGGTGCGCATCGTGCAGCGGCTGTGCATGCGGCCCATGCTGACTTGGCTCAAGGGCGAGCCGCTGGCGCAGGTCGAGGACCACCTGGCCTGGTCACACCGCCCCGACCACGAACTGCGCCACGACCTGGCCCTGGCCATCGATTCGCTGCCGCCCCTGTACCGCGAAGCGCTGCTGCTGCGCGACTTCGAGGAGCTGACCATCGAAGAGATGAGCGCACGCCTGGGCGTGACGCGCGAGGCCGCCAAGAGCCGCCTGCACCGTGCGCGGGCGCTGGTGCGGGAGTATCTGCAGCCATCGGCGCCCCAGGGGACCAATCAAAAAGCATAGCTACCCAAGCTTATCCGGCGCGCGCAGACGGCCTTTTTGTTTGGATTTCATACCCGCAGGAAGGCCGCCACCGGCCTGCGCGGCGTGGCAGGTGCCGGGTCGGGCGCGTAGCCGATGCGGCAGAACATCTGCACCGTGGCGTCGTTTGGCGTGCGTGGCGCGGGCTGGCCCAGCACCAGCTGGTGCACACGCGCGTAGTGCGGCGCCATCTCGGCAAACTCCTGCACGGCCTGGCTCATGGGGTGCATGCCCACGCCCAGCGCGGTGGCCTGCAGCTGCAGGCGCACATAGGCGCGCCCGGCCTGGACCTGGTCGCTGCGCGTGTTGGGGCCGGTGATCCACACAAACCCCATGGCCGTGCGGCTGTGGCCTTCAAAACGGCCCATGGCGCTTTTGTAGGCGGCACTGCCTTCGGCCGGGGGCTGCGTGCGGTCGAACATGCCCAAGGCAGTCACGGCGCGCACAAAGGGCGTGTTGATGGAGATGCCGTCGCGGTGCTGCAGGATCTCGGCCGGGCCCACGCGGGTGAGGTGGATGCTCTCCATCATGGTGCGGGGCGTGAGCAGCTCGACCTGGGCAGACTCCCAGCACAGCGTGCGCAGCGCGGGCAGCTGCTCGGCCGCCACGGTGCCGCCGATCTGCAACCGGCTCTGGGCAGAGGTGGGGGCGCTCGCCAGCAGGCGCGCCAGCTGTTCGGGCGCCACGGGGCGGGTGGTGTCGAAGTCGGTCTTGGGCGTGCGGCGCAGCAGCACCTGGGCGAACAGCGGGTCGGGCTGGCCGCCGGGCTGGAGCGTGATGCGCGCCACGGGGCGGTCGTCCCAGTCCTTCAGCGCCGGGGGCAACTCGCCCTGCGGCCACAGCTGCACCTGGCTGGCCACGCCCTGCTGCGCGAGCGCCATCACCAGCAGCTCTAGAAAGGCGCCATGGCCGATCAGGATCTGGCGGCCCAGCGGGTCGGTCTGGGGCAGCACACGCTCGCGGTCGGTGCGCAGGGTGATGACACCCTCCTCGCGCAGGTCCACCAGCCAGGGCTGCAGGTTGTGCGGGTTGGGCGCGGTGATGGCGTAGGCCACGGCGCGGCGCCGCACCTCGGTGTGGCCCACGGGGCCTTGCCAGGCTTCCACGGCTTCGGCGGGGTAGTGGGAGCCCACCGCGCCGCAGGCGGCCAGCGTGCCCACGGTGGCGGCGGCAATGGTGCCACCACCGGCCAGGCGGATGAAGTTGCGTCGGTTCATGGATGTGCTCCCGGATGGATAAAAGGTCGATGGAAAGTTCAAGCTGCGGCCACTTGCGCTGGCGCAGTGCGCGCCCAGCCCAGGTCGGCCAACGCCTCGCGCACGGCGGTGTCAAACGGGGTGTGTGGCTCGTCGCCAATCAGCGCGGTGAGGCGGGTGTTGTCCAGCCGGTGCGGGGTGCGCCACAGGTAGCGCATGGAGGCCACGGCCTGCAGCATGGGCACCAGCAGCCCCAGCACCCGCAGCAGCGGCCAGGGCGTGGCGCCCACGCGCAGCGCACCGGCAGGTGGCAGCCAGCCTTGCGTGGCCGCCACCGGCGCCAGGGCCTGCACCCATTGCTGGCCCGTGGCCTGGTGGCCTGCAAAGTGCAAGGTGTCAAACGCGGCCAGGTGCTGGCGCTGCTCGGCCACGCGCACAAAGGTGCGGGCCAGGTCGGGCAGGTAGGCCCAGGGGGTGGCCACGTGGGCCGGGCCCGGCAGGGTGACGCGGCCCCGCGGCAGGCGCTTGGCGATGACCTGGTCGAGCAGGCCGCCCGCGCCGCTGCCAAAAAAGTCGCCCGCACGCAGCACCACGGCGCGCAGGCTGCCGTCCTGCGTGGCGGCCTGCAGGCGCTGCTCCAGCTGCACGCGCAGGCAGCCCTTGGTGCCGATGGCGGCCTGGGGCGTGTCTTCGCGCAGCACGGCGGGCATCGCTTCGCCAAAGTTGTAGACGTTGCCAGGCAGCATCAGCGTGGCGCCCAGCTGGCGCGTGACGGCGATGGCCGCCTCCATCAGCGCGGGCGCCTGTGTGCGCCAGGCCTGGTCGGTATAGGGCGGGTTGAGGGCGTGCACCACCACCTGCGCGCCCTGCGCCTGGGCGGCCAGTGCGGCCGTTTCATGGACTGCCACCGGCATCCACCACACCCCGGGGATCGCGAGTAAGGCTGCTCTGCCCGCGCCACCTGAAGCGGGCCGCACCTGCGCCAGCACCTGCCAGCCTGCCTGGGCAAATGCACGCGCGGCGGCAAGGCCCAGGCGGCCCCGTGCGCCCAGGATCAGCACGGTGCGGGGGTTGTGCGGTGCGGGATGGGGAAGGGGGAAAGAGGTCATGAGGGCACTCCATTCGGAAGGGATGGAGTGATTGTGGAAACGCGCGCACCGTTACACAATTGCCTAACCATTCATACCTGCAATGCAGATTTGAATACCACCAACCCCACCCCTTCGGGCACGCTATCGCCATGAAACCCTCCTTTGACTGGAGCCTGGTGCAGTCCTTTCTGGCCGCGCTGGACCAGGGCAGCCTGCTGGGCGCGGCGCGCGTTCTCAGCGCCAGCCAGCCCACCATTGGCCGCCACATTGCCGAGCTGGAGTCGCAACTGGGTGCGGTGCTGTTCGAGCGCACAGGGCGCGGCCTGCTGCCCACGGCCACCGCGCTGCGGCTGGCCGAATCGGCCCGCGCCATGGAGGCCGGGGCGCACCAGCTGGCGCGCAGCGTGTCGGGCGCCGAGGCGGAGGTGAGCGGCACCGTGCGCATCACCGCCAGCCAGCCCGTGGCCTGCATGCTGCTGCCGCCCGTGCTGGCACGCATGCGCCAGGTGCTGCCCGAAGTGCAGGTGGAGCTGGTGGCCAGCAACCAGGTCACCAACCTGCTGCGGCGCGAGGCCGACATCGCCCTGCGCATGGTGCGCCCCGACCAGGCCAGCCTGGTGGCCAAGCGCATCGGTGCCGTCACGCTGGGCGCCTATGCCCACCGCGACTACCTGCGCCGCAAGGGCACGCCCCAGCAACCGCACGACCTGCTGCAGCACGAGCTGGTGGGCAACGACCGGCACGAGGACATCGTGCAAGGCTTTGCCGCCATGGGCTACCCCGTGCAGCGCGAGCAGTTCGCGTTTCGCACCGACGACCTCATGGCCTACTGGGAGGCGGTGCGCGCAGGGCTGGGCATCGGGTTTGTGGGCAACTACATGGCCCGCACCGATGCCAACGTGGTGGCCGTGCTGCCAAAGCTGCAACTGCCCGAGCTGCCCATCTGGCTCACGGTGCACCGCGAGATCCGCACCAGCCGCAGGATTCGTGCGGTGTATGACTTTCTGGCGGCGGAGGTGCCAGGGGCCTTGTGAACCCGAGCGGCACACCGCCCGGCTGCTAGCATCCCAGTCCCTTCGTCCAACGCGCCCAAGGAGCCCCATGCGCCCGGTGAGCCCCCTCCTCCTTCCCCTCTTGCGCACCCCGCTTGCCCTGCTGCAGGCGCTGGGCATGGCGGGCCTTGCGGGCCTGGCCGCCCTGCCCGCCGCCGTCCACGCCCAGGACAGCTCCCGCATCGCCCGCGTTACCGTCTACCCCGGCAGCGCCACGGTGGAGCGCGTGGCCAAGGTGGCAGCGGGCGCGCGCAGCCTCACGTTGGCCTGCCTGCCCGCGTCGCTGGATGTGCAAAGCCTGCAGATCAATGCCGACCCTGCCGTGCGCGTGGGCGAGTTCAATGTGCTCACCGAAGACCGCGATGTGGCGGCGGGCTGTGTGAGCCCGCTCGACGGGCGCATCCGCGAGCTGGAGGACCAGATTGCCGGGGTGAAGGCCGAGGCGTCGGCCCTGCAACTGGTGGATGGCTATCTGCGCAGCGTGGCCCAAACCGGCGCGGGCCCAGAGGCCGCAGCGCCTGCCAGCACCGCCCCCCGCGCCGCCACGCCAACGCCCGCACAGATCACCGCCACGGCCGATGTGCTGCGCAAGTCCGGCCAGGACAGCTTTGCGCGCGCGCACCAGCTCCAGCGCAAGCAGGAGGCGCTGGAACTGGCCCTCAAGCCCCTGGTGGCCGAACGCGACCGCGTGGCCAGCCAGCGCGCGCGGGTGGTGTCCGTCACCATCAATCTGGCGGCCGAACGCGAGGCCGAGCTGCGCCTGTCCTACCAGGTGCGCGGCCCCGGCTGGCAGCCCAGCTACCGCGCCACGCTGGATGCGACCAAGGCCACAGTGCTGATCGAGCGCCAGGCGCTGGTGGCGCAGAACAGTGGCGAGGACTGGGCAGGAGTGCAGCTCACGCTCTCTACCGGCCAGCCGGGCCGCGCCACGCAGGGCCAGCTGCCGCGCCCCTGGTGGCTGAACGTGGCGCCACCGCCGCAGGGCGCGGGCACACAGGCAGCCGCCGTGGCCATGGCGCCCGCACCCGCGCCTGCCATGGCGCCACTGTCCCGGTCCCGCCATGCCGCCGAGGAAGCCATGCCCACGTTCGACGTGAGCGCCCTCGACAAGGGTTTTGCCACCGAGTTCGCCGTGCCCCAGCGCATCACCGTGCCGTCGAGCGGGCAGCGCGTGACGCTGGCGCTGGGCAACCACACGGCGCCCGCCACGCTGCTCACGCGCGCGGCACCGGCCGTGGAAGAAGCGGCCTATCTGGTCGCGCAGATTGCCCAGCCCCCTGGCGTGTGGCCTGCGGGCGCGGCAGGCCTGTACCGCGACGGCGCGTTTGTGGGCAACGGCCGCATCGACTTTGGTGCCCCCAGCGCGGGCGCCCCGGCGGGCAGCACCAGCCTGTCGTTTGGCCGCGATGAGCTGGTCACCGTGCGGGCCGAGCCCGTGCAGGACCTGACGGGCAGCAGCGGCTTCACTGGCTCGCGCGTGGAGCGCAAGACACGCCGCGCCTACAGCGTGGAGAACCGCCACAAGACCGGCATCACGCTGCAAGTGCTGCACGCATCGCCGGTGTCGCGCAACGAGAAGATCGAGGTGGAGTCGCGCTACCAGCCCCAGCCCGCCGAAACGACCTGGAACCGCACGCCCGGCACCGTCGCCTGGCAGCAGCCGCTGGCAGCGGGCGCCACGGCGCAGTTCAGTGCCGAGCACACCATCCGCTACCCCAAGGACATTGAGCTGCTAGAACGCCAATAGATGAAGCACCCCCTGAGGCGCTACGCGCCTTCACCCCTCTCTCGCTGCGCGGGAGGGGGACACCCCCAGCGCGGCGGGGCGGCCCTTGCGCGGGGGTGCTGGCCTGGGTCGCGCCAGTTGCATAAGCTAGTGGATGACGCGACGTCCCGTTGATTGTTGATATGCCCATTGTTTCCCCCCCATCCGCCCCCCGCCGCCCCACCGTGGCCTTCCTGCTGGGCCACCCGGCCCATTTCATCGCGCTGGGCTTTGGTGCCGGGCTGTCGCGCAAGGCGCCCGGCACCGTGGGCACGCTGTGGGCCTGGCTGGCCCACCTGGTGCTGCAGCAGTGGCTGTCGCCGCAGCACATGGGCTGGCTGATTGCCGCCAGCACCGTGGTGGGCTGGTGGGCCTGCACCACCACCGCGCGCCACATGGCGGTGGCCGACCCCGGCAGCATCGTGTGGGACGAGGTGGTGGCCTTCTGGCTGGTGCTGTGGCTGGCCATGCCCATGGGCTTCTGGGGCCAGTGCGTGGCGTTTGCGCTGTTCCGCTTTTTTGACGCCGCCAAGCCCGGCCCCGTGGGCTGGGCCGACAGCCTGTTCAAGGGCTTTGGCTGGCGCGGCGGCTGGGGTATCTTGTGGGACGACTTTGTGGCAGCCTTCTGCACCTTGCTGGTCATTGCACTGTGGAGGTTTTGATGACAACCGCACCGCTATCAAACAAAGAGCTGCTGGCGCTGGATACATCCGCGCTAGAGGCCAATTTGACCCAGATTTCTCTGGAGCTGCTCAAGCACAAGCACCTGCTGGCCACCGCCGAAAGCTGCACGGGCGGCATGATCGCGGCGGCCTGCACCGACCTCGCGGGCGCGAGCGACTGGTTTGAGCGCGGCTTCGTCACCTATTCCAACGCCGCCAAGACCGACATGCTGGGCGTGCCCGCCGCACTCATCGAGCAGGAAGGTGCCGTGAGCGAGGCCGTGGCCCGCGCCATGGCCGACGGGGCACTGACCCACTCCCAGGCCCATGTCAGCCTGGCCGTGACCGGCGTGGCCGGCCCCACGGGCGGCAGCGACGCCAAGCCCGTGGGCACCGTGTGGTTTGCCTGGTGCGTGGGCGGCGAAACCCACAGCGAAATGCAGCATTTCCCAGGCGACCGCGCCGCCATCCGTGCGGCCACGCTGCGCTATGCACTGCAGCGGCTGCTGGGCCACCTGCTCGCCTGATTCCGTCTCCAAATCATCCGTGTCGTTGTTGCTTCGCCTTGCCGTGCTACAGCACTGTCTGCGGCTTCGCGCCTAGACACGAACGATTTGGAAACGGAATGAGCCCGGCGGAGGCGCCAACGCGCGCGACACTCCATCCGGCCCACCTCTCCCTCACCTCCTCATCGCATGACGACTGCATCCCCCTGGTTTGAAGGCTTCACCCCCCACCGCATCGCCACCACGGGCGCCGAGATTTTTGTGCGCACCGGCGGCGCCGTGGGCGCACCGCCGCTGCTCCTGCTGCATGGCTTTCCGCAGACGCACGCCCTCTGGCACCGCGTGGCGCAGCAGCTGGCGCGCGACTACTTCCTGGTGTTGCCGGACCTGCGCGGCTATGGCGACTCATCCCACGCGCCCGGCCAGCCCGACCACGGCAACTACAGCAAACGCGCCATGGCGCAGGACATGGCCGAGGTGATGACCGCGCTGGGCCACGACAGTTTCTACCTCTGCGGCCACGACCGGGGTGGCCGCGTGGCGCACCGCCTGGCGCTGGACCACGCCGCGCGCGTACAGCGGCTGTGCGTGATCGACATCGCCCCCACGCTCGACATGTACGCCCGCACCGACATGGACTTTGCGCGCGCCTACTACCACTGGTTCCACCTGATCCAGCCCGCGCCGCTGCCCGAGACCA
>CAYXSL010000044.1:0-26973 GCA_964466605.1 uncultured Verminephrobacter sp.
CCAGGTGCAGACCTTCTACCCCAGCCCCATGGCCACCGCCACGGCCATGTACCACTCAGGCCGCAACACGCTCACCAAGGTGCGCCGCCAGATGCGCGACGAGGCCGAGGAGTCGGTGGACATCGTGCGCGGCGAAAAACGCCGCCGCCTGCACAAGGCCTTTTTGCGCTACCACGACCCGAACAACTGGCCGCTGCTGCGCGAAGCGCTCAAGGCCATGGGCCGCGCGGACCTGATTGGCAACGGCAAGCAGCATTTGATCCCGACCTTCCAGCCGCTGACCGACGGCAGCTACCAGAGTGCGCGGCGCAAGAACAGCACCGCGTCCACGGGCGGCGGTGGGCTTGGCTACACCATCAACAAGGATGGCAAGGCCGTTGCCCTGCGGCCCCGCCCGCAGGAGCTGAACGAGCCCAAGGGCGACGTGCGCTTTCGCGGCACGGCCCCCCAGCCGGGGCGCATGCTGACCCAGCACACCGGGCTGCCGCCGCGTGTGACGGGCTCCGGCCCCGCCACCAAGCCCGCTGGCAAGGGCAAGGCATTCAAGAAGGCGCGCTGACCGCCGCCGAGGGCGCGCGCAGAACGCACCCGCTCCATCCAGGACGCATCAGGCCTGGCGTTGCTGGGGGAAAAGCGGGCTGTGCTGCGGCGCATGATGCCCCTGTGCGGGCCCCGCGCTCCACGCAGGCTCCGGTCTGCGCGTGTTGCCGAGGCAGAGGTAGTCATCCAGCGGCACCGGCCGCGCCAGGGCATAGCCTTGCGCATAGTCCACGCCGATCTCCCGCAGGGCCTCCACGGTCGCCTGGGATTCGACAAACTCTGCAATCGTCTGCTTGCCCATCACGTGGCCGATGTGGTGGATCATCTCCACCATGGCCCGGTTGCCAGGGTCGTGCAGCATGTCCTTCACAAAGCTCCCATCGATCTTGAGGTAGTCCACCGGCAGGTGCTTGAGGTAGTTGAAGGACGACATGCCCGCACCAAAGTCGTCGAGCGCGAAGCGGCAGCCCAGCTGCTGCAGCTCCTTCATCAGCCGCACGGCATTGGGCAGGTGCGATATGGCGCTGGTTTCCGTGATCTCGAAGCACAGCATGTGCGGGTCCACCCCCGACTCGGCCAAGGCACTGCGGATCAGCTTGAGCAGGCCGTCGTCCCCCAGGCTGGTGCCCGAGAGGTTGATGGCGCAGGTGTGCACGGGCGGCAGCCCCGGCAGATGCCGGCGCCGGGCCAGGGTCTCCAGCGTGTGGCGGATGACCCAGCGGTCGATGGAGGTCATCATGCCGTAGTGCTCGGCTGCGGGGATGAAGCAGCCGGGCGCAATCAGCTGGCCGTCGTCTTCGCGCAGGCGCAGCAGCACCTCCATGTGCAGGCCGGTTTCGCCGCTGGGCTGCAGGGGCGCAATGGCCTGGGCGTGCAATTGGAACTGGTTGTGCTCCAGCGCCAGGCGCAGCCGCCGCACCCAGTCCATCTCGCCCTCGCGGCGGCTCATTTCGATGTCTTCCGACTGGTAGATGAACACACGGTTGCGCCCGCCTTCCTTGGCGCGGTAGCAGGCCATGTCGGCCACGCGCATGGCCTCCTGGATGGAGGTGAGCGCGGGGATGAGCTGCACCATGCCGATGGACAGGCCGGTGCGCAGCTGCTGGCCACCCCAGGTCAGCCGCAGCTCTTGCCCGGCCTGGCGCAGTTGCTCGGCAATGCGGGCCGATGGCCCAGCCGGGCAGTCCTTGAGCAGGATGCCGAACTCGTCGCCGCCCAGGCGCGCCAGCGTGTCGCCCTCGCGCAGATGGCTTTGCAGCATGCGGCAGACCTCGCGCAGCATCTCGTCGCCCGCCTGGTGGCCACAGGTGTCATTGATGAGCTTGAACTGGTCCATGTCCACATACAGCAGAGATCCCTCGCGCCCCACGGGGCGGGGCTGGGCCAGCAGGGCTTCCAGGCGGTGCTCGAACTCGCGCCGATTGACCAGGCCGGTGAGCGCATCGTGGCTGGCCTGCCACGACAGCTGCTCCACATAGTGCTGCTCGCGCGTCACGTCGTGCAGCACCAGCACGGCGCCGGTCAGCGCCTCGCGGTGGCGGATGGGCGAGCCCACCAGCTTGACCGGCACAACGGTCTGGTCCGGGCGCACCAGCGTGGCCTGCACATTGCCGAAGGCGGCGCTGCCGCTGCGCAGGATGTTCTGCACCAGCGTGTCAGCAGACAGCGGCGGCGCCTCGCCATCGAACACCAGCAGCTGCGCCAGCGGCTGGCCCGTGGCTTGGGCGGCAGGGCGGGCCAGCAGGGCCTCGGCAGCGGGGTTCATGTAGAGCACCTGGCCCTGGGTGTTGGTGGTGACCACGCCGTCGCCAATGGCGGTCAGGGTGGTGCGCGCCTGCTCGCGCTCGGCCTCCAGGTCCTGTTCGGCGCGCCGGCGCTGTTCCAGCAGGCCATGGGTGTGCCACAGGGTCAGCACGATGAGCACGGCCGCCATGCCCATGTTGGTCCACATCAGCAGCAGCACGATCTGGCGCGAGCTTTCGCCCAGGGACTCGCTGAAATTGCGCGCGGCGGGGGTGACCCCGGCGTTGATCTCGTGGATGGTGTTCTGCCACCGCTGCCGGGTGGCCGCGTCTGCCGTGCCGTCCGTGTTGCGCCGATGGATCTCGTGTGACAGCTCGCGCAGCGCGTCGATGTACTCGTCGCCGATGAGCCAGTGACTCACGGGCTTTTTGACCAGGTCCAGGTGGTCAAAGTAGCGCAGCAGCCCGATCAGGCTGTCGATGTCGTCCGGGTGGTTGCCGCCGCGCAGAAAGCCCTCGCGCGCCCTGTCGATCTGCACCTGGCCTGGCTGCAGGGCCAGCCGCGCCGCCCGGTCGCCCAGGGGAATGTCCACGGCGCGCACAAATTCGTCAAACGACTGGGGCGCGCCGTTGATCGCGTACTGGTGGAGGTGATAGATGGCGTCCTTCTGCCCCTTGGTCCACAGGCTTTCACCCGCCACAAAGGCGCGCACACCCGACAGGACCTGCAGACTGGCCGTGGCGCAGGCGGCCAGCAGCAGGACCATCACGATGAACGGCCAGGTGACCCGCAGGGTCAATGGCACCGGTTTTCGCTCGACTCGCTGTTCTGGCTGCTGCAACACGTCCATGGATTGGCCCCCCGCCTCATGCTTCGTTGCCGGGCGCTGGCCATGGCCCGCTCGCCCTTGCTGCTTTGCTGTGCCTGCACGAACCCGCCTTTGGCCCCGAATGGCCCCCCTATCGGCGGGCGGTTTTGCGATGCAGTGCCTTCAAACCACTATATAGCGATCGTTTGGCAGGCGCATGCAAAGTTTGGCAAGCTGCGAAGAGGAGGCCATGGGTTCGCAGAAACTGGACCGGCGAGTGACGATCGTAGGGAGGGGGCGCATGCGGCATGGTGCTGTGTGTGCTCGGCGTTCACCGGGCGCAGGCACTGGTCGTTTGGTCCCTGGATGGACCTGCTGGACCGCGCTGCCAAATCGGTTCAGCCCTTCTTGCCTGCTCTGCCAGCCCGGTCGGTACCGCCTTGGAGCGATGAGCGCCAGGGTCAGCCTTCAGCCGCGTGTGTGCCTACCACCACCGATTGCGGGCCGTCGTCGGCTGGTTGCGAGATCAGGTCTTCGATGACAAAGGTGCGGTAGTAGAAGGCGGCGGCAGCCCCCTCGGCGGCAATCGCTCGCACCAGGGTTTCGATGCTGTCCTCATCGGCCATGGTGATCAACAGGCCGTGGTGGCCTGTGCCTGCCAGGTCGGCGATCCGGCGCACCATGTCGCCCTCGGCACCCACGGAGGGCATCGGGGCATCGGCCGTTCCCAGAGTGCGCACGATGTCCTGAAGGATGACTTGGGGGCTGGCGTGGGCGGCTTCGCCTTGGTGGCCAGCAGCCTGCAGTGCGGTGATCGCCTGGCGCACGCGACGCTCATCGGGGAAGAGGGCGAACACATGGCCGGTGGGGTAGAAAACGCCGCCCATACTGGTCATGGTGGAATCAAGAATGAGGGGTTTCATCGGGTTCTTCCGAGGTGTTTGACACCTTTTGGATTGAAGCCGGTGGCCGTGGCGCGTGGTGTAGGCCAGCGGACAATCTGTGTGTCAGTCCGCTGGGCTTCAGCCCGATGGGGTGGCAGATCTGAGTTCAGTCGGCGTCACGCGCTGATGCGTGGGGCGCGAAAGCGATTGCGCGGGGCATCGCAGGGGACTGCGGCTATGGCAGCCATCCGCCCACCCAGGCCGCCAGCACTGCGCAATGCAGCACCACCGTGGCCCAGTACACGGTGCGGAACTCCTGCTTGCTCGACTTGTGCCGCAGCCACTGCTGCGCGCACCATGCGCCCGGCCAGCCGCCTGCCAGACTGAGCAGGTGCAGGTGTTTCTCCGGTGTGCGCCACCGGCCACTTTGTGCGGCGCTTTTGTCCCTTGCATAGACCACAAAGGTCAGGAGATTGATGGCAGCAACAGCGCCCAGAGACCACAGCGGGAGCCGATCTGCGCGGACGCCCCAGGCCAGCACGGCAGCCCAACCCAGCATCAGCAGCAGGGTTGGGGCTGGGGGAAGCGAAGCGGTGCGTTTTTTTGCGGGGCGCTGACGGCGGCTGGCAAGGCCGGGTTTCTGCACGGGGCTATGCCTCAGGCCAGGGTGTGCAGGGGAATGTCCTGCGCCACGGCCAGCGCATCCAGCTGGGCGCAGGTCTGCGTGCGCAGGAAGGCTGCTATGGCGGCGTGCGTGGCCGGGGCGCGCAGCACCTGTGGGTCGCCCGTGGCGGGCAGGCCCGCAGCGGCGCAGAGGCTGGCGGCAAAGTGGGGTTCCAGTGCGGCCACGGCCACGCGGCCGTCGGCGCAGGGGTAGATGCGGTAGCCCGCGTGGTGGCCGCCCACGTCGCCTTCGGGCGTGGTCAGGCCCCAGTCGCGCGGCTGGGCCAGCCAGGCAGCGGCGTCGGCCAGGGCCACTTCAATGCACACGCCGCTGCCGCTGTGGGCGCGCTCCAGCAGGGCTTGCAGCACGGCTTCGCTGGCCATCAGGGCGCCGCCCATGTCGGCGTAGAGCGTGGGGGGCATCTCGGTGCCGGTCACCAGGCCGGCATCGGCCAGGTAGGTGAGGTCGTGGCCAGGCTCTTCGGCGCGCTCGGCCGCAGCGCCCACAATGCGCACCAGCGACATGCGCGGGTACTTCGCTTGCAAGGCCTCCCAGGAGAGCCCCAGCTTGGCGAGCGCCGAGGGTCGGAACGAGGTGATGAGCACATCAGTGCGGGCCAGCTCTGCATGCAGCGCCGCCTGGCCTTCGGGTGTCTTGAGGTGGGCATGCACCAAGCGCACGCCCTGGTGCAGCGTGGCATAGGCCGCCGGGCTGTAGATGCCCATGGGGTCGGCACTGGGGTAGCCGGGGGGCGGGGGCGGTTCGAGCTTGGTGCACTCGGCGCCCATGCGTGCACAGCGCATCAGGGCGGCGGGGCCGGGCAGGTTGAGCGCAAGGCTCAGGACACGGGTGTTGCGCAAAGGCTGGGGCAGGGCGGTGGTCATGGATTGAGGGGCGTCTCGGTGTTGTGGTTTTGGACGGAAGGTGCGGCGCCGGAACTTCGCCGGTCGCGCGGGCTCATTCCCTGCGTTATACATAATTTGTTACGCTCCCTGGCCCATGCAGCGCAGAACCTCTTTGGCCGCCCTCACGGGCCTGGCCGCCTTTCCGGGAGCTTTCATGACCACGTCCCTGAGCAGCGCCGCCACGGCACCTGCATTGCAGGCGCTCAAGCCATCGCCCCGCATGCCCGTGCTGTTTGTGGGCCATGGCAGTCCCATGAACGCCATTGAGGACAACGCCTGGCGCCGCAGCTGGCAGGCCATGGGCGCCGAGCTGATGGCGCGCAGCATGCAGCCGCAGCTCATCCTGTGTGTGTCGGCCCACTGGCTTACGCGCGGTGGCTGGCAGCTCACCGGCATGGCCAACCCCAAGACCATCCACGACTTTGGCGGCTTTCCCCAGGCGCTGTTTGACCAGCAGTACCCCGTGCCGGGCGCCCCGGCCGTGGCGCGCAGCCTGGCCAAGGAGCTGAAATCCCCCGCCACCGGCACCGCCCTGGGTGTGGACGAGAGCGAATGGGGCCTGGACCACGGCACCTGGTCGGTGCTCAAGCCCATGTTCCCCCAGGCGCGCATTCCGGTGATGCAGCTGAGCATGGACTACAGCCGCGCACCGGCCGAACACTACGCGTTGGGCCAGCAGCTGAAGGCGCTGCGCGAGCGGGGCGTGCTCATCGTGGGCAGCGGCAACATCGTGCACAACCTGCGGCTCACCCGCCGGGGCACGGCGGCCAACGAGGCGTATGACTGGGCCGCCGAGTTCGACACGGTGGTGCAGGAGCAGATCAAGAAGGGCCAACTGGGCGCCCTGCAGGACTTTCAGAAGCTGGGCGCCGTGGCCCAGCAGGCGCACCCTACGCATGAGCACTACCTGCCGCTGCTGTACGCCGCCGGTGCGGTGGAGTCCAGCGAGATGCCGCGCTTTTTCAACACCGGCTACCAGTCGGCCTCGATCTCGATGCGGTCGGTGCTGTGGGGGTGACGGGGTGCAGCGGTGCCGCGTTCAACCCGTTGCTCTGTTATTGATAGCTGCAAAGTCTTGTCAATAGCGCGGGAGAGGCCAAAATAGCTAGAAATTTTCAGTCAACCCGCCCGTGGCGGGCTGCATGGGCTGGATCGTGAGCCAAGGCCAGCGCTTGCGGTAACTGTCTGCCTTGGCCTGGAACAGCGGCAGGTGGGGGCAGGCCGGGTTGGGGCGCATCAGCCCGGCATACAGCTCCGCAAGGCCGTAAGGGGCGTACAGCGCCGGTAGGGCCTGTGGTGTGTTGCCGGGCTGCAGGCCCACGCAGGTGCAGGGCACCAGAAAACGCTCGATCCCGTGGCGGGCCGATTGCAGCGGCGCATACGGGTAGCCAAACCAGCGCTCGTACCAGAGATGCACGCGGGCCTGGTTCTTGGCTTCCACGGTGATGGGCAGGTCGGCAAAGAGGGCCGTGACTTGGGCTTGCACCTGCTGCTCTGCCGATTCGGACAAGTCGTCGCCGTCGAAGTAGAACAGGTCGTAGTCCTTGATGTGTGCTGTGGGCTCCAGACCGGAGCGCAGGTTCCACACCGTCTGGAACAGGCACCCCGCCACCAGCCACGCATCGGGCAGGCCCAGAAACGGCAAACGCTCCAGAAGGGCCGCGTTGTGCGGGTTCTGGAGCGTTTCGCTCACAAAGCGGCGCGCGAGCGCCGCTTTTTCATCGTGCTCAGACAACCTTTGCAATGGCCTGGCAGACGTAGTCGATGTTCTTGCTGTTAAGCGCGGCCACGCACATGCGGCCGGTGTCGGTGCCGTACACGCCGAACTCATTGCGCAGGCGCACCATCTGGTCCTTGGACAGGCCCGAGTAGCTGAACATGCCGATCTGCGTGGTGATGAAGCTCATGTCCTGCTTCACACCGGCGGCCTTCAGGCCGTCCACCAGCTTCTGGCGCATGGCCTTGATGCGCACGCGCATTTCGGCCAGTTCTTGTTCCCACATCGCACGCAGCTCAGGGTTGTTCAGCACAGCGGCCACCACTGCGCCACCGTGGATGGGTGGGTTGGAGTAGTTGGTGCGGATCACGATCTTGAGCTGGCTCAGCACGCGGCCGGCCTCTTCCTTGTCGGCGCACAGCACCGACAGGCCACCCACGCGTTCGCCGTACAGGCTGAAGCTCTTGGAGAACGAGGTGGAGACGAAGAAGTTCAGGCCAGCGGCCACAAACTTGCCGATCACGGCGCCGTCTTCGGCGATGCCGTGGCCGAAGCCCTGGTAGGCCATGTCGAGGAAAGGTGTCAGGCCCTTGGCCTTGACGGCGGCGATGACTTCGTCCCACTGGGCGGCGGTGATGTCGTAGCCGGTGGGGTTGTGGCAGCAGGCGTGCAGCACGACGATGGTGCCGGGGGCGGCAGCGTTCAGGCTGGCCAGGAAACCTTCGAAGTTCACGCCGCGCTTTTCGGCGTCATAGTAAGCGTAGGTATCCACTTCAAAACCGGCGTTGGTGAACAGCGCGCGGTGGTTTTCCCAGCTGGGGTCGGAGATCAGCACCTTGGCGCCGGGGCTGACCTTCTTCAGGAAGTCGGCGCCGATCTTCAGGCCGCCGGTGCCGCCGATGGCCTGCACGGTGGCCACGCGGCCGGACTTCACGGGTTCGCTGTCGGCACCGAACACCAGGCTCTTGACGGCGTTGTCATAGGCCACGATGCCGTCGATGGGCAGGTAGCCACGGGCCGTGGGGGTGGACATCATGGTCTTTTCTGCGGCCTGCACGCATTGCAGCAGGGGCAGCTTGCCGTTGTCGTCGAAATAAACGCCGACGCCCAGGTTGACCTTGTTGGGGTTGGTGTCGGCGTTGAATTGCTCGTTGAGGCCCAGGATGGGGTCGCGGGGGGCCATTTCGACGGCGGTGAACAGAGACATGAAAATCCTTGAAAGGTTGTCAGTAGCGAAGAATCCGGGCGTGGTGTACTGTGCCGGGTTCCGCCGATTTTAACGGCCCGCTCCTCCCACTCGTTGACTTCACCCATGCCGGATATCACACAGGTCATAACGGAAAAGCAAGACGGCGAATTTGTCAGCTTCCCTGACTCGCCCTTCGAACTGTTCCAGCCCTACCCGCCAGCGGGTGACCAGCCCGAGGCCATTGCCAAGCTGGTGGAGGGGCTCCATGACGGGGAGACTTTTCAGACCCTGTTGGGCGTGACGGGCTCGGGCAAGACCTTCACCATGGCCAACGTGATTGCGCGCATGGGCCGGCCGGCCATCGTCTTTGCGCCCAACAAGACGCTGGCCGCGCAGCTGTACAGCGAGTTCCGCGAGTTCTTCCCCAAGAACGCCGTGGAGTATTTCGTGAGCTACTACGACTACTACCAGCCCGAGGCCTATGTGCCACAGCGCGACCTGTTCATCGAGAAGGACAGCGCGATCAACGAGCACATCGAGCAGATGCGACTGTCGTGCACCAAGAGCCTGATGGAGCGCAAGGACGTGGTGATCGTGGCCACGGTGTCGGCCATCTACGGCATTGGCGAGCCCGAGAGCTACCACCGCATGGTGATGACGCTGCGCGTGGGCGACAAGGCTGGGCAGCGCGATGTGATTGCCCAGCTGATCCGCATGCAGTACCAGCGCAACGAGGCAGATTTCAGCCGGGGCAAGTTCCGCGTGCGGGGCGACACGATTGACGTGTTCCCGGCCGAGCACTCCGAGCTGGCGATCCGCATCGAGCTGTTCGATGACGAGGTGGAGAGCCTGCAGCTGTTCGACCCGCTCACGGGGCGCGTCAAGCAGAAGATCCCACGCTTTACGGTGTACCCCAGCAGCCACTACGTGACCCCGCGCGACAAGGTGCTGGCGGCGGTGGAGACTATCAAGATCGAGCTGGCCGAGCGCCTGCAGCAGCTGGTGGCTGACGGCAAGCTGGTAGAGGCCCAGCGGCTTGAGCAGCGCACGCGCTTCGACCTCGAAATGCTCAGCGAGGTGGGGCACTGCAAGGGCATCGAGAACTACACCCGGCACCTGTCGGGCTCCGCGCCGGGCGACCCGCCCAGCACGCTCACCGACTACATGCCCCGCGATGCGCTGATGTTCCTGGACGAAAGCCACCAGATGATCGGCCAGCTCAGCGCCATGTACAACGGCGACCGGGCGCGCAAGACCACGCTGGTGGAGTACGGCTTTCGCCTGCCTTCGGCGCTGGACAACCGGCCGCTCAAGTTTGAAGAGTTCGAGCAGCGCATGCGGCAGGTGATTTTTGTCACCGCCACGCCGGCGGACTATGAACGGACCCACTCCGGCCAGATCGTGGACCAGGTGGTGCGACCCACCGGCCTGGTGGACCCGGTGGTAGAGGTGCGTCCCGCCACCCACCAGGTGGACGATGTGCTGCAGGAGATCCGCATCCGGGTGGAGAAAGAGGAGCGTGTGCTCATCACCACCCTGACCAAGCGCATGGCCGAGCAGCTCACCGATTACCTCACCGACAACGGTGTGAAGGTGCGTTATCTGCACAGCGATGTGGACACCGTGGAGCGTGTGGAGATCATCCGCGACCTGCGCCTGGGGGCGTTTGATGTGCTGGTGGGCATCAACCTGCTGCGCGAAGGGCTGGACATCCCCGAGGTGTCGCTGGTGGCGATCCTGGACGCCGACAAGGAAGGTTTCCTGCGCGCCGAGCGCAGCCTGATCCAGACCATCGGCCGTGCGGCGCGCAACCTCAACGGCAAGGCCATCCTGTATGCCGACCGGATCACCGAGTCCATGAAAAAAGCCATGGGCGAGACGGAACGCCGCCGCATCAAGCAGATCGCACACAACGAGGCACACGGGATCACGCCGCGCAGCATTGTCAAGCGGGTAAGAGACCTGATTGACGGGGTTTACAGCGAAAAAGCGGGCAAGGATGCCGAACGGCTGGAGCAGGAGGCCCTGCAGCGCGCCAAGGTCGAGGACATGTCCGAGAAGGATGTGGCGCGTGAGATCAAGCGCCTGGAAAAGCTCATGCTGGAACACGCCCGCAACCTGGAGTTCGAGCAGGCGGCCCGTGTGCGCGACCAGCTCTCGCGGCTCAAGGACCAGGCCTTTGGCGCACACGGAGGCGACTCGGTGGCCTTGTGATCGGGGTGCTGAGAGCCCGAAAAATACAATTCAGACCAAATTGCGACCTGTTGGTTTTTTATCCTGACAAATTCAATAGGGATTTGTGTTATACTTGCACAAAACACTCAAGAACAAAGCCCAACGATGAAGGGCTCCGCGCAGACCGCTGTGTGGAGTAAGGGGCGGAGACGGTGCCCGTGCTGACCACTAGCCAGCGCAGGCAGTTTCTTTAACGAACGAGCCTCAGCACAAGGAGCTTGCAATGCGTCTCACCACCAAAGGCCGTTTTGCGGTCACTGCCATGATTGACCTGGCACTGCGTCAGAACAACGGCCCCGTCACCTTGGCTGCGATCAGCCAGCGCCAGCAGATTTCGCTGTCTTACCTCGAACAGCTTTTTGGCAAGCTGCGCCGCCATGAACTGGTGGAGTCCACCCGTGGACCGGGCGGCGGCTACACCCTGGCCCGCAAGGCGGGTGACATCACGGTGGCCGACATCATTGTGTCGGTGGACGAGCCGATTGACGCCACGCAGTGCGGTGGCAAGGAAAACTGCCTGGGCGAAGCAGGCCGCTGCATGACGCACGAGCTGTGGGCATCGCTCAACCAGCGCATGGTGGAGTTCCTCGATTCCGTGACCCTGCAAAAGCTCGTGGACGAACAGCTCGCCAAGGGCGTGCAGATCGAAGACAAGCCCGTGGTGCGCCGCGCGATCTCGACGACACCCGTGGTCAAGCCCATCCGCGTGAATGCACCCAATTCGGTGTTTGCGCTGGGCAACGTTTTCGCGAAGTCCTGACATCCGAAGTGCTGTCGCCGACCCTGGGGTCGGCACCGCCCTGAACGCGTTTTTTGAATACCGCTCTTTTTCTCGTAAATCTGCCAGCCAGACACTCTTACTGAGCCAGCCATGGACATGACCCCGCACTTCCCCATCTATCTCGACTATGGCGCCACGACCCCGGTGGACCCCCGTGTGGTGGACGCCATGATTCCTTGGCTGCGTGAGCATTTCGGCAACGCGGCATCGCGCAGCCATGCCTGGGGCTGGGAAGCCGAAGAGGCCGTAGAGAAGGCTCGGGTGCAGGTGGCAGACCTGATCGGCGCCGATCCCCGCGAAATCGTCTGGACCAGCGGCGCGACCGAGTCCATCAACCTCGCCCTGAAGGGCGCTGCTCAGTTCTACAAGGGCAAGGGCAAGCACCTCATCACGCTCAAGACCGAGCACAAGGCCGTGCTGGACACCATGCGCGAGCTGGAGCGCCAGGGTTTTGAAGCCACCTACCTCGATGTGCAGGAAGACGGCCTGGTCAACATGGACGCGCTCAAGGCCGCCATTCGCCCCGACACCATCCTGGTGAGCATCCTGTTCGTGAACAACGAAATCGGCGTGATCCAGGACATCCCCGCCATCGGCGCGCTGTGCCGCGAAAAGGGCATCCTGCTGCACGTGGATGCTGCCCAGGCCACAGGCCGTGTTGCCATCGACATGGCCACCTTGCCCGTCGATCTGATGAGCATGACGGCCCACAAGACCTATGGCCCCAAGGGCGTGGGTGCGCTGTATGTGCGCCGCAAGCCCCGTGTGCGCCTGGAAGCGCAGATGCACGGCGGCGGCCACGAGCGGGGCATGCGCTCTGGCACCTTGCCCACGCACCAGATCGTGGGCATGGGCGAAGCCTTCCGCATCGCCAAGGAAGAAATGGCCGAGAGCAACGCCAAGGCCCATGCGCTGCAGCAGCGCCTGCTGGACGGTTTGAAGGACATCGAACAGGTGTTCATCAACGGCAGCATGGAACGCCGCGTGCCGCAGAACCTGAACATGAGCTTCAACTTCGTCGAGGGCGAGTCGCTCATCATGGGTATCAAGGGCTTGGCGGTGTCGTCCGGCTCGGCCTGCACTTCGGCCAGCCTGGAGCCCAGCTATGTACTGCGCGCCCTGGGCCGCAGCGACGAGCTGGCCCACAGCAGCCTGCGCATGACCATCGGCCGTTTCACGACCGAGGAAGAGATCGACTACGCGATCTCCACCATCCGCGAGAACGTGGCCCGCCTGCGCGAACTGAGCCCGCTGTGGGAGATGTACCAGGACGGTATCGACATCAGCACCATCCAATGGGCTGCGCACTGAATCCCCGAAGATTTTTGAAGCATTGAAGAGGTACACATCATGGCTTACTCAGAAAAAGTGGTTGACCATTACGAAAACCCCCGCAACGTGGGTTCCTTCGACAAGGGTGACGATTCGGTGGGCACCGGCATGGTGGGCGCGCCCGCCTGCGGCGACGTGATGAAGCTGCAGATCAAGGTGAACCCCGCGACCGGCGTGATCGAAGACGCGCGTTTCAAGACCTACGGCTGCGGCTCGGCCATTGCCTCGTCGTCGCTGGTGACCGAGTGGGTCAAGGGCAAGACGCTGGACGAGGCGGCGGCACTCAAGAACAGCGAAATCGCCGAAGAGCTGGCCCTGCCGCCCGTGAAGGTGCACTGCTCCATCCTGGCCGAAGACGCCATCAAGGCTGCCGTGCTGGACTACAAGACCAAACACGCAGCCACTGCCACCACCGCAGCCTGATCCACCGAGAGCGATATGGCCATCACGCTGACAGAAGCCGCTGCACGGCACGTCAACCGCTATCTTGCCCGCCGAGGCAAGGGCCTGGGCGTGCGCCTGGGGGTCAAGACGACCGGCTGCTCGGGGCTTGCCTACAAGCTTGAGTACGTGGACGACAGCGAGCCCGAGGACATCGTGTTTGAAAACCACGGCGTCAAGGTGCTCATCGACCCCAAGAGCCTGGCCTACATCGATGGCACCGAGCTGGACTTTGTGCGCGAGGGCCTGAACGAAGGCTTCAAGTTCAACAACCCCAACGAGCGTGACCGCTGCGGTTGTGGGGAGAGCTTCCGCGTCTGAGAAGGTGTGAACGCTCGCCAGCCCGCTGCGCTGCACCGTGAAACCGCCAACGCGCTTTGTGCTGGCGGTTTTTTCTTGCACTTTTTGCTTCGCTCTTTCTGCGCATGAACCTGCAATCTGACGACTTTGAACTGTTTGGCCTCGAACGCCGCTTTGCGCAGGAGCGCAGCGCCATCGACGCGCGCTGGAAAGAGCTGCAGCGAGAAGCCCACCCCGACAAATTTGCAGCGCAGGGCGCAGCGGCACAGCGTGTGGCCATGCAATGGTCCGTGCGCATCAACGAGGCCTACCAGCGCCTGAAGGACCCGATGCGCCGCGCGGCCTACCTGTGCGAGCTGCACGGCGCGCCCATCAACGCCGAAGACAACACGGCCATGCCAGCGGCCTTCCTCATGCAGCAGATGGAGTGGCGCGAGGCGCTGGAAGAGGCCCGTGCCGAAGGCGAACTCGATGCGCTGGATGACGGCGTCAGCCAGGCACGCCGAGACACGCTGGCGCAGTGCGGGCAGCTTATCGACCAGCAGCAGGACTACGCGGGCGCAGCCCGCCAGGTCAGAGCCCTCATGTTCATTGCGCGATTTGCCGACGACATTGAACGCCGCCGAGAGCAACTGGGACAATAGAGCGGTTTTGCTTCCCCCTGAGCCTGCATTTGCGTGACGGCAGGCTCCACCACGTTGAGACCCGAAATTTCATGGCGCTTCTGCAGATTTCCGAACCCGGCCAGTCCCCCGACCCACATCAGCGGCGCATTGCCGTAGGCATCGACCTGGGCACCACCCACTCTCTGGTGGCCGCCGTGCGCAACGGTGTTTCTGAATGCCTGCCCGACGCGCAGGGCAGGGTGCTGTTGCCCTCGGTGGTGCGGTATCTGGAGAACGGCGGTCGCCAGATCGGATACGACGCCGTGGCCGCGCAGGCCCAGGACGCACGCAACACCATTGCCTCGGCCAAGCGCTTCATGGGCCGGGGCCTGAAAGACGTGGCGGAGGCGGGCAAGCTGCCCTATGATTTTGTTCCCGCCAGCGACGCGGGGGCAGGGGGCATGGTCAGCCTGGCGACGGTGGACGGCAACAAGTCGCCGGTTGAAGTCAGCGCCGAGATCCTCGCCACCTTGCGCTACCGCGCCGAAGACACGTTCAACGACGACCTGTACGGCGCGGTGATCACTGTGCCTGCCTACTTTGACGACGCCCAGCGCCAGGCCACCAAGGATGCGGCCAAGCTCGCGGGCATCCACCTGCTGCGCCTGATCAACGAGCCCACGGCGGCGGCGATTGCCTACGGCCTGGACAACGCCAGCGAAGGTGTCTACGCCGTGTACGACCTCGGGGGCGGCACTTTTGACATCTCCATCCTGCGCCTCACGCAGGGTGTGTTCGAGGTGATTGCCACGGGCGGCGATTCGGCGCTGGGGGGCGATGACTACGACGCCGCATTGGCCGACTGGGTGCTGCAGCAACTGGGGCTGGAGGCCGTCACCGCCGCCGACAAATCGGCCGTGCGCATGGCGGCCCGCGCTTGCAAGGAAGCATTGACTACTACTGATTTAGTAGCATTCAAGGTAATACTGTCGCGCGGAGAAGCCCATTTTGACGTAAAAAAGTCGGACTTCGAAGCCGTGACAGCCGCACTGACGGCGCGCTCCATGGCCGCCGTGCGCCGCGCGCTGCGCGACGCGCACCTGGCGCGTGACGAAGTGCAGGGCGTTGTGATGGTGGGTGGCTCCACCCGCATGCCGCAGGTGCAACGCGCGGTGGCCGAATTTTTCGGCAAGGAGCCTCTGACCAACCTCAACCCCGACGAGGTGGTGGCCCTGGGCGCCGCGATCCAGGCCAACCAGCTCGCGGGCAACAACACGGCAGGCGACCTGCTGCTGCTGGACGTGATCCCGCTGTCGCTGGGCATCGAAACCATGGGTGGCCTGGTGGAGCGCATCGTGGCGCGCAACGAGACCATCCCCACCGCCAAGGCGCAGGACTTCACCACCTACAAGGATGGGCAGACGGCGCTCGCGGTGCATGTGGTGCAGGGCGAGCGCGACCTGGTGCAGGACTGCCGCAGCCTCGCGCGTTTTGAGCTGCGCGGCATTCCGCCCATGGCCGCAGGGGCTGCGCGCATCCGCGTGACCTTCACCGTCGATGCCGATGGCCTGCTGAGCGTGAGCGCGAAAGAGCAGGGCAGCGGCGTGGAGGCGCGCATTGATGTGAAGCCGTCGTATGGCCTGTCGGACGAGGAAATCGCACGCATGCTGCAGGACGGCTTTGCCACGGCCGCGCAGGACATGAAGGCCCGCGCCGTGGTCGAGGCCCGTGTGGATGCCGACCGCATGCTGCTGGCCACCCAGAGTGCGCTGGATGCCGATGGCGATGTGCTGAGCCCGCAAGAGCGCGCCACCATCGATGCCCTGATGGTGGCCCTGCGCCATCAGCGCGATGCCGACGATGCTGCCGTCATCGAAGCCGCCACCGACGCCCTGGCCAAGGGCACCGAAGCCTTCGCGGCCCAGCGCATGAACCGGGGCATCCAGCAGGCGCTGGCCGGCAAGAACGTGCAGACCCTCTGATACCGCCGAACGGCACTTCCCCGAACAAGAAAAAAGACCATCCCATGCCCGTCATCAAGATCCTTCCGCACCCTGAATACTGCCCCGCAGGCACCGAAATCACGGCCCCCGCAGGCACGTCGATCTGCGAGGCGCTGCTGGACAACCACATCAACATCGAGCACGCCTGCGACATGAGCTGCGCCTGCACCACCTGCCACGTGATCGTGCGCCAGGGGCTGAACTCGCTCAACGAAGCCGAGGAAGAGGAAGAAGACCTGCTGGACCGTGCCTGGGGCCTGGAGCCGCAGTCGCGCCTGTCCTGCCAGGCCATCCTGGCGCAAACCGATGTGACCGTGGAAATCCCCAAGTACACGATCAACCACGCCAAGGAAAACCATTGAAATGACCCGCCAGATCGTTCTCGACACCGAAACCACCGGCCTGTCGGCCGAAGGCGGGGACCGCATCATCGAGCTGGGCTGTGTGGAGCTGCTCAACCGCAAGCTCACAGGCAACAACCTGCACCTGTACTTCAACCCGGGCCGCGACAGCCACGAAGACGCGCTGAAGGTGCACGGCATCAGCAACGAGTTCTTGAAGGACAAGCCCAAGTTTGCCGAGGTGGTGGACAACATCCTGCAGTACCTGCAGGGCGCCGAGATCATCATCCACAACGCCGCATTCGACGTGGGCTTCCTGAACAAGGAGCTGGAACTGGTGGGGCGCCCCGCGTTCCGCACCTATGTGGAAAGCGTGACCGACACCCTGGCCATGGCCAAGGAGATGTACCCCGGCAAGCGCAATTCGCTCGATGCGCTGTGCGACCGGCTGGGCGTGGACAACTCAGGCCGTACCCTGCACGGCGCCTTGCTGGATGCCGAGCTGCTGGCCGACGTCTACATCAACCTCACGCGCGGGCAGGACGCTCTGCTCATAGCCGACGATGCCCAGGAGGGCGCTGACGGCGTGAAGGTGGCGGCGATCGATTTGCGTGGCCTGGTGCTGCCGGTGCTGCGAGCCAGCGAGCAGGAGCAGGCGGCGCATGCCGAGGTGCTCGCGCAGATCGACAAGGCCAGCGGAGGCAAAACAATTTGGCGAACTTCTCAGCAAGCCTGAAAAGCTGTGCCATAATCTAAGGCTTGTCACAGCGACACGGGTGATTAGCTCAGCGGTAGAGCACTGCCTTCACACGGCAGGGGTCACATGTTCGATCCATGTATCACCCACCACGTTTTTGACAAACTTTCGCGCTACGGCCTTGCTTCAAGGTGGGTGCGACGGGTGATTAGCTCAGCGGTAGAGCACTGCCTTCACACGGCAGGGGTCACATGTTCGATCCATGTATCACCCACCAATTCAAAACCCCTGCAGATTTCTGGTCTGCAGGGGTTTTTTCTTGGCGGTGCCCATCTGTCCTGCAGGTTGGTGCAACAGGGCTGCGGGCCCGGCGCAGCCGCTACAGTGTTGGAATTGGTTTTGCGGCGGTGCATCGCCTGCCGCGCCTTCATCCACTGCTTGCACGCGCCGTACCCACCCATGATCACTTTCCACAATCCCCTGCACCAGGGGCATGCTCCCGCCCATGAATTCTTCCGGGGCGAGCGGGTGCCCTGTTTCGAGAAGCCCGCGCGTGTGGATTATGTGGAAGAGGCCCTGCGCGCGCGCGGCCACGGCATGGTGGCGCCGGATGTGGACAGCAGCCCCGTACTGGCCCAGGTGCATGCACCACGCTACCTCGCCTTTTTGCAGGCTGCCTGGCAGCAGTGGCTGGCGCTGGACCCGGTTGCCAATGCAACGGTTCAGCCCTTTCCTTCCGTCTGGCCGGTGCGCACGCTGCGCAGTGATGTCGAGCCCGACAACTTCGTGGCCCGCCTGGGCCTGTATTCCATGGACAACGGCACGCCCATGGCCGCTGGCACCTGGGCGGCGGCCAAGGCCGGGGCCGATGGCGCTGCGAGCGCCGCTGCACGCGTGGCGCAGGGCGCCCGCGCCGCCTTCTGCTGCACGCGGCCGCCAGGCCACCATGCGGGCCCTGACTTCATGGGCGGCTACTGCTTCCTGAACAACGCCGCCGTGGCAGCGCAAGCATTGCGCAACCAGGGCGCACGGCGCGTGGCCTTGCTGGATGTGGACTATCACCACGGCAACGGCACGCAAAGCATCTTCTACACCCGCGACGATGTGCTTTTCGTCAGCCTCCATGGTGATCCGCGCACGGAGTACCCCTTCTACCTGGGCCATGCGGACGAAGTGGGGGAGGGGAAGGGGGCTGGCTACAACCTGAATCTGCCCCTGCCCGCAGGCACCAGCGCTGCCACCTGGTTCGAAGCGCTGGAACGGGCCTGCAGCCGCATCGCGGAATACCAGGCCGATGCGCTGGTGATCTCGCTGGGCCTCGATGCCTTCGAGGGCGACCCCATCTCCCGTTTTGCACTCGCGTCTGCCGACTTCACCCGGCTGGGCGCACGCTTGGCCCGCCTGGGATTGCCCACGGTGTTTGTGCTGGAGGGCGGGTATGCCGCAGCCGAGCTGGGGACCAATGCCGTCAATGTGCTGGATGGCTTTGAGCAGGCATAGCAGCCGCGCGGGCAAGGGAAGACGGCCTGTTGAGAAAGGGATGAGCGAATGACCGATACGGTGGATTGTGTGGTGGTGGGGGCCGGTGTGGTGGGCCTGGCCGTGGCCCGTGCACTGGCGTTGCAGGGACGCGAAGTGATGGTGCTGGAGGCGGCCGACGCCATTGGCACAGGCATCAGCTCACGCAACAGCGAGGTCATCCATGCCGGGCTGTATTACCCCACTGGCTCGCTCAAGGCGCAGCTGTGTGTGCGGGGCAAGGAGCTGCTGTACGCCTATTGCGCAGAGCGCGGGGTGCCGCACCGGCGCTGCGGCAAGCTGCTGGTGGCCACGTCGGCTGCGCAACTGGTCAGCGTGGAGTCGATCCAGGCGCGCGCGCAGGCCAATGGCGTGCTGGACCTGCAGTGGCTCAGTCGCGACGAGGCCCTGGCGCTCGAGCCCGCGCTGGAATGTGTGGGTGCTTTGCATTCACCCAGCACGGGCATCGTGGACAGCCATGCGCTGATGCTGGCCCTGCAGGGCGACCTGGAGAACGCGGGCGGACTTGTAGCACTTAATTCGCCTCTTGCGCGCGCCCATATTGTGGTGGGCGCTATTAATTTGGAAGCGGTCGATGGCACGCGCCTGCAGGCCCGCACCGTGGTGAATGCGGCGGGCCTGTGCGCACCGGCCCTCGCTGCCCATTTTGAGGGGCTGGACCCCGCCCATGTGCCCACGGCCCACTTTGCCAAGGGCAGCTATTTCACGCTGACCGGCAAGGCCCCCTTCAGCCGCCTGATCTACCCGGTGCCCGAGGCCGCAGGGCTGGGCGTGCACCTCACGCTCGATTTGGGCGGCCAGGCCAAATTCGGGCCGGATGTGCAATGGGTGGCATCGGCCGACGACCTGGTGGTGGACCCTGCGCGGGGTGATGCCTTCTATGCCGAGGTGCGCAAGTACTGGCCCGGCCTGCGGGATGGCGCGCTGGCCCCTGGGTACGCAGGCATTCGCCCCAAGATTCACGATGCGGGGCAACCTGCGGCAGATTTTGTGATCCAGGGGCCTGCAGTGCACGGCGTGCCCGGGCTGATCAATCTGTTCGGCATCGAATCGCCCGGTTTGACGAGTTCCTTGGCGATTGCGGAGCATGTGGCCGCATTGGTTTGAGTCTTGATCTGGGGCAAACTGGTTGCAATCCGTAACCTCTTGCGTCCCCGTCCTACGAGGGGTCTCTGGCGGGGTGGCTAAGATGTTTCGAGGTTCCCGCTCCGGGGTTTTCCAAACCGCTTGTTGATTGAAAGAAAGGCTGCTTTTATGACTGCTTCCGACACCACCACCACCCAGGGCGAACTGGAAAAACTGGTTTCCGATCTGCGCGGCCTGCTGGCCAACAAGGACCTGGATACGGTGCCAGAGATCCGGCTGCTGCGCCAGCGCCTGGACGATGGCATGCACAACGTGCGCGAGTCTGCCGTGCGCGCCGCGCAGGATGCCGCCCGCCAGGCCAAGGATGCCGCACTCGCAGCAGACCGCTATGCACACGACGAGCCGTGGCGTGTAGCGGGCGCTGCGCTGGCCGTTGGCGCATTGGTCGGTTTTCTGCTGGCGCGCCGCTGAGCGCTCTGCCATGCATGCATTGACCATGGCTGGCGTTCAAGGCTGTCCCGCATGAACTGGTTGTCGCTTCTGGGCTTGGACGCCATGGCGGCCCGCTGGCATGCCAACGTGATCGAAGGGGCCATTGCGCTGGAAGACCGCGCGGATCTCGCCCGTCTGGAGTGGGCCGATCTGAAACAGCGAATCCAGCAGCTGCTGGTGCTGACTATTGTTGTCACCGGGCTCACCGTGGTCGCCTTGATCATGCTGTCCTTGGCGGTGCTGGTGCACTTCTGGGACACGCCGCAGCGCACCCTGGTCGCTTGGCTGGTCGCCGGGGGCTGGACGCTGGGGTGGGTGGCGGCGCTGGTCGCTCTGGTGTCGGTGGCGCAGCGGGCAGGCCACGGCTTTGCATTGACGCGTCGCGAGCTGGCCCAGGACTGGCGCGACATCAAGGAGCGCCTGTGAACACCCCGCCCACTTCTTCCCGGACTGCCGTGCCGGAACCAACCCGGCCTGTGCTCCCCGCGCCCACGGCCCAACAGCAGCGCATCCTGGACCGCATCACGCTGCAACGCGAGCGGCTGCGCGCACGCCGTGCGGCACGGGCTCAGGCGCTGGCTTTGGGCGACAGCCTGCCCGGTGGTGCCACTGCCGGGAGCGCAGAGGACTCTCTGGCATTGCGCGCCGCAGGCTTTGCCCGCGAGCACCCCCTGGCCGTGGCAGCCATTGCAGGTGTGGCTGTGGTGGCCGGGCCGCGGCGGTTGATCCGCTGGGCTGGCGTCGTGCTGCCCATGCTGCTGCGCCTGCGGCGATGAACACCCGGCTGCGCCGGGTCCGTCCCACAAAAAGAGCCACTGCACAGTGGCTCTTTTTTTTGAGCCAAGGGAGAAGCAAATCCCTTGGAACGGCCTCAGGCCATGGCCTTGATGGCCTTGGCCGCCTTGACCACCAGGGCTGGGCCTTCGTAGATCAGGCCGGTGTAGATCTGCACCACATCGGCGCCCGCACGGATCTTGCTCACTGCGTCTTCCGCGCTCATCACGCCCCCTACGCCGATGATGGGGAAGTGGCTGCCCAGGGCGGCACGCAACTGCCGGATGACCTGGTTGCTGGCCTCCAGCACAGGGGCGCCGCTGAGCCCGCCGGTTTCTTCGGCATGGCGCATGCCTTGCACTGCTGCACGGTTGATGGTGGTGTTGGTGGCAATCACGCCGTCCATGCCATGACGCTGCAGCGTGGCGGCAATCACCGCCACCTGGGCTTCATCCAGGTCGGGGGCAATTTTCACGAACACGGGCACGCGCTTGGCGTGCCGGGTGGCCAGGGCTTCGCGGCGCTCGGCGATGGCGGAGAGCAGGGCGTCCAGCGCCGCATCGCTCTGCAGCGCGCGCAGATTCTGCGTGTTGGGCGAGCTGATGTTGACCGTCACGTAGTCCGCATGCGGGTACACGCCCTCCAGGCAGGTGAGGTAGTCGCTGGTGGCGTTCTCGATGGGGGTGGTGGCGTTCTTGCCGATGTTCAGGCCCAGCAGCATGGGGTTGCGGCGGTTTTGCTTGCGAAACTGCGCCTGCTGCACGTTGCCCAAGAAGGCGTCCAGCCCTTCGTTGTTGAAGCCCAGGCGGTTGATGAGTGCGCGCGCCTCAGGCAGTCGAAACATGCGCGGCTTGGGGTTGCCGGGCTGCGCCTTGGGAGTGACGGTGCCCACTTCCACAAAGCCAAACCCCATGGCGCCCAGCGCGTCGATACAGCGTGCGTTCTTGTCCAGGCCCGCCGCCATGCCCACGCGGTTGGGGAAGGTCAGGCCGGCCAGCGTGACGGGATCGTGGACCGTTTCGTTGCACCAGGCCCACTGCAGCGGCGTGCGTTGCCCGCGTGCCAACATGTCCATGGTGAGTTCGTGGGCGGCTTCGGCGTCCATGCCGAAGAGAAAGGGGCGGGTGAGGGCGTAGGGGATCAGGGACATGGGGGGATAATTCAGGATTACCCCTGATTTTCTCCCATGACGACGATGAATCCCCTGACCCAAGACGAACTCAAGACCCTGGTTGGCCAAGCCGCACTGCAGTATGTGGTGCCTGGCGAGATTGTGGGGGTGGGCACAGGCTCCACGGTCAACAAGTTCATCGATGCGCTGGCGGGCATGAAAGACCAGATCAAGGGCGCGGTGTCCAGTTCCGTGGCAAGCACCGAGCGCCTGAAGGCATTGGGCATCGCCGTGTTCGATGCCAATGAGGTGGAGTCGCTCTCCGTCTACATCGACGGTGCCGACGAGATCGACGGCCAGGGCCACATGGTCAAGGGCGGAGGCGCAGCGCTGACACGCGAGAAGATCGTGGCGGCCCTGGCCGCGCGGTTTGTCTGCATCGCCGATGAATCCAAGCTCGTCCAGGCACTGGGGCAGTTCCCCCTGCCGGTCGAGGTGATCCCCATGGCGGCCAAGCACATTGCGCGCCGTTTTGAAGCCATGGGCGGCCAGGCCAGCCTGCGGATGAAAGATGGCCAACCGCTGGTCACCGACAACGGCCAGCACATTCTGGATGTCAAGGGACTGTCGATCACCGACCCGCTGGCGTTCGAGTCGCAAATCAACCAGTGGCCGGGTGTGGTGACGGTGGGGGTGTTCGCCCACCAGAAGGCCTCGGTGTGCCTGCTGGGAACGGCCCAGGGGGTCAAGACGCTGGACTATTCCCGCTGAGCAATCGCCGCCAGGCGATGTCCTCAGGTGCAAAGATCCGCGCGATTGCTTCGCAAGGTTCAAAAAAAGAAGGGGTCCCATCGGACCCCTTCTTTTTTTGATGCCGCCAGTGCCGCAGGGTGCTGCTGTCTCTTAGAAGCGGATGCCCGCAGGGTTGCTGGGCGTCGGGCCTTCGACGGGGCGGGGCGCCGGTGCCGGGCGTACGGGAGCAGCGGCCTTGGGTTTTTCTGCGGCAGGAGCCGTTTCTACCGGCTTGACCGCCACCAGCGGCGTGGCTGCGGGGGGGCGATAGCTGGACGGCAGCTGCGACTGCTTGGGATAACCCGCCGCGTCCAGGTACTGCGTCCATTCCGTGTCGGAGAACCCCACCAGCTGCTGGCCACCGATGCTGCCAAAGGGCAGGCTGGCCGATCCGCTCAGGCGCTGCAGTGCCGCCGCGTCTTCGCTGGTGGTCACGGTGCGTTCGGTGAACGGCACGCCCCGCGCTACAAGGGCGTTGCGCAGGCCCGTGCAGGGGGCGCATTCATTGCCTGTGTAAATCGTGACCGGGAAACGGGAGGCGATCTGCCGCAGCTCGAAAGGCAGGGTGGCATTGCCACTGGCGGGGGCTGGCGATGCGCCGGTGGTGCGTGCAGCTTGTGCCGGTGCATCGGCGGGAGGGCGGTCGGAGAAGGTCACCTTGCCGTCGGGCCCGACGATGCGGTACACGCCTTGTGCATGGGCACTGGCGCCCGCCAAGGTCATCAGCAACGAGGCCAACAGAGGGGCCAACAAGGGCTTGTGCATGGTTGTTCTCCTTATTCCGGTTCGTTGTGGGCTGTGGCGTGGCGGGCGTGGGAACCTGTGCTTTCCATGGGCTCAGGCTGTCAGTTCTTCTGCCATGCCCTGGTGGCGCAGCAAGGCGTCCAGGCTGGGCTCGCGGCCCCGGAAGGCCTTGAAGGACTCCATGGCGGGGCGGCTGCCGCCCGCTTCCAGAATCGCTTCGCGGTAGCGCCGGCCGGTTTCGGCGCTGGGCAGGCCATCGCTGCCGGTGGTTTCTTCAAATGCCGCATAGGCATCGGCACTGAGCACCTCGGCCCATTTGTAGCTGTAGTAACCTGCGGCGTAGCCACCCGCAAAAATGTGGCTGAAGGTGTGGGCCGTGCGGCTGAAGGAGGGCGGCTGCAGCACGGCCACTTCCTGGCGCACCTGGGTCAGCAGCGGCATGAAGTCTTGCGCCGGGTCGTGTTCGGTGTGCAGCAGCATGTCGAACAGCGCAAATTCGATCTGGCGTAGCGTGCCCATGCCACTCTGGAAGTTCTTGGCCGCAATCATCTTGTCGAACAGGGCGCGGGGCAGGGGTTCGCCCGTGTCCACATGGGCCGTCATATGCTTGAGCACATCCCATTCCCAGCAGAAGTTCTCCATGAACTGGCTGGGCAACTCCACCGCATCCCACTCCACGCCGCCGATGCCGGAGACATCGCGCTCGTTCACCTGCGTGAGCATGTGGTGCAGGCCATGGCCGAATTCGTGGAACAGCGTGATCACGTCGTCGTGCGTGAGCAGCGGCGGCTTGCCGTCCACGCCATCGGCAAAGTTGCAGACCAGGTGGGCCACAGGCATCTGCAGCACGCCGGTGTCGGGGCGCTGCCAGCGGGTGCGCACGTCGTCCATCCAGGCACCGCCGCGTTTGCCGGTGCGGGCGGGCTGGTCCAAGTAGAACTGGCCAACCAGGGCGCCGTTGCGCTCGATGCGGTAGAACTCGACCGCCGGGTGCCAGGTGGGGGCCGCATCGCGGCGGATGGAGACCTCGAACAGGGTTTCGATGATCTTGAACAGCCCCGCCAGCACCTTGGGCGCGGTGAAGTATTCCTTGAGCTCCTGCTCGCTGAAGGCGTAGCGGGCTTCCTTGAGCTTTTCGGAGATGTAGGGCCAGTCCCAGGCTTGCGGGTCGGCCAGGCCCAGCTGCTCGGCGGCAAAGGCGCGCAGGTCGGCCACATCCTTTTCGGCGTACGGGCGGGCGCGGCGGGCCAGGTCGCGCAGGAAGCGGATCACCTCGGCGGGCGACTGTGCCATCTTGGGCACCACGGAGACCTCGCCGAAGTTGGCGTAGCCCAGCAACTGGGCCTCTTCGCGGCGCAGCGCCAGGATCTCGCCGATGAGTGCGGAGTTGTCGAATTTCCGGCCGTCGCCTTCGGCCTGATCTGAGGCGCGGGTGACATAGGCGCGGTAGAGCTTGGCACGCAGGTCGCTACTCGCTGCAAACTGCATGACCGGCAGGTAGCAGGGCATCTTGAGCGTGAGCTTGTAACCCGGCTTGCCCTCGGCCTGGGCCGCAGCCAGGGCGGCCTGCTGCACGTCGGAAGGGATGCCCTCCAGCTCTTCAGCGGTGGCGTAGTAGGCGTAGGCGTCGGTCGCGTCCAGCGCGTTTTCGCTGAACTTCTGGCTCAGCTCGGCCTGGCGTTCCTGAATCTGCGCGAACCGCTCCTTGGCGGCACCGGTCAGCTCGGCACCTGAGAGAACAAAGTTGCGCACGGCATTCGAGTGGGCCTGGCGCTGTTCGGGTGTGAGCGTGGCGGGGTCAATGGCCTTGTACTTGGCGTACAGGCGTTCGTCGGCGCCCAGGCGGGTCCAGAACTCGGTGACGCGGGGCAGGGCGGCGTTGTAGGCGGCCCGCAGCTCGGGCGTGTCGGCCACGCTGTTGAGGTGGCTCACAGCGCCCCAGGAGCGCCCCAGCTGCTCGGTGGCCACATCCAGCACCTTGGCGATGGCGTCCCAGCGGGCCGGAAAATCCGGGGCGGTGACGGTCTCCAGCGCCTGGTTGGCACGCTCCAGCAGCACATCCATCGCCGGGGCGACGTCCTGCGGCGTGATGCGGTCGAACAGGGGGAGGTCGGAGAAGTCGAGAAGGGCGTTGCTCATGCGAAATTAGATGGCGCCGGGTGGCACAGGTTCAAGTTGCAAAGCGGCCGACGCCGACCTCGGGTGGCACTGAGCGGCGGGCTCAGTGCGCAGCGGTGCGCTCGGCGGCTTCGATGGTGTTGACCAGCAGCATGGTAATGGTCATGGGGCCAACCCCGCCAGGCACGGGGGTGATCCAGCCCGCTACGTCCTTGACGCCATCAAAGTCCACGTCGCCGCAGAGCTTGCCTTCGTCGTTGCGGTTCATGCCCACGTCGATCACCACGGCGCCGGGCTTGACCATGTCGGCGGTCAGCACATTGCGTTTGCCCACGGCGGCCACGATCACGTCGGCCTGCAGCGTCTGGGCCTTCAGGTCCTGGGTGGCGCTGTGGCAGATGGTGACGGTGGCGTTCTGGCCCAGCAGCATCAGCGCCATGGGCTTGCCCACGATGTTGCTGCGGCCGATGACCACGGCGTGTTTGCCCTTGAGGCTGTAGCCGATGCTCTCCAGCATCTTCATGCAGCCGTAGGGTGTGCAGGGCCAGAAGCCGGGCATGCCGGTCATCAGCGCGCCCGCGCTGGCGATGTGGAAGCCGTCCACGTCCTTGGCGGGCGAGATGGCTTCGATGACTTTTTGCGCATCGATGTGCTTGGGCAGGGGCAGCTGCACCAGGATGCCGTGGATGGCCGGGTCGTTGTTGAGGGCTTCCACACGGGCCAGCAGTGCGGCCTCGGTCATGTCGGCGTCGTACTTTTCGAGCACCGAGTGCAGGCCGCTGTCTTCGCAGGCCTTGACCTTGTTGCGCACATAGACCTGGCTGGCCGGGTTGTCGCCCACCAGCACCACGGCCAGCCCGGGCGTGACGCCCCGGGTTTTCAGGGCCGCAGCGCGCTGCGCCACGTCGGCGCGCAGTTGGCGGGAGAGGGCGTTGCCGTCGATGAGCTGTGCTGTCATATCAAAAAAACAAGTCAAAAATGCCGTCTGCGCGCACTGGATAAGCGCGAGCAGCTATTAAAAAGTGAGTAACTCTCAGCCCTTGGGTGCGTTCTGGCCCAGGGCGATCTTGAGCAGGTCGGCCACGGTGTTGGCGTTGAGCTTTTCCATGATGTTGGCGCGGTGCGCCTCCAC
>CAYXSL010000045.1:0-26740 GCA_964466605.1 uncultured Verminephrobacter sp.
TGCAGGACACCCTGGAGCGCCACCTGGAGCTGCAGCGCTTTCGCCACCTGCCCGACCTGCATGCCAACGAGCTGCAGCGCCTGCTGGGCGCCGCCGATGCCAACGCCCGCGAGCTGCTGGGCACGATGGGCTACTTTGCGCCCGCCATCACCGTGGAGCTGACCGAAACCCCCGACAGCCCCACCGCACCACGCGCCGTGGTCGTGACGGTGGAACCCGGTCCGCAGACCCACGTGGCCCGCGCAGAGGTGCTCTTCAGCCCCGGCAGCGCAGCAGCGGCCGCCGAAGCAGCAAACAATCCGCCCCCGGACGCCAGCGCCCGACAGCAGCAGCGCGTGCAGCGCAACTGGTCGCTGACACCCGGCCAGCCCTTCACCCAGTCAGCCTGGGACGCGGCCAAGAACGATGGCCTGCGCCAACTGCAGGCGCGCCGCCACCCCACTGCCCGCATTGGCACCAGCCGGGCCGAGATCGACGCCGACAAACACGAGGCCCAGCTCAGCGTGACCTACGAGCCCGGCCCCGCCTACCGCTTCGGGCCGCTGCGCGTGGAAGGCAGCCAGCGCTACGACCCCGACGGCGCGCGGCGCCTGGCCCGCTTGCCCACCGGCGCGGTGTACGACGAAGCCGACATGCTGGATGCCCAGCTGCGCTTGGCCAGCAGCGGCTACTACGACGCCGTGTTCCTCACACTCGACACCGACGGCACCGACCCGCAAGCCGCCCCCGTGGCGGCCCAGGTGCGCGAGGCCAAGGTGCAAAAGCTGGTGTTCGGGCCGGGTTTCTCCACGGACAGCGGCGCGCGCCTGTCGCTGGAACACATCCACAACCAGATGCCCGGCCTGGGCTGGCGCGCCGTGAGCAAGCTGGCGCTGGACCGCGAAACCCAGCAGGCCAGCAGTGAATGGACCGACCTGCCTGACAACAATGGCTGGCGCTGGTTTGCCGGCGGGGAGCTGCAGCGCGAGTCCACCGGTGACTACGACGTGAACAGCAGCCGCCTGCGCGCAGGCCGCAGCAAAAGCACCCGGCACATCGACCGCAACTATTTTCTACAGTACGACTACGCCAACAGCCAGGGGCTTGCCGCCAACGCGCAGTCGCCCTCCGACACCAGCACGGCCCTGAGCGTGAACTACGGCTGGACGGGCCGCTACTTCAACAGCCTCACCGCCCCCACGCGTGGCCACGGCATTGCCGTGGAGCTGGGCCTGGGCACCACGCTGCGGCCTGAGCGCGACCCGTTTGTGCGCACCCTGGTGCGCTGGCAATCCTTCGTCCCCGCCGGGCGGGTGACCGACGATGCTGGCACTGGCCGCAACGCCCGGCTGGCCCTGCGGGCCGAGGCCGGGGCGGTGCTTGCACGCGAGGGCGCACAAATCCCGGTGAGGCAGCTGTTCATTACCGGCGGCGACACCACGGTGCGCGGCTACGGCTACCGCAGCATCGGCGCGCGCACCGACAACGGCCAGCTCTATGGCGGCCGCTACCTGGCCGTGGGCAGTGTGGAATGGCAACGCCCCATCGTCTACAAGGGCCAGATGACAGACTGGGAGAGCACGCTGTTTGTTGATGCCGGGGCCGTTGCCGACAAGGTGGGTGACCTCAGCCCGCGCGTGGGCGTGGGCGCCGGGGTGCGTTGGCGCAGCCCCGTAGGCCCCCTGCAGGCCGACCTGGCCTATGGCGTCAAGACCCAGGAACTGCGGCTGCACCTGCGGCTGGGGTTCAGCTTCTGATGGTGATGAGCAACATTCCGCACCATCCCCCATCGCATGCCCGTGCCCCGGACTTCGGCGCCGGGTCTTCATCAGCCCGGCGCCCTCGCCCACCGCGCCCACCCGGTGCGCACCGCGTGCTGCGGGCTCTGGGCTGGCTGCTGGCGGGGCTGGTGGCCCTGCTGCTCACGGCCTGCGCACTGCTGTGGTGGTGGGCCGGCAGCGGCACATCGCTGGCTACCGCCCTGGCCCGTGCCGCACAGTACCTACCCGCCACACAGCAACTGGAAAGCCGCGAAGTCACCGGCTCGCTGCGCAGCGGCGGGCGCATCGGCTGGTTGCGCTGGAGCAGCCAGAGCCTGTCCGTCGAAGTGACCGATCTGCGCCTGGGCTGGCAACTGGCGCCTTTGCTGCAGCGCAGGCTGGAACTGGGCGACATGCTGGCCGCGCGCGTGCAGATCACACCGCTGGGCGGCCCGCAAAGTGCCGAGCCCCCCACGCCGCCCACCGAGCTGGTGCTGCCCTTGCACGTGGGCGTGGCGTTTCGCGTAGACCAGCTGCAATGGGCAGGCGCCCCGGCTGTGGAAGCCCGGGGCTTGGCAGGCGACTACCACTTCGATGGGCGCGAGCACCGCCTGAACATCGGCAGCGTGGAGCTGGCCCAGGGTCAATACAACGCGCAGTTGACGCTGCAGGCCCAGCACCCCCTGGCACTGGCCGCCAGCGTGGACGGCACAGTGCGCACCGCCGTGCCCGGCGGCACCTCCGCCATCGAGCTGGGCGCGCATGCCACGCTGCAGGGCACGCTGGCCACGGCGGCGGCGCAGCTGCAGCTGCAGGCACGCGTTCAACCCACCAGCCCGCAGGAAACCCGCCAAGCCACACCGCCACCCCCCGCCACCGCAGACCCGATGCAGGCCGAGCTGCAGGCCGCGCTGGCCCCTTGGGCCGTGCAGCCCCTGCAGTCGGCCCAGGCCACGCTGCGCGGCGTCAACCTCGCGGCCCTGTGGCCCCAGGCCCCGGCCACGCAGCTGCATGGCACCGTGCAGGCGGGCCCCACCCAGGGCGCGGCCGCCAGCAGCACGGGCTGGGCCCTGCAGGCGCAGCTGCGCAACGAACTGGCAGGCCCCTGGGACCAGACCCGCCTGCCCATCACCACCCTGCAGGCCGAAGCGCGCTACGACGGCACCCGCTGGACGATGCCCGGGGCCACGGCGAACGCAGGCCCCGGAGCGGTCGCCCTGCACGGCAGCTACACCCCCGCCACTGGCGCACTGGAGGGCCAGGCCGATCTGCGCAACCTGCGCCCCGACACCCTGCACACTGCCTGGGCAGCCACCCCGCTGGCAGGCCGTGTGGCGGCGCAGATGCAGGGCGAGGTGGTGCGTTTCACGGCCGATATCCGGGCCACCGGCGCGGGTGCAGTTGCGCCGGCCAAATCACCCACGGGCCGCGCCCCGCTGCTGCGCATCAACACACTCGCCGCCCAGGGCCGCTGGCACCCGCCATCGCCCGCCCAGCCTGGTGGCAGCTTGCAGCTGGAGCGCCTGCTGCTGGACGCGCTGCAAGCCCGCGTCGAAGCCACCCAGCTGCGCGTCACCCCCGGCGACCTGTCCGGCCAAGGCCTGGTCACGCTGGCAGTGCCGGGCGCCACCGCACGCGCACAGGGCAGCATCGCCCCACAGACCGGTGCAGGCGACCTGCACATGCAGTGGACCGACGTAGGCCAGACCCAGCGCTGGCTGACCAGCCTGCCGCTGGTGGGCGCGCCGTTGCAACAGGCCCTGCAAGGCGCCACCGCCCAGGGCACCGCCCAACTGGCCGCCCGCTGGAAAGGCGGCTGGCAAACGCTGGCCCGGCAGCTGCAATCCACCACCGGCACCGGTACGAGCACCACCACCCGCCAGACAGGCAGCACGCCGCCATCAGACCAGGCTCCTTTTGGGCTGCAGGCCACGTTTTCCACCCCGCAACTGGACCTGTCCCTGCCCCCAGGCCAGGGCACTGGCAACGCCACCGCCGTACAACTGCGCACGGTCAAGGCAGACCTCTCTGGCACCCTGGCGCAGGCCACGCTGGTGCTGGACGGCGAAGCCCGCCTGGACGCATCCCGGCCCCAGCAGACGCAGCGGCTGGCCCTGCAAACCCGTGCCACCGGCGGGCTGCGCACACTCGCCCAAGGCGCACCAGGCGCGCAGGTGCAGATCAGCGCACTGCGGCTGGTGGCCGAAGATGCCGCACGCCCCGGCCCCTGGGTGCTGCAACTGGCCGATCCGCTGTCCCTCACCGCGCGCCCCAACACTGCCCCCTCCGGCCCCTCGGGCGCCTCTGGCTCCGCATCATCGGCAGCAGCGGCGGGCTACACCGTGCAGGCCTCGGCGGGCCAGGCCCGCCTGACCGGCCCCCTGCCCGGTACGGCCACACTGCGCTGGCAACCCCTGCGCGTGGCCACCGGGGGCAACCCGCTGCAACTGCAAAGCCAGGGCACGCTGCAGGGCCTGCCCATGGCCTGGGTGGACGCCCTGGGCCTGGGCGACACCCCGGCCGCCGCAGGCCGCCCCGCCCAGCCGCTGCTGGCCCGCATGGGGTTGGCCACCAGCATCCTGCTCGACGGGCAGTGGAATGTGGACACCACCCAAGGCCCCCTGCGCGCCAGTGCCAGCCTGCGCCGCGCCAGTGGCGACCTGCGCATCCTGGCGGGTGACGCCACGGCCATCACCGCCGTGCAAAGCAGCGGCCAAGGCACGGGCGCAGGCGCCACCACCGTGATCGCCACCGAGGCTTCGCCCAGCCCTGCAGGGCCCCGGAATGGGTCAGGCACTGTCGGCGGGGTGCGCCAGGCCGAGGTCACCGTACAGATCGACGGCGAAGCCCTGCGCGCCCAACTGGTTTGGGCCAGCGATCGCGCAGGCGAGGTGCAGGCCAGCATCAGCACCCGCCTCACGCCCGGTGCCCCGCAGGCGCCCGCCCTGGCCTGGGCGCCCGATGCGCCACTGGCTGGCACGCTGCGCGCGCGCCTGCCCGACGTGGGTGTGTGGTCGGCCCTGGCGCCACCCGGCTGGCGTGTGCGTGGCACGCTGGACGCGAGCGCGACCCTGTCGGGCACGCGCAATGCGCCGCGCTGGGCCGGCACGCTGGGCGCCGACGACATGGCTGTGCGCTCGGTGGTCGATGGCGTGGACCTGCAAGCGGGCCGCCTGCGCGCCACACTGCAAGGCAACCAGCTGCAGATCACCGAGTTCCGCTTGCAGGGCGGGCGCGGCAGCGGCGCGCGCATTGCAGGCTTCAGCGGCAACCGCACCGCCGCGCCGCGGGACGGCGGCACGCTCACCGCCACCGGCCGCGTAAGCTGGGGCGACAGCGCTGCGGCCGCTACCGGCCTGTCGGGCATTGCCATGTCGCTGCAGGCCGAAGCCAAGGCGCTGCAGGTGCTGGTGCGCGCCGACCGGCAGATCAGCGTGTCGGGCCAGATGCAGGCGCAGCTGCAGCAGGGCCAGATCAGCCTGCGCGGCAAGCTCACCACCGACCGCGCCACCATCATCCTGCCCGACGAGACCGCCCCCAGCCTGGGCGCCGACGTGGTTGTGCGCTCTGCCGCCAAGGACCGCGAAGACCAGGCCCGGGCCCAGGCCGCTGCCAAGGCCAGCCAGGCAGCGGCACAGGCAGAAACCGCCAAACCGCCCGACATTGCCATCACCCTCAACCTGGGGCGCGACTTTGCGCTCAGCGGCCACGGCATCACCACCCGGCTGACGGGCGAGGTGGACATCCGCAGCAGCGCCGTGCCCGGCGCCCCGCCGCGCGTGACCGGCGAGGTGCGCACCGACGAAGGCCGCTACCGCGCCTGGGGCCAGATGCTGGACGTGGAGACAGGGCTGATCCGCTTCAACGGCCCCTACAACAACCCCTCGCTCGACATCCTGGCGCTGCGCCCCAACATCAGCGTGCGCGCGGGCGTGCAGGTCACCGGCAGCGCGCAGTCGCCTCGCGTCAAGCTCTACTCCGACCCCGACCTGCCCGATGCCGAAAAGCTGTCGTGGGTGGTGCTGGGCCGCAACGCCACGGCGGGCGGCGCCGAAGCCGCCGTGCTGCAGCAGGCCGCCCTGGCCCTGCTCGGGCGCAAGGGCGGCGGCAACACCAGCGCCAAAATCGCCAGCCGCGTGGGCCTGGACGAAATCGGTTTTCGCGGCGCCACCCCCGGCGACGACGCCAGCAGCGCCGCCCTCACCTTCGGCAAGCGCCTGTCCAAGGATTTGTACGTGACCTACGAGCGCAGCCTGTCCGGCACGCTGGGCACGCTCTACATCTTCTACGACCTGTCTCGCCGCCTCACGCTGCGCGGGCAGACGGGCGAGAAAAGCGCGGTGGACATCATCTACACGGTGAAGTACGACTAGAGCTTGGCGGGGAAAGAGGCCCGCTCACGCCACTACAATGCGCGGCTGTCCTCGCTCCTCATAGTTCAATGGATAGAACGAGTGCCTCCTAAGCGCTAGATGCAGGTTCGATTCCTGCTGAGGGGACCACGGCTAAAAGAAATAGGCCTTACCGCGCGATCCACATGGATTTGAAGCTACAAATTTCATAGCGACCGCGCGCTCAACCGCCTGCCAGTGCTCAGGCCGGTTGCGGCGCCGCCCCTGGCGCTACGGGCGCACGCGCCGTGAGCGCACTGCCCATCGAGGCGGCCATGATGCAGCCAATGGCCAGCCACTGCACCGCGCTCAGGTGCTCGCTCAGCAGCACCATGGCGACCAGCGCGGCCACGGCGGGTTCCATGCTGATCATGATGCCGAAGGCCTCCTTGGGCAGGCGCTTCAGGGCCATCATCTCCAGCGATATGGGCACTGCGCTGGACACCGCTGCCACCGCCACGCCAATCAGCAACAGGCTGGGCGAGAGCAGCGCCGCCCCCGCATGCGCCACACCCACCGGCACCACCACCAGCGCCGCCACCAGCAGGCCCAGCGACACCGAATGCCCCGCATGCAAATGCCCCGCGCGTTTGCCGAACACGATGTACAGCGCCCAGAACACCGCCGCGCCCAGCGCGTAGGCCACGCCCACCGGGTCCAGCATGCTGCCGTTGAGCCCCAGGGGCAGCAGCAGGCCCAGCCCCGCGATGGCCAGCAGCACCCACACAAAATCCACCGCACGGCGCGACGACCAGATGGCCACGGCCAGCGGCCCTGCAAATTCGATGGCCACGGCCAAGCCAAACGGCAGCGTGCGCAGCGACATGTAGAACATCAGGTTCATGCCGCCCAGGGCCGCGCCGTACAGCACCACCGACTTCGCATCGGCCCGGCTCAGGTGCCAGCGCCAGGGCCGCCACAGCAAGAGCACCAGCAGCGCCGAGAACCCCACGCGCAGTGCGGTGGTGCCCTGTGCCCCCACGGCCGGAAACAGCCAGTGCTTGGCCCAGGACGTGCCAATGCCCAGCGCCGTGACGGAGCCCAGCACGGCAAGAAAGGGGAGAAAACGGTGGAGTAGCGCAGAGGCAGAAGAAAAAGCAGGCATGCGCAAAAATATAGTTCGCCTGCGCCGTGTTTTTGACTCTGATTTGAAGGGTCAAACGCAACTTTCACTCGCCCTGCTTTCGCCCCCGCACGAGGTTCCGCATGACCGCACCCGCCGCACTCGACCGCTTCGACCTCGCCATCCTGGACATATTGCAGACCGACAACACCACGCCCCAGCGTGTGATCGCCCAGGCCGTGAACCTCTCGGCCCCGGCCGTGCAGCGGCGCATCCAGCGGCTGCAGAACACCGGGGTGATCCGTGCCAACGTGGCCTTGCTCGACCCGGAAAAGGTCGGCAAGCCACTGACCATCGTGGTGGAGTTGCACCTGGAGAACGAACGCCCCGACCGCACCGCCCCACTGCGCGCGCGCATCGCCGCCGAAGAGGCCGTGCAGCAGTGCTACAGCGTGACGGGCGAGGCGGATTACCTATTGGTGGTGACGGTGGCCTCGATGACCGACTACCAGGCGCTGGCGCGGCGCCTGTTTGAAGGGGACGACAACGTGCGCTGGTTTCGGACCTCGGTGGCGCTGGAGTGCATGAAGACGGGGCTGCGGGTGCCGCTGGGCATCCGCGCCGACACCTGACTACACCCCCAGCGTCCGCCGCATCTCTGCCCCGCCCAGCCGCAGCCTCGGCCCACCCAGCAACTCGCACATGCGCGCATTCAGCGGCGCCGCCATGCCCTGCTGCGCTGCCAGCCGCACCACCGCGCCGCACAGCGCATCGATCTCCGTCACCCGCCCGGCCTCCAGGTCGTCCCACATGGAGGAGCGGGCGGTGGCGTCGATCTGCAGCATGCGCTGGGCCAGCCGGGTGAACAGCCAGTTGGGCAGGCGCAGCACAGCGGGTAGCAGCGTGGGCGACACGGCCGCAACCTTGGCGGGCGTGATGCCCGCGCGGGCCATCACGCCCAGGGCCTCCGACTGCAGGGCGGCGAACACGCGGCGGCAGTCGCGGTCGAGCAGCTCTTGCCGCAGCGGTAGGTTGGACAGCGCGTTGACCGGGTTGTTGAGGTTGAGCAGCAGCTTGCCCCACTGCACGGCGCGGATGTCGGGCGGCAGCACGGTGGCCAGGCCTGCGGCGGCAAAGAACGGTGCGAGGCGCTCGGTGGCCGCATCGCGCTGCAGCTGCAGGTGGCCTGCGGTGGCACGGTGCACATGCGCGCCGCGCAGCACCACGTTGTAGGGCACCATGCCCGCCAGCACGTTCAGGCCCGGCGCCAGCGCCTGGACGCGGGCCACGTTGTCCACGCCGTTCTGCAATGAGATGACGGCCGTGCCGGGCGCACAGGCCGCCGCCAGCTCGCGCGCGGCGGATTCGGTGGCGCCGCTTTTGACGCACAGCAGGACGATGCTGCCGGCGTCCGGCGCCGCCTCGGCCAGGGTGGCCACCAGCTGCAGCGCCGGGGCGCCTGCGGGCACGGTGTGGTCAAAGCCCTCCAGGTCGGTCACGCGCAGGCCTTGCGCCACGATGGGCTGCAGCGCGTGGGCGCGGCCCACCAGGGTCACGGCCTGGCCATGCGCGGCCAGACGGCCGCCCACATAACAGCCAATGGCGCCTGCGCCGAGAACGATGAAGTGCATGGCAAAGAGATCCTTGAAAAGTGGGCCGGGTGCCGGTGGCATTGTGCAGACCGTGCGGCCCGCAGTCTTGCGCGCAGGCGACGCTGGGCCCATCCATGCACTCTTTTCGCTGGGATTTCTGGCTTTTTCGGCCGTCTCCGCGCGACCATCAAGCGCTGATAGCTATCAAATGAATAGCAAATTACAGCGACACCATCAGCCAAACCGCAGCGTCACCCGCAACCCGCCCAGGCGCGGGGAGCTGTCCAGCGCCACCACCGCTCCATGCCGCTGCGCGATGGCGTGCACGATGGCCAGGCCCAGGCCGCTGCCGGGGGCGCCTTCGGCGGTCTCGCGCACAAAACGCTGCATCACGCGTTCGCGGTGCTCAGGGGCGATGCCGGGGCCGCTGTCTTCCACCGTGAGCATGGCCCGGCCGTTGTCGGTGCACACCTGCACATCCACCTGGCCACCGGGCGGGGTGTACTTGATGGCGTTGTCGAGCAGGTTGCGCGCCAGCATGCGCAGGGCCTCGGCACTACCCCGCACGATCACGGGCACGGTGGCGGCTTCGGAATCGAGCAGGCCCACGTCCATGCTGCGTGCCTGGGCGGCAGGGGCCGCGTCAGCCAGCGCCAGCTGGGCCACGGCGCGCAGGTCCACGGGTTCGGCCGGTGTGGCGGCGGCCTCCTGCCGGGCCAGCGCCAGCAGCTGTTCGACCAGGCGCGTGGCGCGGTCGATACCGGCCGACAGGCGTTCAACGGCGGCCGCACGCGCAGTGTCGTCGCCCGCGCGCTGCAGGCCCTGCAGTTGCAGGCGCAGCGCGGCCAGGGGCGAGCGCAGCTCGTGCGCAGCGTCGGCCACAAAATGCTGCTGCGCGTCGAAGGCGCGCTGCACGCGTTCGAACAGCAGGTTGAGTTCACTCACCAGCGGCTGCACTTCGTCGGGCAGCTGCGCGTCGTTCACGGGCGAGAGGTCGTCGGCCTGGCGCTGCGCCAGCTGGCGGCGTACACGCTCCACCGGGGCCAGCGAGCGGCTCACGCCCCACCACACGGCCAGCACCAAAAGCGGCGCCATGAAGGCCAGCGGCGCCAGCGTGCGCAGCGCCAGACTGCGGGCCATGCCCTGCCGCACGGCCATGTTCTGCGCCACCTGGATGACCTGCGAGCGTGTCTGCATCGAAAACACGCGGTAGGTGCCGCCGCGTGCCTGCACATCGGTGAAGCCCAGCACGGCAATCTGCGGCAGGGCCGCACCGACGGCAGATTCAAAAATGCGCAGACCCTCGTTGGTCCACACCTGCACGATGAATTCGTGGTTCTCGTCCTCCGGGTCCAGCCCCGGGCCCAGGCCCTGGGCGTCCACCGGCAGGCCCGAGCGCAACGCCAGCGCGGTTTGCTGCATGTGGTAGTCAAACAGCGCATCCGCCTCGGCCAGCGCGCCACGGTAGGCCAGTGCGCCCTGCACGGCCCCGGCCACCATGATGGCGGCCAGCAGGAACACCAGAAGCCGCATGCGCAAGGAGCGCGGGAGCAGGCCCTGCAAGGTGTGGGAGAGCTTGTCCATCACATTTTGGGTACGAGATAACCGACGCCACGCACGTTCAGCACCAGCTCGGGCCCCAGCTTCTTGCGCAGGCCATGGACGTACACCTCCACCGCATTGCTGCTCACCTCGTCGCCCCAGCCGTAGAGCTTGTCTTCGAGCTGCTGGCGCGACAGCACCATGCCCGGCCGGGCGATGAGCGGCTCCAGCACGGCCCACTCGCGCCCCGACAGCACCACGGGCATGCCGCGCACCGTCACCTCGCGCGTGGCGGGGTTGATGCTGACGCCCTGGTGCTCGTACACCGGCTCGGCGCGCCCCGCTGCGCGGCGCAGCAGGGCGCGCATGCGGGCCAGCAACTCATCGAGGTCATAGGGCTTGAGCACGTAGTCGTCGGCCCCGGCATCCAGCCCCTCGATACGCTGGGCCACGGCATCGCGCGCGGTGGCCACCAGCACCGGGGTGCGGTCCTTGCGGGCGCGCAGGTCGCGCAGCACCGTCAGGCCATCGCGGTGCGGCAGGCCCAGGTCCAGCATCACCAGGTCATAGGCTTGGGCGCGCAGGGCGGCGTCGGCGGCGTTGCCGTCGCGCACCCAGTCCACCGCGTACTGCTCGGCGCGCAACAGGTCCAGCACGGCCTCACCGATCATGGGGTCGTCTTCAACCAGAAGCAGGCGCATGGCAGCGGTCTATGGAAAACAACATGGCGCGAGGATAGCGGCTGAAGCGCGCAGGCCTTTCTTCACATGCTGTAATAATAATTATTTTCATTTGCATTTAGAAATGACATACCCTCAATCTACCTTGCCCAGCCGCTGTGCGCACCCCCGTGCATTGGCACCCACCGCGTTGGGCCTGGCGTGCTGGCTGGCCTGTGCGGCGGCACAGGCACAGGGCAGCGGCGACACCTCTGCCAGCTCGCCCCAGCTGGCAGACGTGACCGTGCGCGCCACCGCGCTCGAAGACGCCGCCGACCTGCAATTGCGGCGCCCGGTGGGAGCCGGTGCCCTGGGCGAGCGCAGCGCGCTGACCACCCCCTACTCCAGCCGTGTGGTGACGGCCGAGACCATCGAGCAGACAGCGCCCAACAAGCTGGGCGACCTGTTCTTCACCGATGCCTCGGTGTCGGACAACAGTGCCAGCGTCGGAGCCTGGGCGAGCTATCTCACGGTGCGCGGGTTGGACCTGGACTGGCAGAACGCCTACCGCATCGACGGGCGCCCCTTCATCAGCTACGTGACCACGCTGCCCTATGAACACATGGAGCAGGTGGAGCTGCTCAAGGGCGCCACCGGCTTCATGTACGGCTTTGGCAGCCCTGGTGGTCTGGTGAACTACGTGACCAAGAAGCCGCCTGCCAGCGCGGCAGCGGCCGAGCGCAGCGTGGGCCTCGGCGTGAACTCGAAAAGCCTGTGGCGCACGCATGCGGACCTGGGTGGGCGCGCCGGGGAAAACGACCGCTGGGGCTATCGCCTGAACGTGACGCGCGAACAGGGCGAAACCTTCAATGACGGGCATCTGCGGCGCAGCGCCGTGTCGCTGGCGCTGGATGCGCAACTCACCCGCGACCTGGGCTGGGAGTTCCAGTCGCTCTACCAGGACCGGCTCTCGCGCGATGCCGAGCCCACCATCACCACCGCATCCCTGGCAGGCACGCGGCTGCCCTCGCCCATCGCCAATGACAACGGCCGCCTGGTAGGGCCGGGCAACTTTGCAGACAACACGTTCAAGTACATCTCCACAGGCCTCAAGTACCAGATCGCCCCCGACTGGCAGCTGCGCAGCAGCTACAGCCACAGCGCCACACGCACCCGGCGCAATGAAACGGTGCTGGACATCCTGGACGCCGCAGGCAACTACCGCAACGACCGTTCGGACTATGGCGAGTCGTACCAGTTCAACCACCTGGATGCTGTGCTGCAGGGGCGCCTGGCAACCGGCGCGCTGCAGCACCAGATCGTGGCGGGCGCCGTGTGGCAAGAGCAGTCCAACGACTACTCCGCCAACGGCTTTTACGGCACGGTGGGCACGGGGAACCTGGGCAGCCAGAACACCCTGGGCTACATCAGCCAGGGGAATCTGGCGAGCCTGGGCCTGTTCCGCGCCGCCGAGATCACACAAAAGGCCGTGTTCGTGAGCGACACCATTGCCCTGTCGCCCCAGTGGTCGGTGCTGGCGGGTCTGCGCCACACCCAATACACCCAACGCGGTTTCGGCACCACGGGCGCCGAGACATCGCGCTACAGCAAGTCGGGTGTGCTGACGCCCTCGCTGGCGCTCATGTACCAGGTCACGCCGCAGAGCATGGCCTATGCGAGCTACGTCGAGGCCCTGCAGCCGGGCACCTCGGTAAGCAACCCGGCCTACACCAACTACGGCGCGCTGCTGGACCCGCTCAAGAGCCGCCAGTACGAGCTGGGCATCAAGACCGAGCAGGCGACCTGGGCGGCAACGGCAGCGCTGTTCCGCATCCAGAAAAAGGCCGAGTACGTGGCCGTGAACGGCGGCGCCAGCACCGTGGTGCAGGACGGCCAGTCCACCTTCCAGGGTCTGGAGCTGGGCGCCACGGCACGGCTGGGTGCGCAATGGCGCCTGGGTGGCAGCCTGATGCTGCTGGACAGCGAATACGGGCGCGGCAACGCCCACAACGGCAACCGCGTGGTGGGCGCGCCCAAGACGGTGGCTACGGCCCAACTGGCCTACCGCGTGGCGCGGTTGCCCGGGTTGCAGCTGACGGCCGGCATCAAGCACACGGGCAACACGCCACTGCGCCCCTCGGGCGTGCTGAGCACGCCCGCCTTCACGCTGCTGAACCTGGGCGCCACCTATGACACGCTGCTGGGCGGCTACGCCACCACCTGGCGCGCGTCCATCAACAACGCGGCAGACAAGAGGTATTGGATGTACCAGTACGCCAACTACGTGAAGGCGGGTGACCCACGCACCTTCAACCTGAGTGCCACCGTGCGGTTCTGAGCGCGCACACACAGCTCATCCCACGCGGACCGGCACAAAAATCTTGTTGCCGTCGCGCGCGATCAGCAGCGCCACGGACTTGCCGGCCTTGCCCATGGCGGCGCGCACCTGCTCGATGTTCTGGGCGGGCGCGCCGTTGATGGCCAGCAGCACGTCGCCTGGCAACACGCCGGCCGCGGCCGCCGGGCCCCGCGCCTGCTCGATCACCAGGCCATCGGGCACCCCCGCCTCACGGCGCTCCTGCGGTTCCAGCGGCCGCAGAGACAGGCCCAGCTGGCCCTTGCCCACGGCTTCGTCGTTGCGCGCCTGTTTGCTGGCCTTGTCGCTGGCGTCGCCCAAAGTGGCCGTCAGCTCCAGGGGCTTGCCCTGGCGCCACACCGACAGTCTGGCCTGTTGCCCGGGCTGCGCCTGGCCCACCCAGGCGGGCAGGTCGCCCGAGGCCACGATGGGCTGGCCGTCCACCTGGCGGATCACGTCACCGGCCTTCAGGCCCGCCTTCTCCGCCGGGCTGCCCTGGCTCACGCTGGCCACCAGCGCGCCCTCGGGCTTGTCGAGCGCAAACGATTCGGCAAAGGCCTGGTTCACTTCCTGCACGGCCACGCCCAGCTGCGCGTGGCGCACCTTGCCGGTGGCAACGATCTGGTCCTTGATCTTGGCGGCCAGCTCGATGGGGATGGAAAAGGACAGCCCCTGGTAGCCGCCCGAGCGGCTGTAGATCTGCGAGTTGATGCCCACCACCTCGCCACGCGCATTGAACAGCGGGCCACCAGAGTTGCCCGGGTTCACGGCCACATCGGTCTGAATGAAGGGTACCAGGCTGTCATCGGGCAGCGAGCGGCCCTTGGCGCTGACCACACCGGCCGTCACGCTGTTTTCAAAGCCGAAGGGCGAGCCGATGGCCAGCACCCATTCACCCACCTGCAGATCGCGCGTGCTGCCCAGGCGCACCGTGGGCAGATCCTTGGCGTCGATCTTGAGCACGGCCACGTCGGTCTTGGGGTCGGCACCCAGCACCTTGGCACGGAACTCGCGGCGGTCGGTGAGCTTGACGGTGACATCGCTCGCGCCCTTGACCACATGGGCGTTGGTCAGCACCAGCCCGTCGGGGCTGACGATAAAGCCCGAGCCCTGGCCATGCGTGGGCACGCTGGGCTGGCCCTGCGCGCCTGCGCCAGGAAAGCCGAACTGGCGGAAAAATTCATAGAACGGGTCGTTGGGGTCGATCTGCGGGCCCCGTTGCTGGCGCGTGGCGGCTTGCGCTTCATCGTCATCGTCGCCATGGGCCATCGCCGCCTGGGTGCGGCCCGTCACGCTGATGTTGACCACGGCCGGGCCGTTCTGCGCGGTGATCTGCGCGAAGCTGGGCAGCGCGCCGCCGGGGGCTGCCGGGGCCTGCGCCACGATGGCGGGGGGCGGGGTCACGGCGCGGGCCTGGTGCGCGGTGATAAGGCCTGCGCCCATGGCCCCCACTGCACCGGCGGCCACCAGGGCCAGGATGAGGCGGCGGGGGGTGGAGGTCAGCGTGGTCGTGTTCATGGTGGTGTGCCTTTCCCATCGGAGTTGCGATGGAAGGCAGTGTGGACACACACGCTTAGACGAAACTTAGGCGCCGCCAGGAAACGCCCCGCACGGAGGATGGCCCCAGGCTACGCAGCCCCGCGCCCCTTCTGGCTCTCGAAGTAAACCACCTTGCGGGCGCGCATCACGTCGCCCAGCGGGCGGTGCGCCGCCAGGGCCTGCCAGGGGTCGAACACGGCGGCTTCGACCTGCGCAGCCATTGCGGGGTCGGCCCCAGGGTCTTGGCGGGGCAAGGTCAGCCGGGCCACGGTGGTGTAGGGCGTGGGCCAGTCCACGCTGGCGTCTTCGATGGGGGTGAAGGCTTCGTCCACAAAGGGCTGCAGCTGCAGGTCCCACACCAGGTCCTGCTGGCGCAGGCGGGCCGAAAACTCGGCGTTCCAGTCGTCCTGCACCTGGGTGACCGGCGCGCCGTTGGAGGCATGAGGCACCAGGCGCACACGCACCGCATACGGCCCGCACGCAATGGGCGCCGCACTGTGTACCGCATGCGCGGCAAATCCGCCGAAGGGCCGCCCGAAAGTCTTGACCGTCTTGGCGATCTGCCGGGCGGCCCCCAGCAGCCCGTGGCGCCGCACCAGAAACTTGATCAGTGCGCCACCCCCATGCGACGCCGCCACCACAAAGTCCACAAACTCGCCGCTTTGGGGAAAGGCAAACTTCTCCTGGTTGATGAGCAGGAAGTCCTGGCTTTGTGCGGGCCCGTTGCCCAGGGCGGAATCGCCCTGCACCCCCAGGACGCTGATGGCAAAACCCCGGATGTCCGGCTTGCGGTCGGAGGTGGTGTCCATGCCGCCGTTGCTCAGCCGCACCCGCACTTCGTACAACCCAGGCTGCGCAAACAGCCCCTGGGCCGCAAAAGCGGGCAGATCGCCCAGCACCTCCAGCCGGCCCCGGGCAGCCGTGAGCTGCTTGCGGTGCAGGCCCCGCCCCTTGCCATATTTGTGCGACTTGCGTGCCTGCAACTCGGCAAACAGGCGCGCATACCCGGCAAAGCGCTGTGCTTCGTCGGGTGCCACCACTTCTTTCCAGCCGGTGCTGGGGGTGTAGCGTGTGTCCATGGGCCACCTCGTTTGAAAGCCAGCGCGCATGGTAGCGCGCCACACCCCAAACCGGCACCCCCTGCCGCCACTGCGCTACCGGCTCAAAAAACGGTACACGATGGCCCCCCGCACCTCCTCGCCCGGGGCCAGCCACCGCACCGGAAAGGCGGCGTGGTTGGGTGCATCGGGGTACTCCATGGGCTCCAGGCAGATGCCGTCGCCCGGCTGCCAGAGCCAGCCGCCCGGCCCTGCCCCACGCCCCCGGTCCCGCACGGGGTCGGCCTTGAGGCCGTGGCCCGCATACACCTGCACACCGGGCGCGGTGCTCCAGACCTCCATGGCGCGGCCACTCACGGGCTCGCTGAGCAGCGCGGCCAGGCGCAGTCCCGGTGGGGTGGTGGATGCAGCGGGGGCAGCGGGGGACGATGCACCCGGTTCATCCAGCACCAGGTAGTGGTCCAGCCCACCAGCCAGGGCCAGTTGCTCGCAGGGCCTGGCCACGGCATCGCCCACGCGGCGGGCTTCTTGGAAATCGAATGGCGTGCCCTGCACACCCGCCAGCACCCCTGTGGGGCACACATCAGCGGCCAGCGGCACGTAGCGGCTGGCGGGCACCTGCAGGCTGTGGTCGTGGGTGCTGCCCCGGCCTACCAGGTTGAAGAACGCATGCCCCGTGAGGTTGAGCACCGTGGGCGCGCGCAGCGCCTGGGCCGTCCAGGACAGGTGCAGCGCGTTGTCGGCCGCGACCCGCAGATGCAGCCGCACACGCACATCGCCCGGTACGCCGTCGTCTTCGGTACGAAAGGTGTGGCTCAGGGTGAGGGCATCCGCCTGCACCTCATCCACCGCAAACACCTGAAAGCGGCTGCCGCGCGGCCCGCCATGATGGTGGTGTGGGCCGCTGTTGGTGGGCAGCTGCAGGTGCGAGCCATCGGGCAGGGCGAGCGTGCCTGCCCGCAGCCGCCCGGCCCAACGCCCGATCAATGCACCCATGGAGAGCTGGCCGTCCAGGTAGCCCTGCAGGCTGTCGTAGCCCAGGGCCACATCCACCCGCCCTCCCTGCCCGTCGGGCACCGCCACCTGCACCAGGCGGGCGCCGTAGTTGCTCACGGCCACCTGCAAGCCGCCTGCGCCATGCAGAGTCAATAGATCGGTGCGCTGGCCGTTCAGGTCGCGCTGGAATGCGTCGCGGGAAAGTGTGTAAGCCATGCGCCAAGTCTATTTCGTGGGGCTGACTGCGTCGCGCGTGACCAGCCAGATGCCGCCGCACACCAGCACCAGGGCGAGCAGGTTCTTCCACTCCAGCAGCGCCTCGCCCAGGAACAGCGCCGACAGCGCCGCGCCGAAGATCGGCACCGTGAAATTGAACACCGTGACCTGGCTCACGCGGTTGTGCTTGAGCAAGATGCTCCACAGCGAGAACGCTGCCGACGACAGCAGCGCCAGGTACACCAGCAGCGCGGCCGAGGCCCAGGTGAAGCCCGTGAGCGAGCCGCCCAGCACCCAGCCGATGGCCAGCAGCGCCGCGCCGCCCAGGCCCAGCTGCCAGCCGGTCATGACCACCGAATCCATGCGCTGCGACACCTGCTTGCCGTAGATGCTGGCGGCAGCCAGCACAAACGCGGCGATCACCACGAACCCTTCGCCCAGCAGCGTGAAGTCCATGTCCAGCGTGCCGCGCCCCAGGTTGACCACCATCACCCCCGCGAAGCCCACCACGCAGCCCCACAGCTTGGCATGGCTCAGGCGGTCGTTGTGATACACCCAGTGCGCCAGCAGCACGCTGAAGAAGGTGCCGGTGGCATTCATGAGGGAGCCCTTGACCCCCGTGGTGTAGGCCAGCCCTACGTAGAAGAACACGTACTGCAGCGTGGTCTGCGACAGCCCCAGCACCACCAGCTGGCGCGCGCTGCCTGCTCCCAGGTTCACGATGGCCTTGCGCTGGCTCAGCGCCCAGGCCAGCAGGATGAGCCCCGCCCCCAGGAAGCGCCAGCCCGCGAACACCAGCTGCGAAGGGATGTCGCTCCTGGCGATTCCAAACCAGGCATAGCCGGTCTTGATGGCGGGGTAGGAGCTGCCCCAGAGCAGGCAGCACAGCAGCGCCAGCGCCACCACGACCTTGCGGTCGGAAAATCGGGTGTGACCCATGCGAGTTCTTCTCTCTAGTGAAACAGCCCGTGCGATGACGGGCTGTTCAGGTGGGATGTGGGCAGGCCGCTTTCTGGCGATCTGCATTCAAAAAAATCTGGAACCGTTCACGCCGAGCCGGTCGAAGCGCCGCGCAAGGCTTCGACAACAGGCTCAGCCCGAACGGTTGGCTGATGGGCGCAAGTCCCGTCAGGTCACCGGCGCGGGATTGAACAGCACCAGGGCGTTGTGCAGCTTCCACTGCTCCGCCCAGGTCTTCTTGCGGCCGCTGGCCACGTCGAGCAGCAGGTGGAACATCTCCCAGCCCAGCTCTTCGATGGTGGCCTCGCCGTCGGCGATCTTGCCGGCGTTGATGTCCATGAGGTCGTGCCAGCGGCGCGCCAGGTCGCTGCGCGTGGCGACCTTGACCACGGGACATTCGGCCAGGCCATAGGGCGTGCCCCGGCCGGTGGTGAACACGTGCAGGTTCATGCCCGCGGCCAGTTGCAGCGTCCCGCAGATGAAGTCGCTGGCGGGCGTTGCGGCGTACACCAGGCCGCGCTGGTCTCGGCGCAGTTTTTCGCCCGGAGCCAGCACGTGCGCGATGGGCGCAGTGCCGCTCTTGATGATGGAGCCCATGGCCTTTTCGGCAATGTTCGACAGCCCGCCCGCTTTGTTTCCTGGCGTGGTGTTGGCCGCGCGGTCCACGCGGCCACGGTCCAGGTAGCGGTCGTACCAGCCCAGTTCGCGGACGATGGCTTCGGCTACTTCGGGCGTGGCAGCGCGGCTGGTGAGCTGCTCGACGGCGTCGCGCACCTCGGTGTTCTCGCTGAACATCACAGTAGCCCCAGCGCGCACCAGCAGGTCGGCGCAAAAGCCCACGGCCGGGTTGGCGGTGACGCCCGAGAACGCATCGCTGCCGCCGCACTGCACACCCAGCACTAGTTCGCTGGCGGGAATGGTCTCGCGGCGGCGGGCGTTCAGGCGTTCCAGGTGGGGTCTCGCGCTTTGCACGATGTCGTCGAGCATCGACATGAAGCCCACGTGGTGGTCCGCCTGCAGGCACACCGTCTCGGGGCCCAGCGCGGCATCGCGCTCGTCGGTGATGGGGAAGCTGCCCGGGGGCAGCAGGCGGTCGGGCTGCAGCTTTTCGCAACCCAGGCTCACCACCATGATCTCACCGCCAAAGTTGGGGTTCAGGCTGATGTGCTTGAGCGTACGGATGGGGATGACCGCATCCGGCGCGTCGATTGCCACGCCGCAGCCGTAGGTGTGCTCCAGGCCGATCACGTCATCGACGTGCGGAAACAAGGGCAGCAGCTCGGCCTTGATGCGGCGCACCGCGTTGGCCACCACGCCCGCCACGCACTGCACGGTGGTGGTGATGGCCAGAATGTTGCGCGTGCCCACCGAACCGTCGGCGTTGCGGTAGCCCTCGAAGGTGTAGCCCGTGAGAGGCTCCAGCACCGGGGGCTTCGCCGTGGCCATGGGCAGGCCTTCCAGCGCACGGGCAGAGGGCATCTGCAGCAGCCGCTCGTGCACCCAGCTGCCGGCCGCGATGGCTTTCAGCGCATAGCCGATGGGCACGTTGTAGCGGCGCACCACGCCGCCTTCGGGGATGTCCACCAGCGCCACCTTGTGGCCCTGCGGTACCTTGTCGCGCAGCGCTATGCCGGCGCCGGGCACGCCCGGCGGCAGCACCGTGCCTGCGGACAGGCCGCCGTCGTTGGCGACGATGGCGACGTTGTCTTCCGCATGCATGCGGATGGTGAGGGCTTCTCGCATCGGGTCTGTCACTTCCTTACTTCCTGCTGGCGCGGCACAGCTCGCACAAAAAAATCGCGCCATGCCGCTTCACTCATCGCCACACCCTGTGGACAAGCGGCCCGGAGTCCGGCTCGCGGCCAGCCTCCACCCGTTTCACCCACCGCCCTTCAGGACCAGGTCCGGCAGCCACATCGAGAACGAGGGCACATACGTGACCAGCATCAGCGCCACGATGAGCGCGCCGTAGAACGGCCAGATGGTCTTCATCACCTCGCCCACCGAAACCCCGCCGATGGTGCACCCGATGAACTGCGTGGTGCCCACGGGCGGCGTGTTCAGGCCCAGGGCGCAGTTGATCAGCATCACGATGCCGAACTGCTCGGTGCTCATGCCGAACTGCTGGCAGATGGGCAGGAAGATGGGCGTGCAGATCAGGATGGTCGCCGCCATGTCGAGGAAGGTGCCCAGCACGAAGAGGATGATGTTCACGCACAGGAAGATGACCCACGGCGATGAGGTCATGGACTTGAGCGCATCGCCCGTGAGTTCGGCCACGCCGTACAAGCCGATGAGGTAGCCGAACATCGACGAGATGCCGATGAGCAGCAGCACCGTGCCCGTGGTCTTCACGGCCTTGGACGCGGCCTTGAGGAACTGCTCGCGTGTGAGGCGCTTGTAGACGATGACCGAGAGGATCAGTGCCCACAGCACCGCGACAGATGCCGATTCAGTGGCCGTGAAGGCCCCCGACAGGATGCCCGCGATGATGATGACCACCACGGCCAGGCCGGGGATGGAGGCGCGGAACGAGATCCACACGATCTCCCAGCCGGGAAAGCTGCCAGCGGGGTAGCCGCGCTTGACGGCCACGAGGTAGGCGGCGGCCAGGTTGCAGATGGTCAGCAGCAGCGCCGGCACAATGCCCGCGAGGATCAGCGCGGCGATGCTCACCTTGCCCCCTGCAGCCAGCGTGAAGATGATGAGGTTGTGCGACGTGGGCATGAGCGCGCCCACGAGCGAGGCGTGCGTGGTCACGTTGACCGCGTAGTCGGCGTGGTAGCCCTCTTTCTTCATCTGCGGAATGAGCACGGCGCCCATCGCGGACACATCGGCCACGGGCGAGCCCGAGACACCGCCAAACAACGTGCAGGCGAGCACATTGCTCATGCCCAGGCCCCCGCGCACATGGCCCGCCACGCTTTTTGCAAACACCACGATGCGGTCCGCAATGCCGCCGTACATCATGATCTCGCCGGCGAAGATGAAGAACGGGATCGCCAGGAACGAGAACGGGTTCATGCCCGAAATCATCTGCTGGAAGCCCACCGCCAGCGGCAGGCCCTCGTACAGGATGGTGGCCAGCGACGACAGGCCGATGGAAAACGCCACGGGCACGCCCAGCAGCAGCAATAGCGTGAAGCTCACGCACAGAATGGTCAACGCCATGATGGGGATGGAATTTTTATGAAGACGTTTAAGGAGCGGGCTTAGAGGCTGGGAATTCCTTGGCCGTGCCCGAAAGGCGCGCCAAAACGCTCCGGATCTAGGCGCAAAGCGCAGCCATAGCCAGCGCTATGGCGAGCATTTGCAACGACGAGCCGGGGCGTTTTGGCGTGCAAGGCGGGCATGGACAAGGGATTCCCAGTCTCTTTAGTGCCAGGCGGGCTCGACCTCGACGCCGCGCAGGATGGCAATGATGTGCTCCAACGAGAACATGGCCACCAGCACGCCGGCCATGGCGGGCGGCACGTACTTGAAAGCTTCGGAGATACCGAGCGTGGGTATCTTGTAGGGAGCCACCGATTCGGCCAGTACACCGCAGTTCCAGGCCATGACCGCGCCGAAGAGCAGCACCAGCGCGTGGATCAGCAATTCGAGCTTGGTGCGCAGCCAGTCGGGCGCCAGCACCAGAAAGGATTCGAGGCCGATGTGGCCGGCATCGCGCACGCCCACTGCCATGCCGAGCATGGTCACGTAGAGCACGAGCAGCACCGCGCCGCTCTCGGCCCACGTGGGTGTGTCGTTGAACACGTAGCGGCCGATGACCTGGTAGAGCACGGCACAAACCAGCAGGACGAGCCCTCCCACCCCGAGTTGAAGGCAGGTGCGCGCAATAAAAGCGCAGAGTCGCGTGTACATAGTGGACATTCAAAAACAACTGGAAGCGGGCAGGCGGCGCACTGCTCTGTGTGCCACCTGCCCTCAAGACTCTGGCTTTTTCTTACTGCACGGCGTCGATGCGCTTGACCATGTCCTGGAGCTTGGGGTCCTTCAGGAACTTGTCGTACACCGGCTTCATCGCGGCCTTGAAGGCGACCTTGTCGATCTCCACGATCTGCGCGCCGCCCGCCTTCACCGTGGCCAGAGACTTTTCTTCACGCTCATCCCAGATCTTGCGCATGAAGCCCACCGATTCCTTGGCGGCAGCGCGGATGGCCTTCTGGTCGTCGGCGCTCAGCGTGTCCCACACGCGTTTGCTGAACAGCAGGATCTCTGGCGCCATCGAGTGCTCGGTCTTGTTGAAGAACCTGGCCACTTCGAAGTGGCGCGAGCTTTCGTAGCTGGGGTAGTTGTTTTCTGCTGCGTCCACCAGTCCGGTCTTGAGCGCGGTGTAGACCTCACCGAACGGCATGGGGGTGGCGTTCGCGCCCATGGCTTCAAGCAGCGAGACCCACAGATCGCTCTGCTGCACGCGCACCTTCAGGCCCTTGACATCGGCCAGGGTCTTGACGGGCTTCTTGACGGTGTAGATGGAGCGTGCACCGCTGTCATAGAACGCCAGGCCCACGAAGCCCTGCGATTCGCAGTCCTTGAGGATCTCGTCGCCGATGGCGCCGTCCAGCACCTTGCGCATGTGTTCCTTGTCGCGGAACAGGAAGGGCATGGTGGGCACCATGGTGGCGGGGCAGATGTTGTTCATCGGCGCGACGTTCACGCGCGTCATGGCGATCGCGCCCAGCTTGGTCTGCTCGATGGTGTCCTTCTCGATGCCCAGCGAACCCTTGGCATAGACCTTGATGCTGTGCTTGCCACCCGTGGCCTTGGACAGGGTCTCGCCCATGTGGCGCACGGCCAGCACGGTGGGGTAGTCCTCGGGGTGGATGTCCGACGAACGGAACTCGGTGGCCTGCGCGGCCAAGCCGCCGAGCAGCACGCTCGCGGCGAGAGCGACGCGGCCGAACAAGTGGGGGATCTTCATGGTTGTCTCCTGGGTTGAACGTGTTGTGAATGGAGAGAGTTCCGAAGGCCTGGTGGTTGCCTCAGGCGCTCCGGTAGGGTGTCTCGGGCAGGCCCGCCACACCCGGCCGGGTAGCGAAGATGGCGCCGCCCAGTGCCACGTCGTCACCCTGAGGCTGGCCCGGGCGGATGGTGGTGATGAACAGCACGTCCAGGCCCGGGCCACCGAAGCTGCACATGGAGGGCTTGCTGGTGGGCACGGCGATGGAGCGGTCCAGGCGGCCATCGGGCGTGAAGCGGTGCACCACACCCGCGTCGTTGCCGCAGATCCAGTAGCACCCGTCGGCATCCACCGCGCCGCCATCGGGCCGGCCGGGCAGATCGCGCATGTCCACGAACAGCGAGCGCTCGCCCAGCGAGCCATCGCCGTGCAGCGGAAGCTGCCAGATCTGCTGCCTGCTCGGGTGGCTGTCGCTCAGGTACATGGTCTTGCCGTCGGGGCTGAAGCCCAGGCCGTTCTGCGTGACCAGGCCCTGCACCTGCGGTGCAGACAGGCCGCGCTGTGCGTCCATGCGATACAGGCTGCCCGCAGGGCGGGCCAGTGACATGTCGCGCACCATGGTGCCTGCCCAGAAGCGGCCCTGGCGGTCACAGCGGCCGTCGTTGAAGCGCATGCCCGGCTCGGGGTGGTCCGCTGTGGCCAGCAGCATGGCAGACAGCGTGCCATCCGCCTGGGGCTGCAGGTGGAACACCCCCGTGTCCATGCCCGCGATCAGGCCCCCAGCAGCATGCAAAGCGATGCACGCGGGGCGCTCTGCGGTGCCCCAGCTCTGCACACGCTGGTCCGCACAGTTCCAGCGGTGCAGCTGGCGGCCTTCGATGTCCACCCAGTAGAGCGCCTGCTCGGCGGGGCTCCACACGGGGCTTTCGCCCACCTGGTCGCGGTGGCCGGGCAGCAGCAGCTCCACGGAAGGCGTCATCGGCGCGCTCATTCGAAGGGCCCGGTGCGCACGAACGGGCCGCCCTGGTAGATCACGGCGGGGTCGGTCATGTCGGGGCGCGGGTCGGCCGCTTCCACCTTGGCGCGGAAGGGCTCGGAGCTGTCCTGCGGGCGGTAGCCGATGTGGCGGGCCAGCGTGTTGTCCCACCAGGTGGTGGTGTTGTCGCCCATGCCGTAGATGATGCTGTGGCCCACCACGGGAGCGGTGAGGCTGGCGACGACCAGGCGCTCCAGGTCGTCGTAGCTCATCCACGTGGCCAGCATGCGGCGGTTGCGTGGCTCGGGGAAGGACGAGCCGATGCGCAAGCACACGGTTTCAATGCCGTAGCGGTCGAAGTAGAAGCGCGAGAGGTCTTCGCCAAAGGCCTTGGAGACGCCATAAAGCCCATCGGGGCGTGCCGGGTCGCGCAGGCCCACCACCTCGTCCTGCCGATAAAACCCGGTGACGTGGTTGGAGCTGGCGAACACCACGCGCCGGACGCCTTGCTTGCGGGCCGCTTCATACAGGTTGTACACGCCAACGATGTTGGCCTGCAGGATGGGCTCCCAGGGCTGTTCGGTGGACACGCCCCCCAGGTGCACCACGGCATCCACGCCCTCCAGCAAGCTGAGCACAGCGTCGGCTTCTTCAAGGCGTGCGGGGCGCAGCTCTTCTCCTGCGCCCTCATCGCCCAGGTTCGCGATGTCCGACAGGCGCAATGTGGTGCAGTAGGCCTTCAGCCGCTTGCGCAGTTCCTGGCCCAGGCCTCCGGCAGCGCCGGTCAGTAGCAGGCGTTGAAAGCGAAGGGGCGTCGGGTGGCAAGGCATGGCGGTTACAAAAGCAGAGGTTCTTGGTACAGTGGCAGCACATTCGTTGAACGTCATCAGTTGTCGTACAACGAAGTGCAATGTACAGCTTCTGCCCCCGGCGCCCCATAGGGATAACACCAAGAATGACCATCGACACCACCCTTCGCCGCAAGCCCCGCACCCTGGCCCTGGAGCTGGTGGAGTCCCTCGGAGACCGCATCCGGGACGGCCGCCTGGCCCTGGGCGACAAGCTGCCGACCGAGGCGGCCATCATGGCCGAGTTCAGCGTCAGCCGCACCGTGGTGCGCGAGGCGATTTCCAAGCTGCAGGCCTCGGGCCTGGTGGAAACACGGCACGGCATCGGCACCTTTGTGCTGGGGCTGGGCCAGGCGCCCGGCTTCAAGATCACCCCCGACCAGTTCAGCACCCTGCGCGACGTGATTGCGGTGCTGGAGCTGCGCATCGGCGTCGAAACCGAGGCGGCAGCCCTGGCTGCCCAGCGCCGCACCGATGCCAACCTGAAGGCCATGCGCGAGGCACTGGACGCCGTGGCTGCCGCCGTCGATGCGGGGCGCGACGCCGTGGCCTCGGACTTCCAGTTCCATCTGGAGATTGCCCGCGCCACGCAGAACAGCCACTTTGCCGAGCTGATGGGCACGCTGGGCAGCATGATCATCCCGCGCGCCCGCCTGGCGGCCATGGATTCGGCCAACGACGAGCGGCGCCAATACCTGCGCCGTGTCAATGGCGAACACGAAAGCATCTACGACGCCATCGTGGGCCAGGACCCGGACGCCGCCCGCGCAGCCATGCGCACCCACCTGGCCAACAGCCGCGAGCGCCGGCGCCGTGCGCAGGCCGAAGCCAGCTGACAACAGAGGGCCCGCAGCGGCAGCCCACTGCCCAGTGCCGTGGGCCCCGGCCACGGCCACCCGTGGTCCCACGAGTGGTTACCCGCAGTACCCAAAAACCGGTTTATGTTGTACGATGACATACAACAACAAGGCAGCCACCACCCGACCTCGGCACGCGGCCATGCTCCGGCTTGCAGGCCCTGCGGCGGCGGGTCCCGCGCACTGCCTGCGCCCTGGCGCAGGGGCATTGTTTCGACTTTCTTCAACCACCCACACACCACCACAGCCATGCATGCAAACCTGATTGGCGGCGCCTGGACCGACGGCGTCCGCACCTACCAGAACACCAACCCCTCCGACACGCGCGACGTGATCGGCGACTACGCCGTGGCCAGCCGCGAGCAGGCGCTGGAAGCCGCGTCGGCAGCACACGCCGCCTTTCCCGCGTGGAGCCTGTCCACGCCCCAGCAGCGCTTTGACATCCTGGACGCGGTAGGAAACGAAATCATCGCGCGCAAGGCCGAGCTGGGTGACCTGCTGGCCCGTGAAGAAGGCAAGACCCTGCCCGAAGCCATTGGCGAAGTGGGCCGCGCGGCCGCCATCTTCAAGTTCTTTGCCGGCGAGGCGCTGCGCCCCGGCGGCGAGCTGCTGCCCTCGGTGCGCCCTGGTGTGGGCATCGAGATCACGCGCGAGCCGCTGGGCACCATCGGCATCATCACGCCGTGGAACTTCCCCATCGCCATCCCGGCCTGGAAGATCGCCCCGGCCCTGGCCTACGGCAACTGTGTGGTGTTCAAGCCCGCCGAAGTGGTGCCCGGCTCCGCCTGGGCACTGGCCGACATCCTGCACCGCGCGGGCCTGCCGGCCGGCGTGTTCAACCTGGTGATGGGCCGTGGCTCGGACGTGGGCCAGGTGCTGCTGGAAGACGAGCGCATCGCCGGCGTGAGCTTCACCGGATCGGTGGGCACGGGCCAGCGCGTGGCGGCGGCCTGCGTGCCGCGCGGCGCCAAGGTGCAGCTGGAGATGGGCGGCAAGAACCCCTTCGTGGTGCTGGATGACGCGGACCTGAACGTGGCCGTGGGCG
>CAYXSL010000046.1:0-26540 GCA_964466605.1 uncultured Verminephrobacter sp.
GTGCAGGGCGCGAGCGACGCGGGGCTCATCCCCATGATGTTCCCCAACTACCAGCGCGTGGACAACGCCGGGGCGCATGCTTGGTTTGAAGACTTCTGGGGGACGAAGCTGGACGAGGCGCCGGGCTACACCGTGGTCGAGATCATGCACAAGGCCCTGGCGCCGGACAGTGACCCGCACAAGGTGCGCGGCATGTACATCATGGGCGAGAACCCCGCCATGAGCGACCCCGACCTGAACCACGCGCGCCACGCGTTGGGGAGCCTCTCGCACCTGGTGGTGCAGGACATCTTCCTCACGGAGACGGCCTGGCTGGCCGATGTGGTGCTGCCCGCCAGCGCCTGGCCGGAAAAGACCGGCACCGCCAGCAACACCGACCGCATGGTGCAGATGGGCCGCCGCGCCCTCAATCCGCCAGGGGACGCACGGCCGGACTTGTGGATCATTCAGCAGATCGCGCAACGAGTGGGCCCCCACGCTCCGCACTTCGTGTCGTCGCTGCCCCCCGAGGGGGCCGGCCCCGCCTTGGGGCGGCCCGGCGGCGGGGCGGGCCTGAACTGGAACTACGAAGGCGAAGAATCTGGCGTGGCCGCCGTGTACGAGGAAATGCGCCAGGCCATGCACGCGAGCATCGAGGGCATCACCTGGGACCGGCTGGAGCGCGAATCCAGCGTGACCTACCCCTGCCTTGCACCTGACGACCCCGGCCAGCCCATCGTCTTCACCGATCAATTCCCCACGCCCACGGGCCGCCTGCAACTGGTGCCCGCCAGCGTGATCCCGGCGGCAGAAAAGCCGAGCGCTGAGTTCCCGTTCGTGCTCATCACCGGCCGCCAGCTGGAGCACTGGCACACGGGCAGCATGACGCGGCGCAGCACCGTGCTGGACGCCATCGAGCCCATGGCCACCGCGTCGCTGCATGGTGACGAGCTGGCGCGGCTGGGCGTGCAGCCCGGTGCGCTGGTGGGCATCCGCTCGCGGCGCGGCATGGTGCAGGTGCGCGTGCGGCGCGACGACGGCACGCCCCGTGGCACGGTATTCATGCCGTTTGCCTACGTGGAGGCGGCGGCCAACCTGCTCACCAACGCTGCGCTGGACCCGTTTGGCAAGATTCCGGAGTTCAAGTACTGCGCCGTAGCCGTGGAAGCGCTGCCATCCACCAAGGGCGATTGAAGAGCAGGGCGCAGGGGTTTGGCGGCGCGCCTGCATGGCAGGGGCGGGTCCGGAGTACAGTCGCAGCCCATGACTGAGCGCCCCTACACCGATGTTGCTGTGATCATGCGCTGCGAGCGCATTGACAACCGCTGGCAGCCCTGGCGGTGGTCGCTGGCCGAAGTGGTCATGCACGACCCGGCCTTCGGCACCGAACCGCGCCAACTGTTGAGCGACGAGCGCGAACAGCGCTGGATGTTTCCAGGCTTTCGCGTGGAGCTGTTCCGTGACGATGCCGAGGGCTACCACCTGAATGTGGAATCGCCCGCCCCGTGCTGGTTTGTGCTTTGGCGCATGGACGAAGACGATGGTGGCGATGCCCCCCGCCTGGCCCGCCCGGTGGAAGTCAGCCTGAGCTACCACGAGGCAGGCCGCTGGCTGGATGCGCAAGAAACGGTGGAGCAAGTGCCCGTGCCGCCCGAGGTGCTGGAGGTGCTCCAGGCCTTTGTGGCCGAGAACTACCAGCCTGAGCCCAAGCGCCGTAAGCGTCCTGACAGCTTTCAGCCGCTGCAGGACCGGTTTGGCAACCCCGCGTCGGTGAGTACCGAGAAACACCGGGGGGGAGGTGGCCGTGGCTGACGGATTCCTGGGCCGCTGGTCGCGCCGCAAGCAGGAGGTGCGCGAGGGCAAGCCTGTACAAGACCCTGCGCCACCCGTGCCACAGGCGCCCGTCCCAGCAGGGGTGAATGCGCCCGCGCCCCTGGCCGCGCAGCCTGCTGCGGCACCCGTGCCGCCCGAGCCCGCAGCCGCGCCGTTGCCCACGCTGCAAGACGTGCAGTCGCTGTCCATCGATTCCGATTTCAAGCCCTTCGCCAGCCGTGCGGTGGCGCCTGAGGTGCGCAACGCAGCGATGAAGAAACTCTTCACCGACCCACACTTCAACGTGATGGACGGCCTGGACATCTACATCGACGACTACACCCAGCCCGACCCGCTGCCCGCTGCCATGCTCAAGCAAATGGCCAGCGCGCAGTTCATGGGGCTGGTGGAAGAGGAGCCGGAAAAGCCATCAGCCGCAGGGCAGGCAGCCGCCCCTGCCGGGTGGAATGACCCGAAAGACCCCGCACCCGTGGAACCCCCTGTGCCATCGGCAGCGCAACCGGGGCAAGACGTGGCACAGTCGGGGGTATGCACAGCTATTCCTAGCACGCACGGGCAAGCGTCGGCGGGTTCCACGGGGGAGCCTGCGTCGCTTGCCCCAGCCAGCCACACAGAACATGACCACGCTCATCTGCGATTGCAACCAGACGATGCCGCTGAACGCCCAGGCCCTGGGCACAGCGCTTCGTGAAGACCTGACCCTCCATTCCACCCTGTGCCGCCGCGAGGCGGGCGCCTTCACCCAGGCCATCCGCTCGGGCGAGGACGTGGTGGTGGCATGCACCCAGGAAGAGCGCCTGTTCGCTGACCTGGGCCGCCAGACGGAAGGCGCCATCTCGCCCATCCGCTTTGTGAATATCCGCGAAACCGGCGGCTGGAGCCGCGATGCGGGCAAGGCCGGCCCCAAGATCGCCGCGCTGCTGGCGGCGGCGCACCTGCCCGAGCCGCCGCCCGTGCCGGTGGTGACATATAAGAGCGCCGGGCGCCTGCTGATCATCGGGCCGCTCGATGCGGCAGAGCAGGTGGCCGGTTTGGTGTCTGATGTGCTGGACGTTACCGTGTTCGCCCAAGGCCCCGGCCAGGCCGGTGGCGCCCAGGCTCGTCGCTACCCCGTGCTGGGCGGGCGCATCGAAGCATTGACGGGCTGGCTGGGTGCGTTTGAATTGCGCTGGCGCGAAGACAACCCCATCAACCTTGACCTGTGCACCCGCTGCAATGCCTGCGTGGCCGCCTGCCCGGAAAACGCCATCGGGCTGGATTACCAAATTGATATGTCTGCCTGCCAGGGCCACCGCGCTTGCGTGAAGGCGTGCCAGGTGGCGGGGGCGATTGACTTTCAGCGCGCGGTCGAGAGCGAGTCGGCCCAGTTCGATCTGGTGCTGGACATGCGCCGCGCCGACGCCACGCCCACCTTCTTGCAGCACGCGCTGCCCCAGGGCTACCTGCGCAGCGATGGGCGTGACCTGCCCACCGTGCTCAAGTTGCGCGAACTGGTGGGCGAGTTTGAGAAGCCCAAGTTTTTTGAATACAAGCAAAAGCTCTGCGCCCACAGCCGCAACGCCACCGTGGGTTGCAGCGCCTGCGTGGACATTTGCTCGGCCGAGGCCATCAGCAGCGACAAGGCTCGCCAGCGCGTGGTGGTCAACCCCAACCTGTGCGTGGGCTGCGGCGCCTGCACCACCGTGTGCCCCACGGGCGCGATGACCTATGCCTATCCGCCTGCGGCGGAGCAGGGGCAGCGTTTTAAAACTCTGCTGTCCACCTATGCCGCAGCGGGCGGCAAGGACGCCGTGCTGCTGTTGCACAGCCAGGAGCGTGGCCAGGCGTTGGTCAATGAGCTGGGCCGCGCAGCGCAGCTGAAGGTGGCCCATGGCGTGCCTGCGAATGTGATTCCGGTGGCCTTGTGGCACACCGCCAGCACGGGCGTGGACCTGTGGCTGAGCGCCATCGCCTACGGGGCCTCGCAAATCGTCTTGCTGGTTACCACCGAAGAGGCGCCGCAGTACCTGGAAGGGCTGCAGGCGCAGATGGACGTGGCCCAGCGCATCCTCAACGGGCTTGGCTACACGGGCACCCACCTGCGCATCATCGAGGCCAAGCACCCGACGGAGTTGGATGCGGCGCTGCAAACCCTGGGCCAAACACGCCAGCGCACCCCGAGCGTTGCCGCACGCTTTGCTATCGCGCAGGAAAAGCGCAGCACCCTGGACATGGCGCTGGACCATCTGGTCGAACAGTCGCCCCTGGGTGCAGCCTCCTTGCCAGCGGCGATTGAGCTGCCCGCCAAGGGCTCGCCCCTGGGCACCATCACGGTCGATAAAGACCGCTGCACCCTGTGCCTGAGTTGCGTGAGCGCCTGCCCGGCAAGCGCTCTGCAAGACAACCCGCAAACGCCGCAACTGCGCTTTCTGGAGAAGAACTGCGTGCAGTGCGGCCTGTGCCAGACCACCTGCCCGGAAAACGCGATCAGCCTGCAGCCCCGCCTGTCGCTCACGCCGGAGCGCGCGCAGCTGCGCGTGCTCAACGAAGCGCAGCCCTGGGCTTGTGTGCGCTGCAGCAAGCCGTTTGGCACCGTGAAGGCCATCGAGGCCATGCTGGGCAAGCTGGCTGGGCATGCCATGTTCCAGGGCGAAGCGCTGGAGCGGCTCAAGATGTGCAGTGACTGCCGCGTGATTGATCTGTACTCCGCACAAAACGAATCGAAAGTGACTGACCTGTGAGTGCCTCTGTTTCATTGACCCAGCCCGGCAGCTCTGCGCTTGACGAAGAAACCGCACGCGCCGAGTTGTATGGCGTGTTGTCTCAGCTGTATTACGCACCGCCCAGCCCCGAGCTGCTGTCGGCCCTGCGCGTGGCCGTGACCGAAGCGCCCATGGAAGGTGGCTTTCTGCAAGAGCCCTGGCAGCAGCTGGTGGCAGCGGCCCGCGCGCAGGACGACGCCGCCATCGCGGCTGAATACGATCGCCTGTTCGGCGGCGTGGGCAAGCCCGAGGTGTTTGTGTACGCATCGCACTACCTGGCGGGCTTCTTGAATGAAAAGCCCCTGGCGCGCTTGCGCACCAGCCTGGACCGCCTGGGGCTTGCGCGGGGCGACACCATGCCCGAGACCGAGGACCATGTCGCATATCTGTGCGAAGTCATGCGCTACCTGATTGCGGGTGATGACATGGCTGTCTGTAACCTGACGGCTCAGCGTGAATTTTTTGCCGAGCACATCCAGCCCTGGCTGCCAGCCATGTGCAACGCGCTGGAACAGCACCCGGCCGCGAGCTTCTATGCAGCTGTGGCGCGCCTTACGCGGGCTTTTGCTGCTGTTGAGGCGCAGGGTTTTGACATGCTCGATTGAAGAGTGTTTGCGATGTGCCGCGTCTTGACGCGCGGCAATGCTCAAGTGCATTGGTGGGATTAGGGTTGGCCTTGTTGTGAAGGTTACCTGGTTGCCTTAGACTCGCCTATGCAATTTTTTACATAACTGCCAGCCTCCTGGAGACAAGCATGCAGGACCGCCAGCCTTCCGCTACTACCCCCCCATCCCGTCGCCGCTTCTTTGCGGGCGCCGCCGCCGTGAGCGCCGGTGCTGCCGCTGTGACGGTGCTGCCGCGTGTAATCCCCGCCGAGGTCGTGGCCGCTGAGCCCGCCCGCGTGGCGCCTGAAAAGGGAGGTGGCTACCACCTCTCGGCGCACGTGAAGCAGTACTACAAAACCACCCAACTTTGATTTCGGGGCGCGCCATGTTGCTCACCAAAAAGTCTGCGCATGCACCGCACAGTGCATCGACATCCTCTCCCTTTGTTCACAGCCTGCGCCGGGGCCTGTCCCAAGCGCTGCCCACCATGGATCGCCGCGCATTCCTGCGCCGCTCGGGCCTGGGCGTAGGCGTTGGCATTGCAGCCTCGCAACTTACCCTGGTCAAGAAGTCGCAAGCGGCTGAAGGTGCCAAGGTGGGCCTGGGCGACAGCAAGATCGAAGTGCGCCGCACGGTCTGCACCCACTGCTCGGTGGGCTGCGCCGTGGATGCCGTGGTGGAAAACGGCGTGTGGGTGCGCCAGGAGCCCGTGTTCGATTCCCCCATCAACCTGGGCGCCCACTGCGCCAAGGGGGCGTCAGTGCGCGAGCACGGCCACGGCGAGTACCGCCTGCGCTACCCGATGAAGCTGGTCAACGGCAAGTACGAGCGCATCAGCTGGGACACAGCCCTCAATGAGATCACCGCCAAGATGCTGGAGCTGCGCAAGCAAAGCGGCCCGGACAGCCTGTACGTCGTCGGCTCGTCGAAGCACAGCAACGAACAGGCCTACCTGCTGCGCAAATGGATGAGCTTCTGGGGCAGCAACAACTGCGACCACCAGGCGCGCATCTGCCACTCGACCACCGTGGCGGGTGTGGCCAACACCTGGGGCTACGGCGCCATGACCAATTCGTACAACGACATGCAAAACAGCAAGGTCGCTCTGTACATCGGCTCCAACGCGGCTGAAGCCCACCCCGTCAGTATGTTGCACATGCTGCATGCCAAGGAAACCGGCTGCAAGATGATCGTGGTGGACCCACGTTTCACCCGCACCGCTGCCAAGGCCGACGAGTACGTGCGCATCCGCTCCGGCACCGACATTCCCTTCCTGTTCGGCCTGGTCTATCACATCTTCAAGAATGGCTGGGAAGACAAGAAGTACATCCACGACCGTGTCTACGGCATGGAAAAGGTGCGCGACGAGGTCATGGCCAAGTGGACACCCGACAAGGTGGAAGAGGCCTGCGGCGTCAAGGAAGACCAGATGTTCAAGGTCGCCAAGATGCTGGCCGACAGCCGCCCTGGCACCATCGTATGGTGCATGGGCCAGACGCAGCACACCATCGGCAACGCCATGGTGCGTGCCTCCTGCATCTTGCAGCTGGCCCTGGGCAACGTCGGCAAGAGCGGTGGCGGCACCAACATCTTCCGTGGCCACGACAACGTGCAAGGCGCGACGGATGTGGGCCCCAACCCCGACTCGCTGCCCGGCTACTACGGCTTGGCCGAAGGTGCGTGGAAGCACTTCGCCAACGTGTGGGGTGTGGACTTCGAGTGGATCAAAAAGCAGTACGCCACGCCCGCGATGATGACCAAGAACGGCATCACCGTGTCGCGCTGGATCGACGGCGTGCTGGAGAAGAACGAGCTGATCGACCAGGACAGCAACCTGCGCGGCGTGTTCTATTGGGGCCATGCCCCCAACTCGCAGACCCGTGGCCTCGAAATGAAGCGCGCCATGGATAAGCTGGACCTGCTGGTGGTGGTGGACCCCTACCCATCGGCTACCGCTGCCATGGCCGCCATGCCCGGCAAGCCCGAAGACCTGAACCCCAACCGCGCGGTGTACCTGCTGCCCGCAGCCACGCAGTTCGAAACCAGCGGCTCCTGCACGGCGTCCAACCGCTCGCTGCAGTGGCGCGAGAAGGTCATCGAGCCTCTGTGGGAAAGCCGTTCTGACCACATGATCATGTACCAGCTGGCGCAAAAGCTGGGCTTCGACAAGGAACTGGTCAAGAACTACAAGATGCAGAAGGTCAAGGGCATGGATGAACCCATGGTCGAAGACATCCTGCGCGAAATCAACCGCTCGGTCTGGACCATTGGCTACACCGGCCAAAGCCCTGAGCGCCTGAAGGCCCACATGAAGAACATGCATGTGTTCGACGTGAAGACCCTCAAGGCCAAGGGTGGCAAAGACAAGGAAACCGGTTACGACTTCGCTGGCGACTACTTTGGTCTGCCCTGGCCCTGCTATGGCACGCCCGAACTCAAGCACCCCGGTACGTCCAACCTGTACGACACCTCCAAGCACGTCATGGACGGCGGCGGTAACTTCCGCGCCAATTTCGGCGTGGAGCGCAATGGCGAGAACCTGCTGGCGGAAGACGGCTCGCACTCGCTGGGCGCGGACATCACCACCGGCTACCCCGAGTTCGACCACGTGCTGCTCAAGAAGCTGGGCTGGTGGGACGACCTGACGGATGCCGAGAAGAAGGCGGCCGAGGGCAAGAACTGGAAGACCGACCCCTCGGGCGGCATCATCCGTGTGGCCATGAAGGTGCACGGCTGCCACCCCTTCGGCAACGCCAAGGCGCGTGCGGTGGTCTGGAACTTCCCTGATCCGATTCCGCAGCACCGCGAACCGCTGTATGGCACCCGCCCCGACATGATCGCCAAGTACCCCACGCACGAGGACAAGAAGGCCTTCTGGCGTCTGCCCACGCTGTACAAGACGGTGCAGGATAAGAACGTGGCGGACAAGGTGTACGAGAAGTTCCCGCTCATCCTCACCTCGGGTCGCTTGGTCGAGTACGAAGGTGGCGGCGAGGAAACGCGCTCCAACCCCTGGCTGGCCGAGTTGCAGCAGGAAGCGTTCGTGGAAATCAACCCCAAGACCGCTGCCGACCGTGGCATTCGCAACGGCAGCCGCGTGTGGCTGAGCTCGCCCACCGGCGCACGCCTGAATGTGCAGGCCCTGGTCACCGAGCGCGTAGCGCCCGACACCGTGTGGATGCCATTCCACTTCTCCGGCCGCTGGCAAGGCGCCGACATGCTGGCGTATTACCCCAAGGGGGCAGCGCCTGTGGTGCGTGGCGAGGCCGTGAACACCGCGACAACGTATGGCTACGACAGCGTGACCATGATGCAAGAAACCAAGACCACGATCTGCAACGTGGAAGCTGCGTGAGGAGACCGCGATGGCCCGCATGAAATTTATCTGTGATGCAGAGCGCTGCATCGAGTGCAACAGCTGCGTGACAGCGTGCAAGAACGAGCATGAAGTGCCCTGGGGTGTGAACCGCCGCCGCGTGGTGACCCTGAACGACGGCGTGCCCGGTGAAAAGTCCATCTCGGTGGCCTGCATGCACTGCAGCGATGCGCCTTGCATGGCGGTGTGCCCCGTGAACTGCTTCTACCGCACCGAAGAAGGTGTGGTGCTGCACGACAAGGATGTCTGCATTGGCTGCGGCTACTGCAGCTATGCATGCCCGTTCGGTGCGCCGCAGTTCCCGTCTTCTGGCACCTTCGGTGTGCGCGGCAAGATGGACAAGTGCACCTTCTGCGCTGGCGGCCCTGAAACCCATGGCAGCCAGGCCGAATTCGAAAAGTACGGCCGCAACCGACTGGCCGAGGGCAAGCTGCCTGCCTGCGCAGAAATGTGCTCGACCAAGGCCTTGCTCGCCGGCGACGGCGACGTGGTGGCAGACATCTTCCGCAACCGCGTGGTGCAGCGCGGCAAGGGTGCCGAGGTGTGGGGCTGGGGCACTGCCTACGGTTCCAAGCAGGCAGGCCAGCCTCCAGCAGGCGCAACCGGAGCCAAGTCATGACACGCATTGCTTCCACATTTTTGATGGCCGCCACCTTGTGCGTGACACTGGCGGCCTGCGGCGAAAAGCCCCAGACAGGCGGTGCAGTCAAGCACGATGCGGCGCCTTACGCCGGTACGGGCAGCAACTTCACCCAGGCTGGCTGGACAGCGGGTGACAAGACCAGCTGGGAACAGCAGCTGCGCACACGCCAGCAGTACGGTCAAAACGAGTACTCCCGCAACCAGAAGCCCTGAGCGAGGTCTGCCATGAAACACAGTATCTGTGCCGTGCTGCTGGCCTTCGGTGCGCTGGCTGCGCAGGCCCAGGCGCCAGCGGGGCCCACGGCCTCGGGCGTTGTGGGCCAGGCGCCTGCCGCTCTGGGGGTGCAAGGGCAAAACATTTTTGATGTGAAGCCCGACGCGAGCGCCGAGCCCGGCTACGCCGAGCAGACCAACGGCGAACGCATGAAGGTACAGCCCGGCAACAACGCGCCCATGTGGCGGCAGGTGGGGCAGGGCGTGACTGGCTACAGCAGCCTGCCCAAAACGCAGGCGCCTGAAGCAGGCAACCTGATCCAGCCCTTTGTGCAGTACCCCGGCTCGCGCTACACCAATGCGGGCGAGGCGTGGCGGCAAGTGCGCAACCACTGGATCATCCCCTACGGTGCGGCGCTGTTTGCGATCGTGTTGCTGGCTTTGGGCATCTTCTACTTTGTGAAAGGCCCGCTGGGGCATGAGCATCCCGACGGCACCGGTCCCCGCCGTATCGAGCGTTTCACCCCGTTTGAGCGCGCGGCCCACTGGGCCAATGCGTTTGCATTCGTCGCGTTGGCCATCTCCGGCATCGTGATGGCGTTTGGCAAGTTCTTCCTGTTGCCCATACTGGGGACCACGCTGTTTGGCTGGTTGACCTATGCGCTCAAGAATGTGCACAACTTTGTGGGCCCGTTGTTTGCTGTGTCGCTGCTCGTGATCATTGTCACCTTCATCAAAGACAACATCGCCAACCGCGCCGACTTTGTCTGGCTGGCCAAGGGCGGCGGCATGCTGGGCAAGGGCAATCACGAGGTGCCCTCACACCGCTTCAATGCGGGCGAGAAGGGCCTGTTCTGGTGGGGCATCACCATCCCCGGCATCTTTGTGGTGGCCACGGGCCTCGTGCTCGATAAGCTCATTCCCGGCTTTGGCGACGTACGTGGCGACATGCAGATCGCCCACATGATCCACGCCACTCTGGCCATCTGGATGATGGCTTTGATCTGTGGCCACATCTACATGGGCACGGTGGGCATGAAGGGGGCCTACAAGGCCATGCGCACCGGCTATGTGAGCGAGGGCTGGGCCAAGGAACACCATGAGCTGTGGTACGACGATGTGCAGGCCGGCAAAATCCCGCGCCAGCGCAGCGCCAGCCAGTCAGCGACTGACGTAACAGCATCTGCGGGCCAGCAGCCCGCCCAGGTATGAGGATCCACTCCATGACGAGATCAAGCATCCGCACCTCTTTGCTGGCGCTGTGCGCGGCAGCCGTATGCACGGTGGCGTCCGCCAAGCTGCCCGCCCCGTCCCCCGAGGCCGCTGCCAAGGCCGCTGAAGCTGCCGCCAAGGCCGCATGGGCCGGCAAGGTGGACAACTACAAGCTGTGCCTGTCGCAAGACAAAGTGGCCGCGCATTACCGCAAGACCACGCCCTCGGCCAAGCCAGCGGCTGCCGGTGGAGCTGCTTGCGCCGATCCCGGCCCCTTCGCCTACACTCCGCCAGCCGCCAAACCGGCCGAGGCTGCAGGCGCCCATTCGCCACCAGGCACGGCCAGCAGTCCTCCCAGCACGCAGGTGCCTGCAGCAGCGGCTGCGCCTGCCTCCAAGTCCTGACGCACGCTGTCGCTTCAGGCTACGAGCCGCGTTCCCTGGTGGGGCGCGGCTTTTTTTGTGGGCGGTGGTGTGACGTGCGTCTGACGGGGCCCACATGGCGGGGCGCCGTGGCGCAATCACTTGGCAATCTATTCCCTTTCGCCAACCGCTGGCGTGTCGCACTGCGTATATTTGCCCCATGAGTTCTTCGTCTGTCCCCTCCGGCTCGTCCATGCCCGCGCTGCCGCGCTTGACGCGGGCCCATGCCCCGCTGACCCACGCGGTGGAGATCGTGAATGAGCTGGGCGAGCGCGAGCAGGTGCAGATCCCGGCCGAGCGTCCGTTGACGATTTATGTGGACAAGCGCGAGCTCGTCACGCTGATGACATTGGGTGCGCAACCGGAGTTGCTGGTGCTGGGCTACTTGCGCAACCAGCGGCTGGTCGAGTCGGTGTACGACATCGAATCCATCACGGTCGACTGGGAGGTGCATGCGGCCGCCGTGCGCACGCGCCACGGTATTGCGCGCATTGAAGAGCGCACGGCCAGCAAGGTTGTCACCACGGGCTGCGGGCAGGGCAGCGTGTTTGGCGGGCTCATGGACGAAGTGGACCGCATCCAGTTGCCCGACGCCCGCCTGACCCAGGGCCAGCTTTACGGCATCGTCAATGCGATTCGCCTCAAGGAGACCACCTACAAGTCGTCCGGCTCGGTCCACGGCTGCGCGTTGTTCCAAGGCGAAGAGTTGCTCACCTTTGTGGAGGATGTCGGACGCCACAACGCCATCGACACCATCGCCGGCTGGATGTGGATGAACCCTGAAACGCCTGCGTCAGGCAGCCCCGCAGAAGGCTCCACGCCCGTTCCCATGGCAGGGGCGGACAAGGTGTTCTACACCACCGGCCGCCTGACCAGCGAGATGGTCATCAAGTCGGCACAGATGGGTGTGCCCATCGTGGTGTCCCGCAGCGGCATGACACAGATGGGCCACGCGGTGGCCCAACAGTTGGGCCTGTGCGCCATCGGGCGCGCGACAAATCGCCGCTTTGTCTGCTACAGCGGTGCGCACCGCCTGGTTCTGCAGCCGGAGCTGGCGCAGGCACCCGTTGTGCCACCCGCGCAGACCGCTGGCCCACGCTGAGGCCCAGAGGTGCTTGGCGTGCACCGCTTGGTGGGGGCGGGACGATAAAAAGCCGGCGTCTGAGCGCCGGCTTTTCGTTGTGGATCGTCAGGGCTTAGTAGCGACCGCCGCCAAAGCCGCCGTTGCCATAGCCAACGTCCGAGCGCTTGTTGGTGTTGTAACCCGAGGCGCTATAGCCACCGGCGCCGCCGGTGGTTTCACGGGGGCGGGCGAGGTTGACCACGATCGAGCGTCCATCCACGGACATGCCGTGCAGTGCGCTGATGGCCGCCTGGGCCACTTCAGCATTGGCCATTTCTACGAATCCAAAGCCTTTGGAGCGGCCGGTTTCGCGGTCCATCATGACCTTGGCGGAAGACACGCCGCCGAACTCGGCGAAGTTGCTTTCGAGGGTGGCGTCGGTCACGGAGTAGGGCAGGTTGCCCACGTAGATTTTGCTGCTCATGGAAGAGCCTTTCTGAGGTATGGTGCGCACGAAAAGCGTACCGTGGGGAGACAGCTGCGCGCGCCGGCTGGCCTGGCAACTGAAGGGGTGGATGGGGGTGACTGGTGAAAACGATCTGGCGTTGGCTGATCCATCCATCAGCACACAGGCGGGTGCGCCATGCAGGTCTGGAGCCAGCCCTGGGTGACTGCAAAGAGCCGCGCCGCCTCGCGCGAGGCAAAGGCTTTGTCAAAACGGAACACGCGGCAGTAGCTGCCGTTGCCTGCGGCGCGCTGGACCGAGAAGGAGGCGCGAAAGCCGCCGCAGTCGGTGGGGTGTGTCGCGGGCGAAACGACGTACTGGCCCATGGAGATGGCGTTATTTGAAATCTGGTGCATTCGGGAACGCAGACCTGCACAGGTTTGCGTGAGCATCGATGGACTCGGTGGGCTGCAGCTCTTCAGACCCACTGGGCGACAAGCGTCGCTAAAGGCGTCCCGCCTGGGACGTTGAAATCGCGTGGAGGCAGGGGTTGCGATGACAGCTCGCGTCGTGAGCGGTAACTGCAACAAGCCGAATTATGCTCCATAAGTTATTTAATATCAAATCAATATTATTTTTAGTTTTATTTTGCCACTGGGAAGGCCCTTGCCAGCGGTACGAGCGCCGGGGCAATGGCGCCATGGAGCAGGCTATGGATTGCTCAGCTCAGGGGCTAGTGGAGTGGCGCGCAGCCTCCGTGTTTCGGCTGCGATCATGCGCATCGAGACGTCAACCTGCGATGGCATGATGCGCGCATGAAAGACCTGAACGCCAGCAGCAGCACCTGGGCCGACACGTTACCCAGCCAGTGGGGCCCCGAGTTGGCCCACACGGAAATTGAAGTTCCGTTGGGCCGATCGCCGCAAGACCCGCCGCCATCGCTGGTAGGCAGGGCGGCTCTTGCGCCGGAACGCCTTTCGCTGTGGGGCTGGATGCGCGAGGGATTGCGTGCGGCCTTGTTCCTGGCGCCGCGCACGGGGGCCGCAGCGCCTACGCCCTGGCAGTTGCTGGTGCTGTCGCTGATCAGCGCGGCGTTGCTGGTGGGGGCCGCCAGGTGGCAGGTGGTGGGCCCTGCGCAGTTCAGCCTGCGGGGTTGGCTTGCGCCCATGTGGAGCGGCCTGGTGCTGCTGTGGCTGGCATGGTGGGCCATGGCGCCCGCACAGCGAGCGCCGGCCCTGGCCGGCGAGCCAGGGTTCCCCGGCCTTTCCGGCGGATTGGCGGCCTGGTATGTGCTGTCAGCGTGGGCCCCTCTGGGGCCCTTGCTGGTGCTGTACGTGTTGATGGGGATGGCGGTTCACCAGCCGGAGTGGTGGAGCGGTGCGGTGGCCAGCATCGTTTTCTGGGTTGCTTATGGCGTGCTCACTGTGTGGGTGCTGGCCGCCCTGGTGGTTGTGAGTGCACGCTTCATCCGCTCCCGTGTGCGAACCGCGGTGTTTGGGCTGGCGATGGCTGCAGTTGTGGGCGTGGGGATGTGGCAGTTTCAGGACCAGCCCTGGGAGGAGGACGCCCAGGCGCTGGCGGATGCCTCTGCGCAGTCGGCCGACGGTGCACCGCCTCCCGAACCTGCACACCTGGCACTGTCACAGGGCCTGTTTGAAGACCAGCAGCTGCTGTGGCAACAGCAGGTGGAGGCCTTGGCGCCCGAGCGCCCTGGCGTGACGGATGTCTACGGGCTGGTGTTTGCCCCCTATGCGGATGAAAACGTGTTCCGCCGCGAAAGCAGCATGGTCAGCACGCTGCTGCGGGAGCGGTTTGACGCCCAGGGGCGGGTGCTGCACCTGCTCAACCATGCGGACACTGCGCAGACCCACCCGTGGGCAACGCCCGAGAACCTGCAGCGCGCCATTGCGGCCCTGGCCGCACGCATGGACCGGGAGCGCGATGTGCTGGTGATCTACATGACCTCGCACGGCGCGCGCAACCATGAGCTGGCGGCGTCGCATTGGCCGCTGGATGTGCCGCCGGTGACACCCGAGATGCTGCGTGCAGCGCTCGATGAGGCGGGTATCCGCAACCGTGTGATCGCCGTTTCTGCATGTTTCTCCGGGGGCTGGATCGAACCGCTGGCTACGGACAGCACCCTGATCATGACGGCGGCCGATGCCACCCACACCTCGTATGGCTGCGGCAGGTTGTCGGAGCTGACCTTTTTTGGCCGCGCGGTGTTCGATGAACAACTGCGCCAGACCCATTCTTTCACCGAGGCATTTGCCAAAGCGGTCCCGCTGATCCAGCAGCGCGAGGTCGAGGCCGGAAAAGCCGATGGCTTCTCGAACCCGCAGATCCGCGTGGGCCAGAAGATCACCCCGGTGTTGCAGGCCCTGGAGCAACGGCTGCAAGCGCTGGAGACCAACGCCACCAACGAAATCCCCGTCGTGGCAGCGGACACGGCAGAACCGGCGCTGGCGACGGTTGCGGCGACCCCGCCCGCTGCCACCCCCGCTGCGCGGCCCTGAAGGTGGGCCTTGATCCGGCGCTAACACCCCACAGACCGCCAGCCCGTTGGCTTTGCGCTAAGGTCCAATCATGAACCTGTCTTTTTTGCGTCTTGGCTGGCGCACCCTGGCCCGGGACCTGCGTGCGGGCGAGTTGCGCCTGCTGATCGTGGCCGTCACCCTGGCCGTGGCCGCGCTCACATCGGTGGGGTTTTTTGCGGATCGTCTGCAAGGCGGTCTGCAGCGCGATGCCCTGCAGCTACTGGGGGGCGATGCGGTGGTGGCCAGCGACAACCCGACGCCAGCCGCTTTTGTGGAGCGCGCCAAGGCGCTCGGGCTCCAGTCTGTGACCACGCTGGGCTTTCCGACCATGGGCCGCGCGAGCGATTCGCAGGGTGGCGCCAGCAAGCTGGTGGCGCTCAAAAGTGTGCAGCCGGGCTACCCGCTGCGCGGCAGCCTCACGGTGTCAGATGCCCCTGGCGCGCTGGAGCAGCCGACGCGCGACATCCCGGCGCCCGGCGATGTGTGGGTGGATGCGCCGCTGCTCGAATCGCTCAACCTCGCCATGGGCGACAAGTTGTTGCTGGGCGATGCACAGCTGCGCATCGCGCGCATCATCGTCATCGAGCCGGACCGGGGCGCGGGCTTCATGAGTTTTGCGCCGCGCGTGATGCTGAACGAGCGCGACCTGCCTGCCACCGGCCTGGTGCAGCCCGCCAGCCGCCTGACCTACCGGTTCGCCGTGGTGGGCTCCGCGCCTGCCGTCAAAGCCTTCAACGAATGGGCGGTGGCCGAAGCCAAGAAGCCCGAGGTGCACGGCGTGCGCGTCGAATCGCTCGAAAGCGGCCGCCCCGAAATGCGCCAGACGCTGGACCGCGCGCAAAAATTCCTGAGCCTCGTGGCACTGCTCGCCGCGCTGCTCTCGGCCGTGGCCGTGGCGCTGGCCGCGCGCGGTTTTGCGGCCGACCACCTCGATGCGTCGGCCATGCTGCGCGTGCTGGGCCAGAGCCAGCGCACCATTGCCGGTGCCTACACCACCGAGTTTGCGCTGGTGGGCCTGTTTGCCAGCGCATTGGGCGTGCTGCTGGGCTATGCGGTGCACTACGCCTTTGTGCTGTTGCTCGCGGGGCTGGTGGAGTCGGCGCTGCCCGCGTCCAGCCTCTGGCCCGTGGCGTTTGGCATGGGCATGGGGCTCACGCTGCTGTTTGCTTTTGGCCTGCCGCCGGTGCTGCAACTGGCCCAGGTGCCGCCGCTGCGCGTCATCCGGCGCGATGTGGGCGGGCTCAAGCCTGCCTCGCTGGCGGTGCTGGGCATTGGCGTGGCCGGGTTTGCGGCGCTGCTGCTGGCCGTGAGCAGCGACATCAAGCTGGGTCTGATCGCCGTGGGCGGTTTTGCCGGGGCCGTGGCCCTGTTTGCGGGGCTGTCATGGGTGGCGGTCAAGCTGCTGCGGCGCAGCGTGAACGAAAGTACTGCACCGCGCTGGCTGGTGCTGGCCACGCGGCAGATCTCGGCGCGCCCGGCTTATGCCGTGGTGCAGGTCAGCAGCCTGGCCGTGGGTCTGCTGGCGCTCGTGCTGCTGGTGCTGCTGCGCACCGACCTCATCAGCAGCTGGCGCCAGGCCACGCCACCCGATGCGCCCAACCGCTTTGTCATCAACGTGATGCCCGACCAGGCCGACGCCTTCCAGCAGACGCTCAAGGACAGCGGCGTGGCGCGCTACGACTGGTACCCCATGATCCGGGGCCGCCTGCTGGCCGTGAACGGCAAGCTCGTGGGCCCGGCCGACTACACCGACGACCGCGCCAAGCGCCTGGTGGACCGCGAGTTCAACCTCTCCAATGCCACCGAGGCGCCGCCCCACAACCAGGTGGTGGCGGGCCAGTGGACGCCGGGCGAAGAGGGTGCCGTCAGCGTCGAAGAGGGCATTGCCGAAACCCTGGGCCTGAAAATGGGCGACCGCCTGTTGTTTGACATGGGTGGTGTGCAGAGCGAGGCGCGCATCACCAGCCTGCGCAAGGTGGACTGGGGTTCCATGCGGGCCAACTTCTTCGTGATGTACCCCGTGGCCGAGGTCAAGGACGTGCCCGTGACCTACCTCGCAGCCTACCGCGCGCCCGAGGCCCACGGCTTTGACAACGCGCTGGTGCGCCAATTCCCCAACATCACCAACGTGGACATGGGCGCCACCATTGCCCAGGTGCAGCGCGTGCTGGAGCAGGTGATCCGCGCGGTGGAATTTTTGTTCGCCTTCACGCTCGCAGCGGGCCTGGTGGTGTTGTTTGCCGCCGTCACGGCCACGCGCGAAGAGCGTGCGCGCGAGTACGCCATCATGCGCGCCGTGGGCGCTCGCGCCAGCCTGCTGCGCCAGGTGCAGCGTGCCGAGCTGGTGGGCGTGGGCCTGCTGGCGGGCTTTTTGGCCAGTGCGGTGGCTGTGGGTGTGGGCTGGGCGCTGGCGCGCTATGTGTTCGACTTCACCTGGACGGCCGCCCCCTGGGTGCCGCTGGCGGGTGCCTTGGCTGGCGCTGTGCTGGCGTTGGCGGCGGGCTGGTGGGGCCTGCGCGAGGTGCTGCTGCGCCCCGTGGTGGACACCCTGCGCCGCGCGGCCGAGTAGGTGGTAATTGTGTTGTTTGCTATTAAAAATATAGCTAAAAAGGTATGATGGACGCGCGCAAAGGCCTGTTTTTGTTATGAATTCTGAAACATCGAGCACCCCAGAGGCCTCGTCCCCTCCCGCCCCACCCACCACGCCCTTCGAATGGATCGGCGGCGAAGACCGCGTGCACGCGCTGGTCGAGCGCTTTTACGACCTCATGGACCTGGAGCCCGCCTACGCCGAGCTGCGCGCCGCCCACGGCAGCGAGCTGGCGAGCGCGCGGCAAAAGCTGTTCTGGTTCCTCTGCGGCTGGCTGGGCGGGCCCGACCACTACCAAAGCCGCTTCGGCCACCCGCGCCTGCGCATGCGGCACATGCCGTTTGCCATCGGCATCAAGGAGCGCGACCAGTGGGTGGCCTGCATGGACCAGGCCATGGGCGAGACGGGTGTGCCCGCTGACCTGCGCACCCGGCTCAAGGAGAGCTTCATGGGCACGGCGGACTGGATGCGCAACAAAGGGGTCTAGAGCCTGTTGCCGCCTGGGCGCCGCTCCCCGCCACCCGTCGGGGTCTCGCCAAGCCAGAACACCCCCGGGGCCGAGCGCACATCCCTGTCTGACCCTTTGCCCCGGCGCGGCTCACCGCCGTGTCCGTGCCAAGCCATAGGTTTCGATCACTCCCCCTCCAGCGGATCGCCTCCCGCGCGCTGGGCGAAGTAGCGGGCGGGCGAGGTGCCGAACACGCGGCGGAACATGGCGATGAAATTGCTGGGGGTGGCATAGCCCAGCGCATCGGCCACCTGGGCCACGGCCTCGCCGCGCGCCAGGGCCTCCAGCGCGTGCACCAGCCCGGCCTGCTGGCGCCATTGCGCAAAGCTCGACCCCAATTCGGCCTGGCACAGGCGGCTGAGGGTGCGGGGCGACATACCGGCCCAGTCGGCCCAGTCGGCCAGGGTGCGGGTGTCGCCCGGTGCGGCCAGCACGGCCTGGGCCACGCGCAGCAGGCGCCGGTCGCTGGGCAGGGGCAGGTGCAGCGGCTCGTGGGGGGCGGCCTGTATTTCGTCCAGCAGCACCCGCGCCAGGCGGCGCTGCGCGGGCGTGGGCTGGTCGTGCGCGCCCCAGTCCGTGGCGCGGCGCACCAGGGCGCGCAGGAGTTCACTCACCCCGAAGACGCAGGGCTGCTGCGGCAGGTTACGCGCCGCCTCGGGGGTGATGACCACGTTCCAGCCGCGCGTCACGCCGCTGATGCTGGCCGTGTGCGGCATGCCCGGCGGGATCCAGCCCGCGCGGTGTGGGGGCAGCAGCCACGAGCCTTGCTGGGTGCGCACGTGGATCAGGCCGTTGTCGATGCAGAACATCTGGCCGCGCAGGTGGCTGTGCCAGTCGGTCTCGCGCGTGCCCAGCTGAAAGTCGCTGGCGGGCCGGTGGTCGCCCCAGACCGCAAACAGGGGCGGGCCATCGGCCCGCTCGCTCAGTTCGCGCAGGGCCGCGTTCACGGGCTTGGCTGGGTGGGCGGGGACGCGGGACAGGGGGTTTGGCATCGTGGCCCAAATGCATTGTTTTTGGTCTGGACAACGTTATCACGTTCGGGCGTGGCGGCGGGAGACTGCAGGCTTCTTCTGTCTGACTTCTGGAGCAATTGCCATGTCTTCCGTTTCCCCTCCCGTTCCTGCCGCGCTGCTGCGCCCGGGGCTTCCTGCCTGGCTGATCGTGGCCATGGCCTGCATTGCGTCTTTCATGGTGGTGGTGGATGGTTCCATCGTCAATGTGGCCCTGCCTGCGATGCAACGCGACCTGGGCTTGGCGCTGCGCGCCCAGCAGTGGGTGATCGATGCCTACCTGCTCACCCTGGGCGGTTGCATGCTGCTGGCCGCCCGCGCGGGTGATCTTTACGGCCGCCGGCCGGTGCTGCAGTGGGGGCTGGCACTGTTCACGCTGGCGAGCCTGGCGGCCGGGTGCGCGCAGGGCGCCCCCTTGCTGCTGGCCGCGCGGGCCGTACAGGGGGTCGGTGCTGCGGTTCTGGCGACCTCGTCGATGACGCTGGTGATGGCGGCCACCCACCACGACCCCCAGGCGCGTGCCCGCGCGCTGTCGCTCTGGGCGGCGCTCAACTCTGCGGGGTTTGCGTTCGGCGTGGTGGCCGGGGGGCTGTTGACCGAGGCGATGGGGTGGCGCTGGGTCATGCTCGTCAACGTGCCCGTGGGGGCGGCGCTGATGGTGGGCGTGGCCTGGGGGCTGTTGCCGCCGTTGCGCGTGGGCCAGGCCCAGCGGCTGGATTGGCCGGGGGCGGTGCTCTCCACCCTCGGCTGCGCGGTGCTGGTGTGGGGCATCACGCAGTCGGCGCACCGGGGCTGGAGCGACCCGTGGGTGCTGGGCAGCCTGGGGGCCGCAGCGCTGCTGTGTGCCTGCTTTGTGGCGGTGGAGCGGCGCAGCGCCCACCCGCTGGTGCGCCTGTCGGTGTTTGCGCTGCCCGGGCTGCGCGCGGGCAACGTGCTCATGCTGGCGCTGGGTGCCACGCTCGCGGCGTCGATCTACCTGCTGTCGGCCGCGCTGCAGCATGCCGTGGGCTATGGGCCGCGCGACACGGGCCTGGCCTTGCTGCCCATGGCGCTGGCGTTGGCTGCCATGCGCCAGTGTTTTGCGGGGCGCCTGGCGAACGGCCAGGTGGGACAGCTGCCGGTGTGGGGCGCGATGGTGGCTGCGGCCGGGCTGGCGTGGTTGGGCGTGCTCCCGCTGCAGCCCGACTATCTGGTGGATGTGCTGGGCCCGATGCTGCTGGTGGGTTCCGGGCTGGGCATGGTGATCCTGTCGGCCACCCTGGCGGTCACGCGGGGCGTGCCGCCGCAGGATGCGGCCCTGGTCTCGGGGCTGGCCAACACCGCGCGGCACCTGGGGGGCGCCCTGGGGGTGGCCTGCGTGGCCACGCTGGCGGCTGCCGTGGGGCAGGGGGGCGAAGGGGTGGACCCGCAGGCCGCGCTGCTGGCGGGCTACCACGCGGCGTTCGGCCTGACGGCCGCCATCAGCGTGTGGTGCGGGGTGGTGGCACTGGGCCTGCGCAAGGGATGAGGGGCGGGGCGGGCATGCTGCCTATGATGGTGGGGTGTCCCCGCTCCGGGCCCGGCCCATCGCCGCAGCCCGCCCTTCCCTGTCTCTCGCCCTGTTGTCAAGGAGAACCGCCTGCCATGTCCCGCGATGCCCGTTTTCAGGAACAAGCCCAGGCCCTGGGCTATAACTTCGATGGCGAAATCAAGATTGGTGGCAACTATGTGCCGCTGGTGCGCGATGGCCACCACATCTACCTGAGTGGGCAAATCCCGCGCGTGGGTGACACCGTGGTCGTCACCGGCGCTGCGGGGGCCGGGGCCTCGCTGGCCGATGCGCAAAAGGCCGCCAAGGTGTGCGCGATGCGGGCGCTGGCACTGCTGCAGCGTGCGCTGGGTTCGCTCGATGCCGTGCAGGCCATCCCGCGCATCACGGTGTACGTGCAGTCGGCGCCCAGCTTCACGCAGCAAAGCGAGGTGGCCGATGGTGCGTCGGACATTCTGTTCACCGTGCTGGGCGAGGCTGGGGCGCATACACGCACCTCGGTGGGGGTGCTGCAACTGCCCAAGAATGCGACCGTGGAGGTGGACCTGATCGCCTCGGTGGTGCCCTGACCATGCACCCCCGTTTCAATGTGTTCGGCCGCATCGTCGAAGTGCGGCGCGAAGGCGCGCAGTGGCAGGCCTACCGCGTGGGCGGCGACGGCAAACGCACGCCGGCGGGCTTCGTGATCCCCGATTTTGTCGAAGAGCATGAACTGGTGCAGTTCCTCGAAGACCTGTTCCACGAAAGCGCTTCGCCGCATAACGGCGACGTGCACCGCATCGTGTAAGAACAGGTTCCAAGCCCCCGGGGCGCCACGTCACACCGCTGTCAAACCCCCGCCAGACACTCGGTCCCTTGTTTTATCCTGGGACTGTTCATGTTTGAACACACGCTAAACCATTCGACTTCTTCTTCTGCGCGGCTCTCACGCCGCGTGGCCGCCATGGGCCTGGTGGCGCTGGCGGCATCGCTGGCCGCCTGCGGCAGTGGCAGTGACAACACCAATGCAGGCGCCACGGCCACGCTGGCCGTGCTGGAGACCACCGACCTGCACTTCAACGTGCGCAGCTACGACTACTTCAAGCTGGCCGAGGACAAGAGCTACGGCTTCGAGCGCACCGCCACGCTGGTGCGCGCGGCGCGCAAGGAGTTTGCCAACACCTTGCTGGTGGACAACGGCGACACCATCCAGGGCACGGCGCTGGCCGACTACGAGGCCACCATCAGCCCCATCCCCTGCACGCAGCAGCTGTCGATGTACAAGGCCATGGGCGCGCTGGGCTTTGATGCGGGCACGCTGGGCAACCACGAGTTCAACTACGGCCTGCCGTTTTTGAACCAGGTGCTGGGCGGCGGGCTGGAGGTGGACGGCGTGGACGCGAGCAAGAAGTGCGCGGGCGCGGGCTTCCCCATGGTGCTGGCCAACGTGATCAGCAACAAGACCAAGAAGCCGCTGGTGCAGCCCTATACGCTGCTGGAGCGCACGCTGGTGGCCAAGGGCACGGACGGCAAGGAAGTGAAGCTGCCCATCAAGGTGGGCGTGATCGGCTTCACCACGCCCGGCATCATGAACTGGGACAAGCGCTACCTGGAAGGCAAGGTGAGCACCGAAGGAGCGGTGGAGGCCGCGACGAAATACGTGCCCGAGCTGCGCGCCAAGGGTGCCGACATCGTGGTGGCGCTGCTGCACGGCGGGCTGGATGGCGCGGCGTATTCGCCCACCATGGAGAACCCCGGCCTGCATCTTTCGAAGGTGGCGGGCATCGACGCGATGGTGATGGGCCACCAGCACGGCGTGTTCCCCGACACGGCGGCCACGCCCGGCTTCAACCTGCCGGGTGTGGACCACAAGGCGGGCACCGTGAATGGCGTGCCAGCCGTGATGGCCAGCTCCTGGGGCAAGTCGCTGGGTGTGGTGCAACTGGCACTGCAGTGGGACGGCAGCAAATGGACGGTCAACAAGTCCGCCAGCAAGAGCGAGCTGCGCAACATCCAGAGCAAAAACGCTGCGGGTGCCAACGTGTACGTGGATGTGGACCCTGCCGTGGCACCGCTGATCGAGCCACAGCACCAGGCGGCCATCCAGTACGTGAAGACGCCCATCGGCCAGACCGACTTCCGCATGAGTACGCTGTTTGCAGACCTGGGTGACCCCGGCGCGATCCAGATCGTGAACCAGGCGCAGCAGGCCTACGTGGCGGCCTACCTCAAGGCCAGCCTGCCGCAGTATGCGCAGCTGCCCGTGCTGTCGGTGAGCGCGCCGTTCAAGAGCGGCTTCCAGGGCAGCGCCGACTACACCGACGTGGCCGTGGGCCCGGTGGCCATCAACAATGCGGCCGACCTGTACCTGTACCCCAACACCGTGTATGCGGTGAAGGTCAACGGTGGCGACATCAAGAACTGGCTCGAAGCCGCTGCCAAGCGCTTCAACCAGATCGATCCGGCCAAGATTGGCGAGCAGGCGCTCATCAGCAGCTTCCCGGGCTACAACTTCGACATGTTCACCACGGCCGACGTGCAGTACGAGATCGACGTCACGCAGCCCGTGGGCAGCCGCATCAAGAACCTGATGTACCTGGGCAAGCCCATCGACGTGGCGCAGGAGTTCGTGGTTGCCACCAACAACTACCGCGCCACCAGCGGCAAGAGCTTCATCGACAAGCTCGACGGCTCGGGCACCATCTGGGCATCGCCCGACGCGAACCGCGACGTGGTGATCGACTACATCCGAAAGAACCCGGCGGTGACCCGTGCGGCCAATGGCGCAGCCAAGAGCTGGCGCTTTGCCAAGGCCACGGTGGCGGGCCCGGTGGTGTTCAGCTCGGGGGCCAATGCGCTGGCCGTGGCGCAGGCCGCAGGGCTGGCGAACGTGACGCTGCTGGCGGCCGATGACGGATCGGGCAAGGGCACGTCGAAGTACGGCGTGGATCTGTCCAAATAGGCAGTGCCTGCAGAGAGCATCGCTTCCTCGGTTGGGAGTGTGATGCTTCTTTTTTGATAGCTGCTAGCGCTTGATGGACGGGCGGTAGCGGCTATTTTTTATGCATGTCTGTGCAGTACGGGCTGCAGCAGCACCACCAGCGCGCCCGCGCCCCCGTCCATGGGCCGGGCCTGCACAAAGGCCAGCACCTCGCTTTTCTGCACCAGCCAGCGCTGCACGCGGCCCTTGAGCACGGGGCTTTTGCCGGGCGAGCCCAGGCCCTTGCCGTGCACCACGCGCACGCAGCGCAGCCCCGCCTTGTGGGCCTGGCGGATGAAGTCGCCCAGCGCCTCGCGGGCTTCGTCCACGCGCAGGCCGTGCAGGTCGAGCTGGCGCTGGATGCTCCAGTGGCCCGCGCGCAGGCGGCGGGTGATCTCCACGCCAATGCCGGGGCGGCGAAAGCTGAGCTGGTCATCGGTGTCAAGCAGGGTGCTCACGTCGAAGTCGTCGCTGATCGACTCCATCAGCACCCGTTCTTCGTCCAGCCAGTGCTGCACCGGCAGCGGCGGCGGTTGGTGGCGGCGCAGGCGCGCCAGGTTGGGGTTGCGCAGCGGGGTGACGGGGCCCACGCTGCGGCTGAAGAGGTGGCGCTCGGCATCGGCCCGCGCTGCGGCTTCGCGCCGGGCTTGGTCTTCGGCCTCGCGGCGCTCCTGCTCCTCGCGCAGGCGGCGGGCCACGGTGGCCAGGTCTTGCAGCTGGGTGATGCGCTCGCCTGCCCGGCGTGGGGCCGGGGGGGCGCGGCGCCGGGGCGGTGCAGGGTTGTCTGCGGCTGCAGGCGCAGCGGGGGCGTGGCGCAGCGGGCGCATGGCGGCCTTGGCCGCCGCTTTTTTCTCCGCCAGGCCTGCGCGCCGGGCGGATCGGGTCGCAGTGGGGGCAGCGGGCGCCGGGGTGGGCTCGGTGGCGTCCGTGGCGCCTTCGTTGCCGCGCGCGGCGCGGGCCAGCGCGGCCTGCAGCGCCGTCGGCGGGTGGCGCGGCGCGGGCGCAGGGGCGGTCACACCAGGCCCTTTTCCGCCATCGACAGCGCCTGGCCCGGCGCCACGATCACATGGTCGAGCACGCGCACGTCCACCAGCGCCAGGGTGGTCTTCAGGGTCTGGGTCAGCGCCTCGTCGGCGCGGCTGGGTTGTACGCTGCCGCTGGGGTGGTTGTGGGCCAGCACCACGGCGGCGGCCTGGTGGTGCAGCGCGCGCAGCACCACCTCGCGCGGGTACACGCTGGTCTGGGTGAGCGTGCCGCGAAACAGCTCCTCCAGCGCCAGCAGGCGGTTTTGCGCATCGAGAAACAGCACGGCAAACACCTCATGCCCCTTGGCGGCCAGGTGCAATTGCAGGTAGTGTTTGACGGTGTCGGGCGAGTCGAACACCTCGCGCTCGCGCAGTTGCTGGGCCAGGGCGCGGCGGGCGAGTTCGAGCACCGCCACCAGCTCGGCGCGCTTGGCGGGGCCCAGGCCTTTGATGCGTTCCAGGTCGGCCGCGCTGGTGTGCAGCAGCCCTGCCATGCCGCCAAAGCCGCCGGTGATGGCGCCGGTGTCCGGGTCGATGCCGGGCGGGTCCAGCAGCTCCTGCGCCATCTGCAGTACGCCCTTGCCCACGATGCCGGTGCGCAGCAGGATGGCCAGCAGCTCGGCATCGGCCAGCGCGGCGGGGCCGCGCGCCAGCAGTTTTTCTCGGGGCTGGGCGTCGGCGGGCAGGTCTTTGAGGGCCATGGGACGAGGAGGTGGGACGCGCCAGCGGCGGTGGTGGCGGTAGGGCTTTGCCCGGTTTTCTACAATCGCAGGAGTTTATCGAGACTGTCATGACCTCTAACGCTGCCGCTTTGCCCACCGTCCAGCCGGGCTCTTTCCTCACCTTGCACTACCGCCTGGCCGGCCCGGCGGGCGATGTGATCAACACCTTTGCCGACAAACCCGCCACCCTGTCGCTGGGCACGGGCGAGCTGTCGCCTGCCGTGGAGCAGCGCCTGCTGGGCCTGGCCGAAGGCACGCGCACCACGTTCGAGCTGCCTGCGGGCGAGGCCTTTGGCGAGCGCAACCCCGACATGCAGCAGTGGGTGGCCCGCAAGCTGATGAACGAGCTGGGCGACCCCGACGAAAAGTACAACGTGGGCGATGTGGTGCAGTTCCCTACGCCCGATGGCCTGGGCAGCTATGCAGGCGCCGTGCAGCAAGTGCGCGAAGACGGCGCCGTGCTGTTCGACTTCAACCACCCGCTGGCGGGCCAGCCCGTGACCTTTGAAGTGCAGCTGATCGGGATCCTGTGATGCAGGCACCGCAAGAAATCCTGCTGGCCGAACCGCGCGGCTTTTGCGCCGGTGTGGACCGCGCCATCGAGATCGTGGAGCGTGCCATCCAGAAGTTTGGCGCCCCCATCTACGTGCGCCATGAAATCGTGCACAACACCTATGTGGTGAACGACCTCAAGGCCAAGGGCGCGATCTTCATCGAAGAGCTGTCGGATGTGCCCCCGGGCGCCACCCTGGTCTTCAGCGCCCACGGCGTGAGCAAGGCGGTGCAGCAAGAGGCCGTGGCGCGTGGCTTCAGCATCTTTGACGCGACCTGCCCGCTGGTGACCAAGGTGCATGTCGAGGTCGCCAAGCTCGCCAAAGAGGGCTACGAGTTCATCATGATCGGCCACAAGGGCCACCCCGAGGTCGAGGGCACCATGGGCCAGCTGGACCACGGCATCCACCTGGTGGAAGACGTGGAGGATGTGGCGCGCGTGCAGCCCGCGCAGACCGAAAAGCTGGCCGTGGTCACGCAGACCACGCTCTCGGTGGACGACGCCGCCGAAATCTCGGCCGCCGTGCGTGCGCGCTTTCCCAGCGTGCGCGAGCCCAAGCAGCAGGACATCTGCTACG
>CAYXSL010000047.1:0-26241 GCA_964466605.1 uncultured Verminephrobacter sp.
AGGCCACGGGCACAAACCATTCGTTCGTGCAGGACAACCACAGCCGCAGCAGCCAAGGCGTGCTGCGGGGCCTGCACTACCAGTTGCCACCCCGGGCTCAGGGCAAGCTGGTGCGCGTGGTGCGGGGGGCCGTGTTCGATGTGGCCGTCGATATCCGCAAGGATTCGCCTACCTTTGGTCAATGGGTGGGGGCGCTGCTGACGGAAGACAACCACCGGCAGCTCTGGGTGCCGCCAGGCCTGGCCCATGGCTTTCTGGTGCTCTCGGAGTCGGCCGATTTCCTCTACAAGACCACGGATTACTACAGCCCCGAGCACGAGCGCTGCATCCGCTGGGATGACCCGCAACTGGCGATTACCTGGCCCTCCGTGGATGCGGCCATCCAGCTGTCGGCCAAGGACCAGGCGGGGCGGTGTCTGGCCGAGGCAGACCTTTGACGGGCTCTCTGGTGCCTGCGTCCGCAGCCCCTGGCGCGGACGGCCAACCGGCCACACTGCGGATCGCCATCCTTGGCGCGCGGGGCATTCCGGCAAGCTACGGTGGTTTTGAAACTTTTGCGGAGCAACTGGCCACGCGCTTGGCTGCCCGTGGGCATCAGGTCACGGTGTACGCCGAGGGCGGCGAGCACCCGGTCGCGGACACCGTTTACCAAGGGGTCCGAGTGCGTACCCGGCGCCGACCCCGGTGGGGGGCTGCCTCGGTGCTGGCCTACGACTGCGCCTGCCTGTGGGATGCGCGCCGTGGGTACGACCTGGTCTACATGCTGGGCTACGGCGCAGCGTGGGCCTGCTGGTGGCCCCGCGTGTTTGGGGTGCCCGTCTGGATCAACGTGGACGGACTGGAATGGGCGCGCAGCAAGTGGGGCTGGGCGGCCCGAACCTACTTGCGCTGCATGGAGTGGGTGGCCTCTAAAGTGGCCACGCGTCTTATTGCCGATGCCGAAGCTATCGCGCAGCGGTTTCGCCAGACCTATCCCGCTGGAGCCCCCAGCAGCTTTATCGCCTATGGCGCTGAATTGGTCCAAGCTGAAGACGTCGATGCAGTGGTGCTGTCGGCGTGGGGGCTGCAGGCCCACCGTTACATGTTGGTCGTGGCGCGGCCGGAGCCTGAGAACCATATTCTGGAGATCGTTCAGGGCCATGTGCGCCATGGTGGGGACTGGCCCTTGGTGGTCGTGGGGGATGTGTCTGGCATCACGCCGTATCAGCGCCAGCTGCTTGCGTTGGCCAGCGATCGTGTGCGCTTCGTGGGCGGCATCTATGACACGGGGCTGCTCAAGAGCTTGCGCGTGCATGCGGCTTGCTATCTGCATGGCCACTCGGTGGGCGGCACCAACCCTTCGCTGCTGGAGGCGTTGGCCTGCGGCAACTGGGTGATTGCCCACGACAACCCTTTCAATCGGGAGGTCGCGCGCGATGCGGCTGACTATTTTCAAACCCCTGAGCAACTGGCGCGCGCCCTGGACCAAGTGGTAAGCCAGACTGCGACCCTGCGGGCCGAGCGCAGCCGCCATGCACGGGGCATTGTGGCGGAGCACTACACCTGGGAGGGTATCGCGGATGCCTACGAGGCGTTGATGCGCGCCGAGTGCCCACCCCACCGTCCGGCGGAGGCGGTCCAGCGGTGAGCGCCTTGGCAGTCAGGTCAGGCCCGCCTCAGATGGTGGGGTGGTGCCCATGAGCGCTGCGCTGGTCGATGTGTTGCTGGCCACCTACAACGGGTCGAAATACCTGGTAGACCAACTCGACTCCATCCTGGCCCAGACGCACCAGGATTTCCGGATTCTGGTCAGCGACGATGGGTCGTCGGACGACACTTTGGCGATCCTCCAGCAGTACTGCGCCCGGCTGGGCGCACGCATGGTCCTGGTGCCGAACCCCTGTCCCGGCAAGGGCGTGGTCCGCAACTTCGAAAACCTCATGGCGGCCAGCCTGAATGACGGTGTGGCGCAGTGGGCCGTCTTTTCCGATCAGGACGATGTCTGGCTGCCGGAAAAAATAGCGTCCTCACTGGCCGAGATGCAGCGGATCGAGGGCGCAGGCGATGCCCATGTGCCCTGCCTGGTGCATTCGGATCTCACGGTGGTGGACCAGGATCTAGCGGTGCTTTCCCGGTCTTTTGCGCGGTACCAGCAGATGGATCCGGCCACCTGCTCCCGGCTGTCGCTGCTGAGCGTGAACCAGGTGACCGGCTGCACCATGATGGTCAACCGGGCCTTGCTGAAAATGGCGCTGCCGCTTCCTGCTGAAGTCATCATGCATGACTGGTGGTGTGGTCTGATCAGTGGCAGCGGCCGCAGGTCCTTCCTCGCGGAGCCTTTGATCCTGTATCGCCAGCATGGTGCGAACCAGGTCGGTGCCAAGGACCGGGGCTTGAAGACGCGGTTGCGGCGCTTGTTCACGGATGGCTCCGGGGTGGTGCGCCGGGTCAGGGGGCTGGGCCACGCTACCTATCTGCAGTCCGAGGCGCTACAGCAGCGACTCCGCGCGCAAGGGGTGGACGGGGGCTACGTGTCAGAATACCTCTCCTGGAGAGGCCGGCCTTTGTGGTCCAGGGTGACCAGCTATCGCCATTATTATGTCGGCCCCGAACTGGATCGGCTGAGCCGTTGTTTGTTGTGGTTCAAATGATCCCTTGCGGTGGGATTTTTGATAATTCCAGGGTATCTGGTTCGGAAATGTGCAAAGGCGTAGGTAATGAAGTCTTCGGCTGAAGTAAATGAAATGGAAAGCGTTGATGCCGCTGCGCCCAAGCTGGGGGAGATGCTTCTTGCCGAGCAGAAACTCTCTCGCAACGACTTGGAAAGGGCGCTGGAGGTGCAGCGCTCCATGGGGGGGCGGCTGGGACGCCTGCTCATCAGTCTGGGGCTGGTTTCCGAGGGAGATGTATATGCCACCCTGGCGCGCCAGGCAGGGTTGCCTCTGGTGCGCCAAGACGGGTTTCCGAAGGACAAGCCGGAAACCTCCAGGTTGAACACCAGCTTCCTGCTGGCTAACAACCTGTTGCCACTCGGCGATGTCGATGGTATTGATGGCGAAAAATCACTGCCTGACTTCGCATCTGTGGATCCCAGGAGTGCGCAGCTTCAGGACGCTTTGCGGCTCGTGTTTGGACGGGTGCCCCGGATCTGTTTCGGACTGGAATCCGAAATCTCCAGCCAGTTGAACGAGTGGTATGTGCAGGATGCGTCACTGGATGAAGACGGTGAGGGCGGTCAGCCGGAGGCGTCGGAGTTCATTGAGCACCTGCGCGACATGGCCTCCGAGGCTCCCATCATCCAGCGTGTGAGCCAGATCCTGGCGCAGGCCGTGGCGGCACAGGCGTCGGACATCCATATCGAGACTTACGAAGAAAAGTCGGTGGTCCGCATCCGGGTGGACGGGGAGATTTTTCCCATCGACGAAATCGACAACAAGGATGCGCCTGCAATCGTGTCGCGCATCAAGATACTGTCGCAATTGGACATCGCCGAGCGACGCATGCCGCAGGACGGCCGCACCAAGCTGCGGGTGCATGGAAAGGAGATGGATGCGCGGGTGTCCACCATTCCCACCATGTTCGGCGAATCGGTGGTTATGCGTTTGCTCGAGAAGAACTTCGACCTGCTTTCCCTGGAAAGCCTGAACTTCACGCCCCCTACGCTCAAGACCATGCGCCAGATGCTCAGCGTTCCGCATGGCATTTTCCTGGTAACGGGGCCGACCGGGTCGGGCAAATCCACCACGCTTTATGCGTCGATGCAGGAGCTGGAAGGGGAGAACCTCAAGATACTCACTGTGGAAGACCCGGTGGAGTACCGCCTGCAGTGGCTCAACCAGGTGCAGGTGCAGCCCCTGATCGGTCTCACGTTTGCCAAGGTGCTGCGCTCCTTCCTGCGCCAGGACCCGGACGTCATCATGATCGGTGAAATGCGCGACGGTGAAACTGCCGAGATCGCGGTGCAGGCTGCGCTGACTGGCCACTTGGTCATGTCCACGCTGCACACCAACAGTGCCTTGGGAGCTATCGTCCGCCTCATCAACATGGGGGTAGAGCCCTACCTCATCACCGCATCCGTGGTTGGCGTGCTGGCGCAGCGCCTGGTGCGCAAGCTGTGCGACGAGTGCAAGGCGCCGCTGTTACCAGAGCAGGCGCAGGCGGCAGCGGTATCCCTCGGCGTGCCGTTGCCGCAAGGGGGGGGGGGCATGTATCGCTCGGTGGGCTGTCCGGCATGCCGTGGTACAGGCTATCGGGGGCGGGTGGCCATCCATGAACTGCTGGTTTTGACCGAAGAGGTCAAGAAGGTCGTGCTGGAACGTGGTTCCTCCCTGGGTAGCGAGGATGGTGCCTATGCCGGCGGGAACTTGTTGCAGGATGGCGCCACCAAGGTCTTCCAGGGTCTGACGACCGCAGAGGAAGTCTTGCGCGTCGCTCGTCAAAATGATTGATTTTCGATACGATGGTGTGATGCCCGATGGCAAGGCTTGCCAGGGGAGCATCCGCGCGCCGAACGAAGAAACCGCGCGTTTGCGGTTGATCGGACAGGGCGTCACGCCGGTTCGTATTGCGGGCGGGGCGGGAGCCCTGTCGCCAGACGAGCCGGAAAGCCGTGGTGTCCGGCTCAAGCGCAGCGAGGTGCTGTTGTTCAGCCGTGAAATGGCGCACCTGAAGCAGGCGAACATGCCCCTCGACAAGGCGCTGGCCATGCTCAAGGAAACGGCTGACACCGACCGCCTGAAGGCCTTTATATCCAAGGTAGAAGAGGGTGTGCGTGGTGGCAAGTCGCTGTACCAGTCGTTGCTACCGTTTGAGCATGACTTGGGGCGGCAATACCTGGTGCTGATACGTGCGGGCGAGACCTCAGGCTCCTTGCATGTGGTCTTGAAGGAGCTAACGGCGCAGCTCGAGGCTGACGACAAGCTGCGCAACTACGTCATCTCGTCCATGACCTACCCGGTCATCTTGCTTGTGGTGGCGGTGCTTTCCGTTGTGCTGCTGCTGGCGTTTGTGGTTCCCCAGTTCCGGGAAATCTTCGACTCCATGGGGGACAAACTGCCGCACTCAACCCGGCTTGTGGTGGACCTGAGCGATCTGGTTCGCTCGCACTGGATGGCCATGTTGCTGGGTATCGCGGTGATGCTATTCGTGGGGTCGCGCTGGGTGGCCACGGCAAATGGTCGGTTGCGGTTGGACAGCCTGCTGCTGGACCTCCCCTTGTTTGGCAAGGTGTTGCGCAACCTCCAGTTTGCGGTCTACTTCCGCACCTTTGGCATCCTCCTGCAACGCGGCGTACCGATGGTCGATGCGCTGCGAATTGCGATTGACACGTTGACCAACACCGCGTTGCGCAAGGATATCGAGCCGCTGGTGGGTTTGGTGAAGGCGGGCAAGCGCCTTTCCACCGGGTTTGTTTCCCCCTATCTGGGAAAATCAAGCACCCCGCAGCTCATTCGTGTCGCCGAAGAAACTGGGCAATTGGATATTACCTTGCTGGGCTTGGCGGATCGTTATGAAGATGAGGGCCGCCGTACCATGGGGCGCGTGCTGGCTGCTATGGAGCCCTTGATTATCATCGTGCTGGGAGCCTTGGTGGCCTTCATTATTATTGCGATTCTGGGTGGCGTCCTGTCGATCAACGACACTATTTGATATTGAATATTTGATTATTTGAGAAAATTCGTCATGAATATTACAAAATTTCGCATTGCCGGAGATACCTTGAAAATCCGCCGCGTCTCGGGTTTCACCTTGATCGAGTTGCTGGTGGTGCTGGTGATCCTGACGCTGCTCGCGGGCTTGGTCGGCCCCAAGGTGCTCGATCAGCTCGGTGGTGCCAAGTCCAAAACGGCGAAGATCCAGATTTCTGAAATTGAACAGAGCTTGGATCTCTTCAAGCTGGATGTCGGCCGCTATCCCACCGATGCGGAAGGCTTGCGGGCGCTGGTTGAACGGCCTGCCACCGCCCAGGGGTGGACGGCGCCCTACTTGAAGAAAGGGTTGCCTACCGACCCATGGGGTGCGGCTTACCTGTACAAGAATCCTGGCCGCCATGGGGGCCCGGATGTGTTTTCCCTGGGTGCGGATGGCAAGCCCGGCGGCGACGGCGAGAACGCCGATGTCTACAACTGAGAAGTACCTGCGGTACAGGATGTCCACCCAGTGATCCGCATCGCATGACGAGGCGTTTTCGCGTACGCGCCGCAAGCCCAGTGAGCCAAGGGTTTACCTTGCTGGAGCTGCTGGTGGTGTTGGTGGTGGCTGCCATTGCGGTGTCGGTGGTGGGGGTGGGCGGGCAGTCGTTCATGGAGCGATCCCGCTACCACCAGACCGTGCGCGATGTCGCCAGCGAGCTCCGGCAGGCGAGGGCGCTCAGCGTTAAGGAGGGGCGGCCCGTTGCCGTGACCTACCAGCCTGAGATCCGCAGACTCCTGATCGATGGACGGCTGTTCCTCGATATCCCTTCTGCTTTGCTGGTCCAGTGGGATGCCATGGAGCGTGGGGTCGGGATGGCGTCCGGACAAGGTGTCCCGCTCTTCGTATTCAATACTGATGGGGGTGCCCGGGGTGGGCGTCTGGCAGTTTTGCGCGGCGGGCAGGGTGTGGTCTTCCGCGTGAACTGGCTATTGGGTACGGTGGAGCAAGCCGCCGCCGTGGCCCCCTCATGATGGCGATGCATCGTCTGCTGCGTTGCCTGGTGCTCTGTTTCGGTGAGCGAAAGCTGGCTTTCCGAGGGGGGCGCCAGGTGGGTTTCAGCCTGTTGGAGGCGCTGGTCGCCATGTCCATTGCATCCATTGCGTTGGCCAGCCTCTATCGGACGGTGGGGCAAAGCTCCAAAGGCGTGGTCGATGTGGAGGCGCGGATCGAAGCTGCGCTGGTTGCCCGCTCGGTGTTGGCGGGCAGCACGTTTGCTGAGGACGCCGAGCGCCAGCCCAATGGCGCTTCGGGGGAATGGTACTGGCACGTCCAGACGCAGGCGGAGCAGATTCCCGTGCGGGAAGAGGATGGGCGACCGGTGCCTGGAACGCCCTTGCGCGCAGCCAAGGTCACCGTCGAAGTGACGCGGGGCAAGGATGGTCCGATGGTCATGGCCTGGACCACCTGGAAACCCTACAGGGCGGCACCATGAACCGCGTTGTCCAAACCCGGTCGCGCGGCTTCACCTTGCTGGAATTGCTGATCGCCCTGGCCGTCACGGCGGCGGTGGTTGCGCTGATGTTTGCAGGGTTCGGCGTGATCGGCCGTTCCGAAGAACGCAATCAGCGTGTGATGGACCGTTCGGAGCGCATGCTGGTGGTCAGCCAGTGGATGGGACGGAAATTCGATGCAATGCGGCTGCTCAGCCGGCGTGACGGAAATACGTTTGTCAATTTCTTCAGCGGCAACGCTGCGGGCGTCATTTGGGTGGCTCCCCTGCCTGAGCGGGGGGACGCGGGTGGGCTTCATGTGTTTCGCATGAACCCTCTGCGCCATGAGAATGGCCGTGTTGATCTTTCCGTCGAAGCCGTTCCCTACGATGGTGCGCTCATGGCGCTGGATTGGAGCAAGGCCTTGCGTGAGACCCTGCTGCGGGATGTGCGCACACTGCAGTGGTACTACCAGGATGGCCGTTCGGGTGAATGGGTCCAGCAATGGGATGCATCAAAGGCCGGGTATCCCGCCCGGGTCAGGGTCGAAATCGCCGATGAACGCGGCGCCTGGCCGCCACTAGTATTTCCTTTGGCGAGGGCCCGATGATGACCTTGCGGGTAAGCAATGTCCGGGGTGCGGCGCTCATTATGGTGCTGTGGCTGGTGGCCGCGCTGTCGCTGGTGGTGCTGGCTGGTGCGCAAGGGGTGCGCCAGCAGACCCAGCGGACCACGCTGGACCTGGAGCGCCTGCGCGCAGAGTCTGTGCTGGATGCCGCAATACAGTTGACGGCCCAGCGCTTGCTGCAGGATAGGGGTAAAGACAGCCAGTACCGGATTCAGCAGCTGTCTTTGGGGCGAAGCGACATATGGGTGGAGATTACGCCATCAGGGGGGTTGGTGGACGTGAACGTCGCTAGCGACACGCTGCTCCAGGCGCTTTTTCAGCGCGGAGGGGGGCTCTCGCCGGGTGAGGCGGCGATCCTCGTCTCGCGTGTGAAAGACTACCTCGACCCTGACGATATCCCCAGCGGGGTAGGCGGTGCGGAAGCCGCTCAGTATCGTGCAGCCGGTTGGCCCTCAATGCCCCGCAATGCGGCGCTGGACGACCTGTCTGAACTGAAGTCGGTGCTGGGAATGACAGCAGGGCTCTATGAGATAATCTCGGCCCATTTGGGTATCAATGGGCAGCAACGCATCGAAATCGATTCCGCTCCCCCTGCGCTGATCGACGCCCTGACGGGGCAGCAGGGTCTTGGGGCGCGCATTCACAAATCTCCACCGGAAATGCGGGCAGGTGTGCTTCTTTCAGGAGCGGCTGCCGAGCTCTTTACACCTGCCCGTTCGTCTGGGGGGCAGGCCATGCGTTTGCGGGCCTTCGCCCAGGCTGAAGGAGGCCGCTGGTGGCAACGCGAGGCGTGGGTCGACCTCAGTGAGCGCCCGGACGCATTGACGCCCTGGACAACGCGCTCGGTGGAGCCAACACGCCGGTATAACAAGCCGGAACAGGAATTCAAGCCATGACAGGTCGGGGTCAGCTATCTCTTCGTGTGCAAGCCGCGCTTGACCGGCTCGCATGGGGCTTTGGTGACCTCAAGCGGGTGTTGGTGGAGCATGGTGCTTGGCCCGCCAGCGCGAGCGCCGTCGTGGCCTCCGATGGAGGGCGCTGGTCTGTGACCGCTGGGCGTCTGCGCAAACGGTCAGGAAGCCGCAAGGCATCGGGCCTGTTGATGCCCGAGCCAGAATGTCTGTGGGGGACGGTACAACTTCCCGCCATGCCACGCAGAGTCTTGGGCGGTGCGGTGGAGGAGGCCCTCTGGCGCGTGTCCCCCCTGCCGCCAGATCAGATCATTGCGGCCTGGGAGGCCGAGCCGGATGCCAACGGGGGCTGGGCTGTTCAGTGGGGAATGTGTCGGCGCAGTGCGCGCGACCAACTGCTGGTCCAGCATGGACTGCGTGAAGAGGCTCCTGTTTTCCTGGTGCGTCAAGGGCGTGCCCTCGCGGTGCATAACCAGGCCTGGCAGAAGCAGAACCGTCGCCAGCGGTGGGTGGACGGTGCGGCGGTGATCCTGTTCATGATGCTGCTGTTGGCTCTGTCACTGCCTGCGCTGATGCCGTTGGTGCTGAAGCGCCAGGCGGTGGTGAGAGCGGTCGAGCATGTCAACATGCTTGTGCCCAAAGCTGCGCCCCTGCGCCAGAAGATGGATGAGCTGCGCCGCCAAGCCGACATGGCCGAGGAGTTGCGCAAGAACGTCAGCATCGATCTGCCACTGGCCAGCGTGGTCGACGGCCTGTCGGCTGCCTTGCCGGGGGACACTTGGCTGGACCGCATCGAAATCAATGGTTCCGAGATCCGTATCACGGGATTGACCTCCAACGCGCCAGAACTGATCGCACAGCTGGGGCGCCACCCGGCGCTGGTCGATGTGCGGGCCACAGGGGCCAACGTGCGTGAGGGCACGTCGAACAAAGAGCGCTTCACCTTCGAGATGCGCTGGCGCAGCGAAGGAGCAAAGCCATGAAACAGATGAATCCCTGGTTGCGCCGTTCGGTGGTCGTTGTGTTGCTGCTGTTCTTTGGAGGGCTGGCATGTGCAGCGCTGGTATATCAGGCCCTGTGGGCACGCTATGACAACGCCTTGCAGCAGCTGGAGCCCCGCAGCGAGCGGCTCGAGGGCGTGGTGAATGCGGGCACGGACATCGAAACCTTGCTGGGCACTGCCAGCGGCACGGTGGCCCCGTGGCTGCATCCCGGCGGCGAGCCTGCACAGAACGATGTTCAGCAGAAGTTACGCCAGATGATTTCGGCCTCCGGCAGCACCCTGGTGTCTTCCCAGGTGGCTTTGGAGCCGGGGGCAGAGGGCAAGCTGGCACGCATACGCCTCACGGCCACCGTCACGGGCGACTGGTCCAAGCTGGTGGGCTTCATGGAAAGCCTGCAAATGCACCGTCCGCCGTTTTGGGTGCGCACGGCCAGCATCACCCGCGAAGGTGCCAGCGCGGGCGCGGGCCCACAGGCTGCGCGTCTGGCCTTGCAGCTGGAGGCGCCCCTGGCGCCAGAAAAGACCACACCATGATGATCAAGCCCTGGTATCTGGCCCCCGTGTTGGGGGCAGCGGCCCTGGGGGCAAGTGCCTATTGGTGGCAGGCCGAAAAGGACCGCTGGGTCCCCCCCGAGGCGCGCCGCCCCGATCTGCCCAAGGTGGAGCCCATGCCACAGCCTGCGCCCATGCGCGCCAGGCAGGCGCTGGAGCGCCCTGTGTTCTGGATATCGCGCCGCCCTTTGGATGTTGACGACAAGAAAGGCAGCGTGGCGCGCGAGCTGACCCAGTCGCGATTGACGGCTGTGCTGGAGTCTGGCGGAGAGCGTGTGGCCATCTTGCAGCGCGCGGATGGCAGCACCCTCAAAATCACCGCGGCCACCCAGCCCTGGCGCATCGTGTCTTTTGACGGCCGCAAGGCCGTATTTGCCTCGGCGGACGAGGGGCAGGTGGAGCGGCCACTGGAGGCCGGAGGCCCCGCTGCGACGCCTGCCAAGGCTGGCCCTATCGTCGGCCCCATCGGTGACCGTGCGCGCAATCCTGCAGCAAACCAGTAACTGCAGGTCCCAAGCCACCGTAGTGCATCCCAACATTGTGGAGTTACCCCCTATGAACATTCGGCCTTCCATCCTTTTGCTGGCGTTGCTGGCCTCGGGCTGTGCCAGTACGCAGAGTGGTCCTGCTGCAAGTCCTGCTCCCCAATCTATGCCCGTTTCTGCCGTCGGCGGTGCAGCGGTGCCCGCTAGCAAGGATGAAGCGCAGGCGCCTGCGCCTGCACAGTCCGCAGTGCCGGTTGTGCCAACGGTGGTAGAAAGCCCGTCCGCCTCTGCTGCTGCGGGTGGCGCCAAGGAGCCCGAGATCAAGCGGTCTGCCGCAGGCTCACGGCTGTTTCCGGGCAATGACACGCTTTTCAAGCGCAGCATCGCGCCCCGCGTAGACCCCGTCCTGGCCCAGGGCGACAAGGTTGCCCTGAACTTCGAGAACGTCACGGTGGGCAACCTCGCCACCGCGTTGCTGGGCGATCTGCTCAAGCTCAACTACACCATTGATGCGGGTGGCGACACCGTGGTGAGCCTGCACACGCGCCAGCCGCTGCTGCGCAGCCAGGTGCTCGATGTACTCGACGCTGTGCTCCTGCCGCACGATCTGGCCATCGTGCGCGACAACGCGGGCGTGTACCACGTCACCAAACGCACGGTCACCCTGGGCGCGCGCCCGGTGGTGGGGGCTTCCAACTTCAAGGACCTGTCGGGCTCGGGCACGGTCATCGTGCCGCTGAACCACATCGCGGCCGCCGAAATGGCCAAGATCCTGGCGCCCATCGCCCCGAAGGAATCCATCGTCTACGTGGACAGTATGCGCAACCTGCTCGTGCTGCAGGGCAGCAAGGCCCAACTGGGCGGATGGCTGGAGATGGTGGAAGCCTTTGACGTGGACTTCCTCTCCGGCATGTCGCTGGGGGTGTTCGTGCTGGAAAACGCCAACGTCAACGTGGTGCGCGACGCCTTGCAGGCCATGCTGGGATCGGACAAGTCCTCCGACCCCTACGGTGGCGCCAGCCCTGCAGCGCCTGCGGGCGCCGCTCCGGGGGCTGCGGGCGCGGCGACGGCCAGCGCTGCATCTGCGCAGGCGGCGGGCCCCCTGGGCGGGCTCATCCGGGTGTTTCCGGTTGAGCGGCTCAACGCCCTGGTGGTGGTCACACCCCGCGCCCACCTGCTGACCCAGGTCGAAACTTGGGTGCGGCGCCTGGATCGCCCCACTGACACCTTGGAAGCCAGTCTGTTTGTCTACCCCGTGCAAAACGGCTCGGCCTTGCAGCTGGCAGAAATGCTCAACGGGCTGTTTGGAGGGCAGGCCGGGCAGGCCAAATCGGGCAGCGGTGTGGCGGGCGGTTCCGCACCCACACAATTCACCCAGGGTGCAAGCATGGGCAGCGCTGGCCTTGGTTCTGGCAGCACGGGGGGCGCCAACCCCTTTGGCGGCAGCAGCTCGGGGGCGGGCTCCAGCACCGGCACGGGCTCTGCGGGGGGCTCCAGCTTCCAGTCCATGGTAAACAATAGCAATAGCAAGGCCTCCCCGAACAGCGCCTCGCTCACGTCCACCAGCCAGTTGGACGGCAATGTGCGCGTGGTGGCCGACGAAAAGCGAAATGCCCTGCTCATCCGTGCGCCGCGCACGGAATACCGCCGGATCGAACAGGCGCTGCGCGAACTGGACAAGGCGCCATCCCAGGTTCTCATTGAAGCCAGCATTGTGGAGGTGAGCCTCACTGGCAATCTGCAATACGGGGTGGAGTGGTTCGTGCAGAATGGGTTGTCGGGTGGCCGCGAGGGGCAGGCTCTGCTGAACCTGAATAAAACGGGCGATATCGGGCCCAAGCAGCCGGGTTTTTCGTACACCATTCTGAATAAGGCGGGTGTCGTTCGTGCCACTCTCAATGCCTTGGCCGAAAATTCCCAAGTCCGGTTGTTGTCCAGCCCGTCTGTGCTGGTGCTGAACAATCACAATGCCACCATTCAAGTGGGGCAACAACAGCCCATCAAGAGCTCCACATCGGTCACCACAGGAAATCTGGTGACCGAATCCATCGTCTATAAAGATACGGGAGTGATGCTGTCCGTCACCCCATCCGTCAATGCGGGTGGTCTGATCACACTGGATATTTCTCAGCAGGTCACCGATGTGGGGGACTTGGATACAGCCACCGGCCAGCGAGCCTTCCTGACCCGACAGATTCAAACCAAGGTGGCAGTGCGATCGGGTGAACCTATCGTGCTGGGTGGGCTGATTCGTGAGAACGATACTTCTGGCCGCAATGGAGTCCCCCTTCTCTCCAGCATTCCGGTGGTGGGCGCCCTGTTTGGCAACACCACCAACAACAATAACCGCACCGAGCTGTTGGTTCTGATGACTCCTCGGGCGCTGGAGGATGACGACGCCCTGCGCAGTGCCAGCGCCGAGATGCGCCAGCGCATGCGCAGCATGTCTTTGCAGTCGGCCCCGTCAATGGACCGGAATGGGTCTTCCGGGCCGGTAGCGCTGCCCCCGCTTCCACGTTGAGGCTGGTGCCGCATACAGATAAATGTAGTTAGTGAACGCTTTGCCCCTGTCTGTTTTCTAGGAGAATATGCATGAAATTGCCTATGTTTCAACGTCGCCGTCTGCTGGGCTACTTGGCTGCGCCTGTTTTGGCGGTGTTGGCTGCTGGCTTGGTAGGTTGCGCCAGCGGGCCCTCGCCCACCTCAGAACGAGAAGTCCTCTTGCAGCGCGCTCAGGAGTTCTGGAAGTCGGTACAAGAGAACGATGCGGTCACCTCTTGGAAGTACGAGGAGCTGTCCAAGAAGCTTGGCTGGACTTTGCAGGCCTACCTGAAGCGTGAGGGCATCCTTTACGAAGCCGTTCAAGTGCAAGATGTTCTCTCATTGGACGGTGATCGTGCTGTGGTCAATGTCAAGGTCACCTATTCGGTGCCCCTGCTGCGCATGAACAGCCAAGAGGCGGTTTTGAAGGATGAGTGGGTGCGGCTGGATGGGGTGTGGTACCACGCAGACCGCAAGAGCATTCTTTGAGGTGTGCAAGCCTTGGCAGGCTTCGTTGTGTTGCTGCAACAAAACAAGGGTGAAAAAAATGAAAGTGATGCAAGGATTGAAAACCCTGTGTTCACGGGCTAAGATACTCGCAGCCCAAACGGTTTGACGGATGGGTTGCACAGCCCGCAAGGGTGGGAAGCTTCCTTCTTTTTTCTAAGGACATTTAAGATGAAAAAATTTGCTCTGGCAGCCGTTGCGGCAGCTGCGCTGACGGCTGGTGTGGCTCAGGCTTATACCGTCGGTTCGTTCTCCAACGGTTTCGTGGTTCCTAACGTGATCCACAACGGCGCTGCTACCAACACGACAGCTGTCGGTATCATCAATCAATCCGACCGTACTGTGCCAGTGTTCTGGACTTGGTTCGACCAAAACTCCAACCACGGTGTGGATGGCTGCTTCGGTATGACCGCTAAGCAGTACACCGGCTTCAATTGGGCTGCATCTTCGGGTGTTGGCATGGAAGGTAAGCGCGGTTACATGGTGTTCGCCGTGGGTGCCGTTGCTGCTGGTCTGACTCCTGCTGCCGTTTGCTTGGCTCCTGGCGCAACCACTCTGGCTGCTGCTGGCGCTGCTTCGGCACAAATCGCTGGTAATGCTTTCTATGTGGACGTCGCTGCTAAGACTGTGGCTTACACGCCCGTGATCGACGGCCCTCTGGCTTTGGCTGCTGGCACCAACCTGACCACCATGGGTCACCTGAGCCTGCAGCGCGTGGCTGGCGCAGCTTCGGTTGCTGGTACGGCTCCTGTTTTGGCTGAGCCCTTTGCTCGTGCTAACACGACGCAAATGTCTCTGCGTTACTTCATCGATGGCGTGCTGAACAGCGGCAACGATACTCGTATCACTGTGTGGTCCACTGGTAACCACAAGGGCACGCACACTGTCAATATCTATGACAACGCCCAAAACCGTCAGTCTGTGAACTTCGTTCTGAACGAAAGCGAACTGTCGTGGTTTGATCCTGAAACCATTGCTGGTCGCCCTGCTGCGTTCACCGATGGCTTCATTGAGTGGAATCCGTCGGTTCTGCCTGGCGACGCTCCAGTGGCCCCTCCCGCTGCTGAAGGTCCTATCGCTACCATCGGTGGTGACGTGGTTGCTTACTCCACGATCGTTGCTCCCGCTTTTGGCGCTGTGCAAACCCTGCTGGGCGCACACCGTTAATGTGTGAAGATGCGGCTTGTCCGCATCTTTATGCGTAACGAAGGGTGGCGTGATGTCACCCCTAAAACAAATAGCGCCTTTGGGCGCTATTTGTTTTGGTGTGTCAAAAATGGGAATTCTGAAATGACATTTGGGCGTCCTTTTCAGTTGGCGGTGGTGGCCGTCGCTGTTGTGCTGCTGGCTGCGTGTCAGTCCCCTCCAATGTCGCCCCAGGGGCGATCTGGTGCTGTTTCTATCAATGGCGGATTACCTGTGCATAAGCAGGCGGCGCGTATTGGGATCGATGTGCCCATGGCATGGGGTGGAGAGCTGCGCTGTGGTGCTGCGGGTTGCCGGTTGGTGACGGTGGAGCACGAAAAGAGTACGGTGGTGCTCTATGAGATGCAGGGGCGTCAGGCGCGCCTGCTGGATAAGCAGGCGGTGGCCTACCATCCCGACGGTGCGATCTGGCTCAGCGATGACCTAGTGGTTGCAGCGGTGGAGGGTAGTTTTTCCCTTGACGTATTTCGTGTGGTGGAGGGGCGCTTGCAGTTGATCCGCCAGATTCCTGTGGGGCTCTCGCCGCGCGACGTGGTGCTAGTGGAGGCAGCCGACGGGCGCTTTCGCATGCTGGCAACGCCTTACAGTGGCAAGGAGGTGGCTTGGGTGGATTATGTGCCAGACCAGCCGGAGTCCACACGCGTGCAGCGTGCCAAGTGGTGCGAGGCTCCTTGGCATCCGGTACGTGTGCGGCGTGCTCCAGGTGTTTCCGAAGGGGGCGTGGTGGTGGCCTGTCTAGATGAAAAGCGTGTTGTTTTTGTGCCGGAGGACAACTTGCTTGGGGCAGCGCGCACGCTGCTGACGGTGCCTGTGGACGCGCAAATCGTTCCGCGCCAAACCCGGCCATCGCCTTCTGGTCGCTGGCTGTATGTGGCTTTGGAAACAGGTGGACGCAACCTGCGCTTAAACATGGACAGTGGGGAACTTCAGTGGGTCGCTGCACCTCAACCCGTGGGTACGGTGGGGGTGTTGCCGTTGGCTGATGACTTGGTGATATGGGCGACAGATTCTCGCCTGTACTTTCAGCGCTTAGGTTTAGACGGCGCCGTGCTGGAGACGCGCTCGCTGACAGTGGATGGGTTTGCCACCGGCTTGCAACTGGTGGATGCCGACGCGGACGGTGTTCAGGACTTGGTAGTTTACAACTCTGCCGCGTTGCCAAAAAAGATGGGCGTTGAAATTATCTATGGGCCCCTGTGGGAACAGGCGCAGCCCCAAATGCCATAAAGAGGACGAAAAGAGATGATGCTGAAAATTAAGCATGTAGCCGTTGCTGCGTTGTGTATGGCGCTGGCCCCGGTTTGGGCCCAGTCGGCCAAACCTTTTGCCAGCATGGCGAATGGCGAGCTGGTGAGCGAGCAGGATCTGTCGGATTATCTTGATCGCCGGATTGATCTTCGGCAGATTGCGCGCAATGCATGGGGGGTGGAGGGGGTTGTGCAGGAAATGGCGATGACCCGCGTGCTCGTGCTTGAGGGCGAGCGTCTGAATCTGACGCGCAAGACGGAAGAGGGTGCAGTCCAGCGTTTCGACGACGTCTATGGCCTTACAGTCTACAAAAAACTCGCACCAGCCTGCGAGGCTCCGGGTACTGAGCAGGATACTCGTCGGTACTACGATGCTCATCCTGATGCCTTTGTGTTGCCATCACAGGCTCGGGTGGAGCGCATCATTTTGCCAGTAGCGACGGAGATTGGTGGTGGATCGGCCATGGCTTGGCTTCAGGATCAAGCCAGGGCTGTAATTCAGGGGCAGCGCAAGTTTGCGTTGGTAGCTATGCGCGCGAAGGGAGAGTATTCGCTGGACGTGCAGGGTGACCTGGGGTGGATTACGCTGGACGGCGATCACACCTTCATGCGTGCCCTGCAGACGGTGAAGGCTGGTGAACTGCTGGGGCCGGTGCAAGATGGTGAATTTGTCTACCTGTTCTCGGTGTTGCAAAAGCGTGATGCGCGCCAACTGACGTGGGACGAGTCCAAATCCTTCGCTGCCAGCCGCGCCGCTAGCCATTGCCGCCAGGAAGCGCAAGCCAGGATTCGCAACGATCTGTTCAAGCGCTATGGCGTGGAGATCGACCGCGCAGCCATCCGTGAATTCACTACCAAGGCCAATAGTGCCGTGGCCGACAAGGCGGACGCAAAGCCTGAAGAAGAAGCCGTGGTGAAACCGCAGCAATAGTCCCTAGGCAGCACTGGGCAGGTCCCTGCAGGCGGTTTTGTTAGACTCACGGGTTCGCCTTCTCTAGGACTTGCTGTTGCTTCGCATGGCTGATATTCGAGCGTCTGTATTAATACCAGTCAAAAATGGTGGGCCCTTGCTGGGCGGTGTGCTGGAGGCGGTGCTGGCCCAGCAGACGCCTTGGCCTTTCGAAGTGATTGTGGTGGACTCCGGTTCATCGGATGGCTCCGTGGATTTGGCGCGCCGCTACGGTGTGCGTGTCGAGACCATTCCCGCTGCGGAGTTCGGCCACGGCCGCACGCGCAACTTTCTGGCGTCGATGGCGGTGGGCGAGTTTCTGGTGTTCATCACGCAGGACGCCCGGCCCGCCAACCCGCAGTGGCTGGCCAACATGGTGCAGGGCTGCGATTCTGATCCTGCGGTGGCGGGAGCCTTTGGGCCCCACCGGGCCCACCCCCACGCTCGGCATGTCACGCATTGCGAGCTGACCCAGCACTTTGCCGGGTTTGGCGACAAGTTGTCGGTGGTGCGCCTGGACGACCGCGCCCGTTTTGCGGTCGATCCTGGCTATCGGCAGTGGCTGCATTTTTTCTCCAGCAACAACTCGTGTATCCGTCGTTCCGTGTGGGAGCAATTGCCCTTGCCCGACGTGGCCTTTGCCGAAGACCAGACCTGGGCCTTGCGCGCCATCGAGGCTGGCCATGCCAAGGCCTTTGTTCCCGATGCGGTGGTATTCCACTCGCACGATTTCGGCGTGTGGGAGACGTTGCAGCGCAACTTTGACGAGGCGCGCTCTTTCAACCTCTATTTCGGCTACCGCATTCAGGACAGCCTGCCCCGGGCCCTGAAGTCGGCCGTGCACCTGGCCAAGCGGGATCTGGCGTGGCTGCGCACGGGTGGTTTGCGGGGCTGGCGCCTGTTCAAGAATGCCGGGTACATGGCCTGCATTGAGCTGGCGCGTGTGGTGGGGCAATACCTGGGGACGCGCCACGACCGCCTGCCCGCTTGGCTGTTGCGCTCGGTGTCGCGCGATGAGCAATTGCAGCGCGCGGGGGCAGCCTGATCATGGCGTTGAACCTCAAGAAAAAGATTTGGCGCGTCAAGGAGATGGTGCGCAAGGAAGGTGTGTTGGCTGCCACGCGCGCTGTGGTGCGCCGCCTGCGCCAGGGGCCTGGCCGGTATGTCGATGTCTTTCGGCATTACGATTTTGCCCTGCCCTATGTGCTGCCAGCTGTGACGGGCGAGGCGGGGGTGGGAACCCTTCTGTGGTTCATTCCCGATTTCAACCTGGGCTCGGGCGGGCACCTCAATATCTTCCGCACGATCTGGCACTTGGAGCAGATGGGCTACACGTCCACCATCGTGATCGGCAAGCCGGTCATGCACCAGGACGCAAGGGAAGCTCGCGACGAAATCCGCGAGCATTTCTTCCCGTTGCAGGCCCAGGTGCTGCTGGGGCTGGACCAGCTGCCCCCCTGCGAGTTTGCTCTGGCCACGGGCTGGGACACGGCCTATGCGGTGCGGGCGTTCACGGGCGCCCAGCACAAACTGTATTTTGTGCAGGACTACGAGCCCCATTTCTACCCGGTGGGATCGGAATCGGTGCTGGCCGAGAACACCTACCACTTCGGATTTTTTGGCATCACGGCCGGTGGCTGGCTGGCGCATAAGCTCGCGCAGGAATACGGCATGACCACCCATCCGGTGGGTTTTGGCGTGGAGCTGGAGCGCTACCGCCGCCTGCCCCGGCGGGAGCCGGAAATCCGCCGGGTGTTCTTCTATGCCCGGCCCCCCACGCCCCGGCGTGCGTTCGAAATGGGCCTGCTGGTGCTGAACGCCGTGTGGGAGCGCTTGCCTGATGTGCAGTTTGTGCTGGCGGGTTGGGACACTGCGGGCTATCACATTCCGTTTCCCCACCTGAATTGCGGCACGTTGGCGCTGGACGACCTGCCGGACCTGTACAGCCAGTGCGATGCAGCTCTGGTGCTGTCGCTCACCAATGCATCGCTGCTTCCTCTGGAGCTGATGGCCAGCGGCTGTGCCGTGGTGTCCAACCGGGGGGGCAATGTGGAGTGGCTGCTCAATGACGATGTGGTGGTGCTGGCGCAGGCGTCGCCCGAGAAGCTGGCAGACGCCGTGTGTGCCTTGCTGCAGGACGACGCGCGGCGCCACGCCATGAGCCAGCGTGCCGAGGCGTTCGCCCGGGGGTTGACTTGGGACACTGTGGCCCGTGATTTCGAAGTGGGCCTGCAGCGCGCCCGTGCACAGAAACCGCGAGGCGAATCCTGATGCGTTGTGCCATTTTGGGTGGGGCAGGTTTTCTGGGGCGCCATATCGGGCGCTCCATGGCGGCCGAGGGCATGGCGGTGTGGTCGGTGGACCGGACGCTGCCACAACCGGGCAGCGCCCCCTGGCTGGCGGGTGAGGTGCAGGCGGATTGTTTTGACCTGGCCTCCTGGTGGGACCGGGTGGGCGGTGCCGATGTGATCGTTCATCTGGCTTCGTCCACGGTGCCCGCCACGGCGAGTGAAGACCCGGTGCAGGATGTGCAGACCAACCTGGTGGGCACCTTGCGCCTGCTGCAGGCGCTGCGCCACAAGGGCGCCCGCCCCAGGCTGTTGTTTGCTTCGTCGGGTGGGGCGGTGTATGGACGGCCTCAGTTTGTACCGCTGAGCGAAACGCATCCGACCCTGCCGATGGGGGCCTACGGGGCCACCAAGCTGGCGATCGAGCACCACTTGCGCATCGAAGAAACGCAGCATGGCCTGCCCTGCCGCATTCTGCGCTTGAGCAACCCGTATGGCGAGTGGCAGCAGCCCCATGGTGTGCAAGGGGTGATCGCGGTGTTTGCGCACCGTGCTTTGCATGGCCAGCCGCTGGATGTCTGGGGCGACGGTTCCGTGGTGCGAGATTTCGTCTATGCCTCCGATGTGGGGAGTGCGTTTGTGAGTGCTGCACGCCATGAAGGGTCGACGCGGATTTTCAACATTGGCGGCGGTGCGGGGCATAGCGTCAATGAAATCATCCAGGCCCTGGAGCAGCTGCTGGGCCGGGCCGTGGAGCGGCGGGTTTTCCCGGCGCGCCCGTTTGATCCGCCGGTGAACGTGCTGGACATCCAGTGTGCGCAGAATGAGTTGAATTGGGCGCCCACCATGGCGTTTGAAGAGGGTGTAGCCATGTCGATGCAATGGCTGCGGACGGTGTCATGACGCGTCCTGAATCCCCTTCGACGGCGGTGTCGTCGGCTGCTCCCCGGAACGCGCGTCAGTTGTGGGTTTTGTGGCGCTACTGGATGGTGCGCGAGTTCAAGACCCGCTACGCCGGGTCGGTGCTCGGTTTTGCCTGGGCGTTCGTACAACCGCTGGCTTCCCTTGCGATCTTTTATGTTCTGTTTGGTTTGGTGCTGGCGGTGCGGGTGCCTGGTCTGGATGTGAACAATGGCTACCTGTTGCACTTGCTCGCCGGCTTGGCCGTGTGGCTACCTTTCACCGATGCCATTGGGCGGGGGGTCGGGTGCCTGGCCGCCTATGAGGATTTCCTGCGCAAGCAGCCCATGCCAGCCGAAATCTTGCCGGCCGTGTCGGTGGGCGGCAGCCTGCTGGTGCTGGGCATTGGCTACGGGTTGCTGTTGGTGCTGTCGGTAGGACAGGGCGTAGGGCCCTATGCCTCGCTGGCTTGGTTGCCAGTGCTGGTGCTAGCACAGATTGCACTGACCTATGGCCTCACGCTGTTGCTGAGCATGGCGCATTTTCTGTGGCGCGATGTGGGCTCCATGGTGGCTTTTGGCTTGCAGCTTTGGTTCTATCTAACGCCCATCGTGTACCCACTGTCCCAGGTGCCGGAGCAGTTCCATCGCTGGTTCCTGTTCAATCCTCTGGCCTGCTTGGTGCTGATGGTGCAAGGCGCGGTGCTGCACATGCCTGTGCCACCCGGAACGCCCGTGGCCCTGACGGTGTGGGTAGTGCTGCTCGGCGGTGGCGGGTGGTGGTTCTTCCGTTCGATGAAGTCCGCGTTGGGCGAGGCTCTGTAAATCATGACCATCCGCTTTGAGGGCATCGAAAAGACCTATATGGTGTACGCCCGCCCTCAGGACCGCCTGTGGGAATGGGTGACGCGCAGCCAGCGCCACCGGGTGCATGTGGCGCTGACTGGTGTGGACTTTGAGGTCCAGGCGGGCGAGACGTTCGGCCTGATCGGCGAGAACGGCGCCGGCAAAAGCACCTTGCTGAAGATCGCTGCGGGCACCATCCGGCCGACGAGTGGGGCGGTGACGCAAGAGGGGCGGGTGGCTGCGTTGCTGGAGCTGGGCGCGGGCTTTCACCCCGAAGAGTCTGGCTATGACAACATCCGCTTCATGGCTGCCTTGCATGGCCTGGAGGGGGGCGCCATGGAGGACTTCATTGCACGAGCCACGGCGTTCTCTGAGTTGACGCAGGAGACGCTGGAGCGTCCTGTCAAGACCTACTCCTCCGGCATGTTCATGCGGTTGGCATTTGCTGCAGCGACCGCCATCGACCCGGATGTGCTGATCGTGGATGAGGCCCTCTCCGTGGGGGATCTGCATTTTCAAAAGAAGAGCCTGAACCGCATTCTGGAACTGCGTGAACGCGGTGCGACGGTGCTGTTTTGCTCCCACAACCTCTACCAGGTGCGCAGCCTGTGCCAGCGGGCCGCGTGGGTTCATGGGGGGCAGATACAGGCCATCGGGGCGACCGAAGATGTGGTAACGGCCTACGAGTCCCATGAGCGGCGCCGGTATGCGCATCTGCGCGTCGAGTCGGATGAGGCGGCAAAAAAGGAAGATGCAGCCCCTGTGGCGGCCACGGCTTCGGGGGTTCCTCTGGTGAAGATCGGTGGGTTGACCATCGAAACCGGGGACGGGGTCAATCCTGCGCAGGTCGATTCCTTCCAGGACTTGTCGGTGGAGATCGTGATTGAATCTTATGCCGATGCGCCATTTCATGTGTTGTTTGCGATCGTCCGGCCGGATAAAGACAATGTGTTTGGTACCAGTACGCAGTTCCGCGCAGGGGGCAAGCCGCTGCAGGGCATTGGCGCCCATCGCATCCGCGCGCGCTTTCCTCGCTTTCCGTTGCTGTCGGGGGAGTACCTGTGGAGTGTGTATGTGCTGGACGATTCCGGCATCCAGGTCCTGGACATGGCGGAGCTGATCCAGCCCTTCACCGTGCTGAACCAGAAACACCGGGAGTTTGGCGTGGCCTGGCTTGAGCATGAGTGGGTGTTGGTGGAATGACGCGTGCCTGGTCTCTGGACCTGCTCTTCCCCTCCATGGCCCGCGTGCCCACGACCTTGCCCTGGCGGCTGGCCGGGCGGATAGGCCGCGAATCTGCCGCTGAGCGCGAGCCTTTGTTGCGTTGGCTGGAAGGACTGTTTGCCCGGGTGTTTCCGGGGGCCACGGGGGGAGAGCACGCGCAATGGGCAAAGGCCCATTTGGCGATGCTGGCACAAGAGATGGTGGATGCCATGGCTTTCCATCGGCTGGGTTGCAGGGGCGGGCCCGTCATTGACCTGCAAGGGGCCGAGCATGCGAAGAGTCTCGCCCGACAGGGCAGGGGGTTCATACTGGTGCTTAACCACTATGACCGGCTCCTGACGGCTCCGGTGGCGCTCGCGCGAGCCGGGGTCGCCACCAATGTGCTGACGATGCCCGTGCTCGATAACCCCGAGCTGCAGGCGGCGCAGCGCAACTTTCTGTTGCGCAAGATTCAGGGCTACACCGCCGTGACCGGCGGCATTTGGCACACCACCAGTGATGGCCTGCGCCCGGTGCATGAAAGCCTGAGGGCGGGGCAGGGCTGGGTGATCCTGGCCGATGCGTGGCGGCCCGAGTTTGGTCGCCTTCGGGGCCATCCTTTTCTCGGGGGGGGGCTGAGTCTGCCCACGGGCATTGAACGCCTGGCCCAGTCCACAGGAGTCCCGTTGCTTCACGCGGTGACCTGTTCGCGAAGCCCGGAACATCTTGAAGTGCTGGTTGAGCCTTTGCCGGATAACCCCAGGTGGGCCATCGACACAGTCGTTCAGCGTCTTGAACACGACGTGCGAACCCGGCCTTGGGCCTGGTGGCAGTGGGGATTGTGGGATCAGATGTGGCGGCAACAAGCGCCAGAACTAGAAGCAGAAACACAAGTCGAGGGACGGGCATGACCAAGATTGAGCGCTACGACTACGCATTTGAACCGGATGGGGATGAGTGGGCTGCGCGGTTGCTACGCCGTGTTCCGCCGGGGGGCGGTTCGGTGCTGGAGCTGGGGCCGGGCCCTGGCGCCATGACCCGGGTCCTGTTGGAGCGCGGCCATCGGGTGACGGTGGTCGAAAACGACCCAGAGGCCCTGGCGGTGCTCAAGACATTGGGGGTCGAAGTCATCTCCGGGAACCTGGACGGCACCGATTGGCTGGGTGCGATCGCTGGCCGTCGTTTTGATGCGGTGCTGGCCTGCGACGTGCTTGAGCACCTCAGGAAACCCGAGGAGGTGCTGCACCGTCTGAGCGAGTTTGTCGCCCCCATGGGGCGCCTGGTGATCTCCGTGCCGAACATCGCCTATGCCGGCGTGGTGGCGGCGATGCGCAATGGCATCTTCGACTACTCAGACAAGGGCCAGCTGGACCGGACCCATGTGCGGTTCTTCACCAGACGCAGTATTGAAAAGATACTGCTGGATTGCGGGTGGTCGCCCCGAGTTTGGGAAGCTAACCGGGTGCCGGTCGAGTGCAGCGAATTTGCCTGGTATTGGAGTGCGCTGTCCGGTGATCAGCGCCAGGCACTGTTAGCAGGGTGGCAGGATTTTGATGTCTACCAGTGGATGGCGGTAGTGACCCCTTCGGTGGACGCTGCTGCCTGGGAGCTGATCGAGGCCCGTGGTGCTGCCGACAAGCTGCGTGATGATCTGCAAGCGCTCACTGTAGTGCACCAGCGCGAGCGCGCGTCGCTGCTGGAGCACCAGAAGGCCTTTTCGGAGGCCAAGGACATCATCGGCAAGCTGCAGTTCGAGGTCAGGGAGTTGCGCGCAGAAATGGATATCGTGCGGGCCGAAAAGGCAGCGATTGAAACTGAACTGGCCGCCAAATTGACAGCGCCTCCTCCTCCGAGGGGGGTCTGGTCTCGACGCTGGCGCCGACTCATGGGCGATGCCTGAATAGATGGGATGGCCATGGTGAGGGCAATATGCTGTTAGGGGTTCCCGATTTCACGGTGTCGCATGCGGGGGTGGATGTCCTTGGTGCCAACTGCAGGATTGACCCGTCCGTGTCTGTGATGCGCTTTGGTCAGCGTGCCGATGTGTTGAGCCTGGCTGACGGGGTCAGTCTGTACGCGCAGACGCGATTGGTGTTGGGCGATGTGGTGGCAGACCCCTGTGTAGGAATCCGCATTGGTGCGCGCACCATTGTGAACGTGGGGGGCTACCTCTCAGGCGAGGGGGGGCTGGAGATTGGCGAAGATGTGCTGATCGGGCCCCATGCCAAGCTCCTGTCTGCGGGGCATGCCATCGACGAGGGAGATGTGATCATCGCCCGCAATCGGATTACGCGCGCGAAGATTACGATCGAAGACGGGGCCTGGATCGGGGCGGGCGCCATTGTTCTGGAGGGGGTGACCATTGGCCGTGGTGCCGTGGTGGCTGCGGGGGCTCTGGTCCGGCAGGATGTACCTGCCGGTATGGTTGCTGCAGGCATGCCGGCACGGCTGGTGCGTGTGCGACGTGGAGATGCTTGGCTGCAGCCCGAGCAGCCCGAGACTAGGTTTCGGCGCATTTGGTCTATGGCCAAAGGCCTCTGGCGCTGAGTGCTGCATGGTGGATCGGAAAAGATGAGCGAATGGGGCCAAAGAAAAGTGCGACATGGGCGCCTTAGAAGATTTAGCAGTCCTCTGCGCGGCGCCGCGCTGTTCGTCTTCTTGTGGGGCGTATTGCTGTCCGTAGCGCAGGCTGATGGTGTTTGGGAGTTTGTGGATGGTGACGGTGTAGTGCATATGGGCAATGGCTCACCGCCGCCTGCATCGCGGAGCGTGAAATGGCTCAGCCGCATTCCATCGGTCCACACTGAAAACGCAGACAAGAGCAAAGGACGAGGCGCCTCGGCGTTGCAGTTTCCTGGCTATGACGCGGCCAGGCCGCATCTGGAGGCCGCTGCCTTGGCGCAGTCGCTGGATCCAGCGCTGGTGATAGCGGTAGCGGCCGCGGAGTCGGCATTCAACGAGAAGGCTGTCTCGCGCAAAGGTGCCCTGGGTCTGATGCAGGTGATGCCCGCCACAGCGGAGCGTTATGGCGTAGCCTCCCGTCCCGCCTCGGGAGGAGAGCATGCAGCCATGGAGCCCAAGGTGAACGCACAAATCGGGAGCCGTTACCTCGCAGATTTGCTGCGCATGTTTGACGGGGACAAGGAACTGGCTCTGGCTGCTTACAACGCGGGAGAAGGTTCCGTGATGAAGTATGGGCGACAGATTCCCCCATATCCAGAAACGCAGCAATATGTCGCGAAAGTCATGCGTCTCTACCGTGCGCTGCTTCGTTAAGACCCAAGTTAGATGGCGTGGCTTCCTGTTTGAAGCGCGTCGAGCTTGCTTCTGAGGGATTTTCTGTTACTTCGTTGGCCAATGCCGGTACTACTTCACGCAACAGGTGTCAATCGATTGCCACGTGAAGGCTTGGCTAGCGCTTTGTTGCTGGTATCTGGGCAGAGTCCGGGTACGATCGGCCGCTCATGATCTGGTTATCTGTGGTGGCATTCATCGTCGCAGCGTTGGCTGCAGGGTACATCGTGCGATGGATGCGCAGCCATGCTTCCGCGTACGGCAGTGGCATGCCGCAACGCTTTCATTTTGGGGATGTTCCTCGCCTGGGCGGCGCTGCGTTGCTCCTGGGTATAGGTTGTGGGTGGAGTCTGGGTGTGCTGCAGTCATTGCAGTGGGGCGACCCTGGCTCGCTGAAGTTGGGGGCGTGGGTATGGGGATGGCTGGCAGTGTTGCTGCCCGCTGCGGTCGGGGGAATTGCCGAAGACATGACGCAGCGTCTGTCTGTCCGCTACCGCCTGATTCTGACGGGCGCATCGGGCGTTCTGGCCGTTGTCCTGCTGAACCTGACCCTGCCCCGCATGGGCTGGCCCTGGCTGG